>DATISY010000095.1:0-22976 GCA_035468285.1 Acidimicrobiia bacterium | reverse complement strand
TACCCGTCGCCTTCCTCTACGACGCCGCAAAGACGTGGATGCGGTCCGGCGGCTCATTGAGACTGCCCGAGGAAGCCCCAGAGGTATCAGGCCCAACACTGACAGGTTGACTGCCGGCGGTTCTGGCGGACCGACCTAGGCGCAGAGATAGGTCGGAATCTCCGGCTGCGACCACCTCCGCGCGATGTTTCGGAGGGGCCACCAGGCCACCACACAAGCGACGGAAAAGAACTCGGCTGGGAGTGGGAGGCCGTGGGCCCGCAGCGCGCGATCCGAGACCTCGACTTGACGCCCACCCAACTCGCGTGGCTGCGGCCGCCGATCGACCGGCCGTCGGGTGCCCTCCCTTGCTAACGCCTGCTAACGCACGATCGCGAACAGCCCGGGATCGGACGAGACCAGCCGAACAACCCTGACCGCAAACCCCAAGTTCAGGCGGCATGTGACGACACGGGGCGGATGGGTCGTCACCGACGGTCGAGGCTTAAACCCGCCGGCCCCTCGGGGCGTGGAGGTTCGACTCCTCCTCCGGGCACCTGCAGCCGCCCCGCTCGGAGCACGGCACGGGCTGTCCGTCCGCGGGCGAGAACAGCGGAGGCGGCCCGCGCTCGAGGATGCGGAGGTGGGGTCGCCCCTACCGGCTCTCGCCGCGCTCCACCGGTTTCCCTGGCGTCCGTCCCCACTCCGCCCATGAACCGTCATAGACGCGGACGTGCTGGCGGCCGAGTAGGTAGGTGAGCGCGAACCAGGCGGTGCAGGCACGGCCGCCGATGGTGCAGTACGAGATCACCGCGCCGTCGCCTGTCAGGTCGATCGACGAAAAGAGCCGCCGCAGGTCCGCGGCGGGTCGGAACGCCCCGCTGGAATCAGTCAGACCGTCGATCGAGACGTGCGCAGCCGATGGGACATGACCTGCACGCCCACCCGGTTCGGGGGCACCGGACGGCCAGAACCGCTCGCCGCGGAACTCGGCGTCGGTGCGGACATCAACGATGGCGCACGTTGGATCGCCGATCGCATGCTCCACTGTCGCATGGTCAGCCCGGATCTGCTCCCGTTCGTCACGGAGGGGATAGCGAGTGGCGATGGGCGTGTTCACGTCGGTGGTCCACGGTCGCCCTTGGTCACGCCACGTTTCGCGGGCGCAGTCGAGGATGCCGACGTTAGTGTGGCCGTAGAGCTTCATGAGCCAGAAGCCCATCGCGGGCGCGTAGCCGTAGAACACGACCCTCGAGTCTGGGCTGATGCCGGAGCGACCGACCAATTGTTCGATTGCGGCCTGGTCGACGAGCTGGTAGCTGGTGTCCTTGAGGTCCCGGTAGACGTTCCAGAGCACTGCTCCGTCGATGTGGCCTTCGTCGTACGCCGCGGGGCTCACGTCCACCTCGACCAGGCACAGGTCGGGATCGTCGAGGTGCTCTTCGAGCCATGCCGGGTCGACGACGACATCGGCCCGTGCGTCTTGGCGTGTTTCATCTTTGGTGAGCGTCATCTCGGACCTCCGCGTCACGTCGGTTACTCAACCTGGATCCAGCCGAGCAGGTCGTCTCGCCCGACTGTCTCGAGGAGGGCGGGATGGTCGGTTCGCATGTGGCCGCGGATCGTGTCGATCACCTGGTCGTCGGTGTCGCCTCGAGCCACGAACCCACACTCGCATCGGATGATCTTGGCCATTTCGTCCTCCCCCAACGGTTGTACGGCAACGTTGTTGACAGAATGTTGGCGTGACCTTGGTGTCGACGCCACTGACGAGGATCCAGCTGTGCGGCCCGACGGTCGTCGAGGTCGGTGGTGAGCGCCTCGAGGGCCGCTTCCCGGGTCGCCAGGGCCGGCTCCTCTTCGCCTACCTGGTCCTCAACCGCCACCGGCTCGTCAGCCGCGACGAGCTGGTGGAAGCCCTCTGGCCGAGCGGGCTCCCCGCCGCCAGCGAGACCGGGCTCAGCGCCTTGGTCTCCAAGTTGCGCAAGGTGCTCGGACCGGACGCTGTTGAGGGTCGTTCGAGCCTGCGTCTGCGACTGGAGGACGACGCCTGGGTCGATGTGGAAGCCGCCGAACAGGCCGTGCATCGGGCGGAGTCCCAGGTCGCCCTCGACGGTTGGGCAGGCGCCTGGGCTCCGTCGCTGGTAGCGCTCTTCGTTGCCGAACGAGAGTTCCTCCCCGGACAGGACACGGCGTGGGTGGATGAGCAGCGCCGGCTGCTGGCGGAGATCCGGCTCCGCGCGCTGGAGGCGTACGCGGCGGCGGCACTCGGGCTCGGTGGGACGGAGCTCCCTGCGGCGGTGCGCGCCGGTCGTCAGCTCGTTCGTCTGGTCCCGCTCCGAGAGAGTGGCTATCAGGTCTTGATGCGAGCCCTCGCGTGTCAGGGGAACGTTGCCGAGGCGCTCCGTGTGTACACCGAGCTGTGCGAGGTCCTCCGCGACGAGTTGGCGATCTCTCCGTCGGCCACAACGCAAGCCGTCTACGACCAGCTCCTTCGCGCCTGACGGGTGCGGGCCTGCATCGGCGGCGCCTCGTCCTCATGGGCGTGGGTTCAATCCGGTGCGGCGAGCGCCGCCAGGTCCTGCGCGTGACGCCGACGTGCGCCGGCCGACCTCGACACCTCGGCCGCGAGGGCCAGCAACACGATGGCTCCGAGCAGCCAGCCGCCGATCACGTCCGATGTCCAGTGGACACCGAGGTAGACCCGAGAGACCCCGATTCCCGCGCACAGCACAAGGGCGGCTGCGCTCATGGCGATCCGGGGCCATCCCGGCGGCCCGGTCGCCCAGAACACGACGGCCAACGTGAGGTAGCACGCGACGGCGGCCGAGGCGTGACCCGACGGGAACGCCGTGCTGGACACCGATACCAGGTGCGCGTTCAGTGACGGACGGGGCCGCGCCACGGCGAGCTTCACCAGACCGGTCAGCAGGAACGTGACGATTGGGACGGTGGCGATCAGTGCGGCGAACCGCCAACGCCGCCGGACCAACAGGAAGAGGGTTGCGGCAGCCTCGATCGGCCCGACGACCCAGTCCGAACCCAGCGTGGTCACCTGACGGAACGCGTCGGTCAGGCGGGAAGTCCGATGGTGCGTGACCCATGTCAGGATCGTCCGGTCACCATGGGTGAGCGCACCGCCCGCGACGACCTGCTCGAGCACCAGCCCGAACACGACGAGAGCCAGGATCAGCGTGAGCCCGATGGGAACACCCGGCCACGCGGTGGGATCCTCCTGACTGTCGTGACGGCGTCTCATCTGCTCTCGGCCTGTCGGCGCGCCCGCGGGCGCGGGGGTCACACGCGGTGCGTGCACCCGCCTGCCAGCACGACGGTACGCGGTGCTTCGTCATCGACGAGCCCACCCGTTCGTCAATGGGTCGTACCGTGCTCCCACGCCCGCCGCCCGGTAACCGTCAGCCGGCCAAAACCGACGGGAGCTCAGCCGCCTGCCTGGCCGCGGTGGATCAGGTGCAAGCGGGCGGGTGGCCGCCTCATCGTTACTCGGCGGGGGGGACCGGTTGTGGGGGCGGCGGCCCGACGTAGTGGGCGCTGGGACGGATCAGCCGGTTGTCGGCAGCCTGCTCGAGGATGTGCGCGGTCCAGCCGATCACTCGGCTGGACGCGAACGTCGGGGTGAACATGTCGCGGGGGACACCGCAGGCGTCCATGACGATCCCGGCGTAGAACTCGACGTTGGTGTATAGCTTCCGGCCCGGCTTGAGCTCGGCGAGGATCTCCACCGCGAGCTGCTCGACACGTTCGGCGAACTCCAACTTCGGTCCACCCAGACGCTCGGCGACGCTGCGCAACATGACCGAGCGGGGGTCGTCCGTCTTGTACACGCGGTGCCCGAACCCCATGAGTCGGTCGCCGCGTTCCACCGCGCCGCGGATCCAGGCGTCGGCGTTGTCGATGGTCCCGATCTCGTCGAGCATCTGGAGCGCGCGGCTGGGTGCGCCGCCGTGCAGCGGCCCGGACAGGGCACCGATCGCGCCGACGACCGCGGCGCCCAGGTCGGCGCCGGTCGAGGTGATGACCCGGGCGGTGAAGGTCGACGCGTTGAACCCGTGGTCGATGGTGGAGATGAGGTACTGCTCGACGGCGCGGGCATGCTCGGGTGTCGGGACCTCACCGAGCATCATCGTCAGATAGTTCGCGGCGTAGGGGAGCTGCGGGTCGGGATCGATGATCGGCTGGTCGCGCTGCAGACGGTGCAGCGCGCACAGCAGTGTCGGGACCACCGCGCAGACCCGGAGGCCTTGGGAGCGCAGCTCCGACGCGGAGAGGTCGAGCGAGGGCCGGAACCCGAGCGACGCGCCGAGCAGCGAGATGGTGGTGCGCAGGAGGTCGAGCGGCGGGGCCGCGTCGGCGACGCGCGCCAGCTCGGGGAGGACCTCCTTCACCGCAGGAGGGATCTCCCGGAGTGGCCGGACCTCGTCGAGGAACTGCTGACGCTGGGCCAAGGTGGGCAGCTCCCCATGGAACAGGAGGTACCAGACGTCTTCGAGGGTTCGGGTCTCGGCCAGCTCGACGGCGTTGTACTGGCGGTAGTGGTAGAAGCCCTCGAGGCCGCGGACGTCACCGATGTTGGTCTCGGCGACGACGACGCCCTCGAGGCCGCGTGGGATCTCATGGGCGAGGGACTCGGCGGGCTGGATCTGCGCGATGCGCATCAGGTCCCGCATGGAGACGATCCCGACGAGCTGGTCGTGGTCGACGACCGGGATGTGGCGGTACCCATGCTCGGCGAGACGGGCGAACGCGTTGCTGACCTCGGCGTCGGGCGCGACGTGGTCGGGGTCGGGGGTCATCCAGTCGGCGACGAGCGCGCCGGCGTCGGCCCCGGCGGCGGCGAGCCGGACGAGGTCCCGCTCCGTGAGGATCCCGACCGGCCGGTCGCCGTCGACGACGACGACGGAGCCGACACTCTGGGCGCGCATGCGAGCGGCGGCCGCGGCGACGGACTCGTCGGCGGTGGCGGTGACCGCCGGGCGGCTCATGATGTCTGCGACGGTGCGCTTCGCGTCGGTCGCCATTGAGACCCTCCCTTCGCCCCCTCGATGTACCCGTGCTGAATCTACGCCCCGCTCGGCGCACCGTGACGCCCGTCGCCCGCGACGAAGCGCGCCACACCGGCCGCGAAGTGCTCCGAGTCCAAGGTCGCGAGGCCGAGCCGGTACTCGTTCGCCAAGGCCTCGTCGACGGTTCGTCCCGCCTGCTCGTACGCCGAGCGCCGGTCGTTGCGCAGGCAAGCCTGCGGGAGGGCGGCGAGCTCGTGGGCGAGACCGCGGGCGGCGTCGAGCGTCGCGCCGGGCTCGGTGAGACGGTTGGCCAACCCGAGCCGGAGGGCCTCCTCGCCGGACACGCCGCGGCCGGTGAGGATGAGGTCGAGGGCGGCGCTGAGCCCGATCAGCCGGGGGAGCCGCACGGTGCCGCCGTCGATCAGAGGCACGCCCCAGCGGCGGCAGAAGACGCCGAACACCGCGTCCCGCGCCGCGACGCGCAGGTCGCACCAGCAGGCCAGCTCGAGGCCCCCGGCGACGGCGTACCCCTCGACCGCGGCGAGGACAGGCTTGGTCGTGAGCATCCGGGTGGGTCCCATCGGTCCGTCGCCGTCGGCGGTGACCCGGTTCCCCCGGTCTTCGCCCATCGCCTTCAGGTCGGCGCCGGCACAGAACGTCCCGTGGGCGCCGGTGAGGATCGCCACGCTCACGGCATCGTCGGCTTCGAAGGCGCGGAACGCGTCGGCGAGGCGGTCGGCGGTCGGCCCGTCGACGGCGTTGCGGGCCTCGGGCCGGTCGATCGTGATGGTCAGGACGGCCCGGTCCCGGTCGGTGTGCACGGTCACAGGGGGACCTCCTCGCTCGGCACTCGCCGCGCCGTCAGGTGCGCGGTCTCGTTGAGGGTCGCGATGCTGCGCTGGCCGGTGCGCGCCGCGGCGACCCGGCTGATCGACGTGTACTCCGGATGGAACCACAAGAGCCGCTCCGTCCCGACGACATGGGCGAGATACACGTTGAGCACGCCACCGTGCGTCACGACGACGACCCGTTGCCCGCCGAAGCGGTCGATGAGCGTCTCGACGGCGGGAACCACGCGAGCTTGGAACTCCCGAGGGTCGACACCGCCGACGTCGGCCCAGCGGCCCTCGACCGTCGCGAACCACCGCTCGTCCTTCGCGGCGCGCAGCTCCTCGATCGGGATGTACTCGCCCGCCGCGGCGTCGTACTCGGCGACGCCGTCGACGACCTCGGCGGTCACCCCGAGCGTCGCCGCGACGGGCGCGGCGGTCTCGCGGGCGCGGCGTAGCGGGCTGGTGAGCACCGCGCCGATCGGCTCCTCGGCGAGCCAATCAGCCAGCCGGGCGGCCTGGAGGTGTCCCTGTCGGCTGAGTCCAGGGTCGGCCGGGCCGCTGACCGTTCCCTGGTCGACCCGCACCGGCTGCGCGTGGCGGACGAGGACGAGCTCCATCAGTGGACCGCAACGAGCGCGAAGCCGAGCACCGTCTCGAGCTCGGCGAGCGCGGTCGCCGGGTCGCTCACCTTGATGGTGGTCATCCCGAGCTCGCGGGCAGCCTTGAGGTTTACGCCGAGGTCGTCGAGGAACGCAGCCTCGTCGGGCGTAACACCGACCCGATCGCACACGAGCTGGTAGATCCGCGGGTCGGGCTTGCGCAGCCCCTCCACGGCCGACTCGACGATCACATCGAAGAGGGCCACCATCTCGGGGTAGTGGGTGCCCATCTGATGGTCGTCGCCGGTGCTCCAGTTGTTCGTCAGCGCCGCGGTAGCGAGACCGTGGGCCCGGATCTGGTGCAACGCGGCGAGCATCTCAGGCCGTGGACCCGATCCCATGCCGATCTCGTTCAGCAGGTCGGCGACCACGACGGCGCCGCCGGCGGCGGCGCATTCCGCTTCGAACGCGACGGCGAAGCCCTCGACGTCCAGCTCGCCCCGCTCGAACCGGGACCAGGCGCCCTGATCGCCGGTGTCGATGACGACCTCGCTCAGGAACCGATGGGGGAGGCGGTGGCGCGCCTCGTAGGCGCGGAACACGTCGAGCGGGGATGGGAGCACCACTCCGCCGAGATCGAAGACGACGGCTCGGATTGCCATGCGAGGCGGACGCTAGCCGTGGCTGTCCGTACGCCGACCACCGCGCCACCGGGCGATGGCGCCGTGGTGCGGCCGCGGCATGATTCCCCGATGCAGGTGGGCGAGGAGGCGGTGCGGGCCCTGGTCGGCGCGTACGCCGAACGGTTGGACGCGGGCGATCTCGGCGGGGTCGCGGCATTGTTCGAGCACGCAGTGGTGCGGTCGGCACGGACAGGGACCGAGCTGGTGGGCAGTGACGCCGTGCGGCGCCTGTACGACCCGGTGATCCGATACGCGGACGGCACGCCCCGCACGAAGCACGTGCTGACGAACCTCGTCGTGCACGTCGACGAGGCGACCGGGACGGCTACGAGCCGCTGCGTGTTCACGGTCTGGTCGGGCCCCCCTGACGGCGGGGTCCGCCCCGTGCTGGTCGGCCGCTACGACGACTCGTTCACCCGGGTGGGTGCCGAGTGGCGCTTCGCCGAGCGGGTCATCCACGCTGACCTGCTCGGGGATCTCACGACGCACATGCGCCGCCCGTGACGAGCGCCACCGACGTCGTGCGGCGCCTGGTCCAGGACTGGCTGCCGTCCGTCCGCCCAGTCGTCGTCGGGATCGCGGGCGGTGTCGCGTCGGGCAAGAGCCGCCTCGCCGACGACGTGCGCGACGCCCTCCCGCCGGTCCGGGCGGAGGTCGTCTCCACCGACGGCTTCCTCTTCCCCAACGTCGTGCTGTCCCGCCGCGGGCTCCAGGCCCGCAAGGGCTTCCCCGAGAGCTATGACGCCGAGCGGCTCCGGACGTTCCTGGCCGCCGTGCGGTTCGGGGACCTGCCCCAGGCGGTCCCGACGTACGCGCACGAGATCTACGACGTGGCCGACACGGTCCGGGTTGTCGACGCGGTCGACGTGCTCGTGATCGAGGGGGTCAACGTGCTCGCCATCGCGGCGGACCTGCTCGACGTCGGTGTGTACCTCGACGCGGCGGAGGAACACCTCGAGCGCTGGTACGGAGAACGGTTCGTGGCGCTGTGCGCCGCCGCCCAGGACGATCCCACCTCGTTCTACCGGGCGTTCGCCGGCCTGACGCCCGAGGCCGTCCACGCGCTCGCGGCGCAGGTCTGGCGGGACGTGAACCACGTCAACCTGCGCGACCACATCGGCCCCAGCCGGGACGCCGCCACGTGTGTCATCGAGCTGGACCCCGCCCACCAGGTGCGTCGCGTCACCGTGCGCGACGATGACGCCACCGGGCCACGCCCCGCCAGGAGCTGACATGGCCACCGACCAGGAACTCGTCGCGCACCTCGATCAGGTCTGGGGGTCGATCGCGGATCTCGGGTCGACCCTGGACGAGGGGGACTGGAAGACCCCGACCGAGGTGCCGGGCTGGACCGTCCAGGACAACCTGGCGCACATCGTCGCCCTCGAGTGGCTGGCCCTCGGCCGTGCGGCGCCCGACCACGACATCCCCGACGACCTCCCCCACGTCAAGAACGACTTCGGGCGAGCCAACGAGGTGTTCGTCGACTCGCGCCGGGACCGGAGTGGCGCCGACGTGCTCGCCGAGTTCCGCACGATCACAGCCGAGCGGTTGGCCCAGCTGCGGTCGTTCGGCCCCGATGACTTCGGGGCGGCATCGTTCACGCCGGTCGGTCCGGGCACCGTCCGTGACCTCCTGCCGTTCCGGGTGTTCGACTCCTGGGTGCACGAGCAGGACATGCGCCGCGCGGTCGACCGGCCCGGGCATCTCGAAGGTCCGGTGGCCGACGCCGCCTTCGCCCGCGTCGTGGCGGCGATGCCGTTCGTGGTCGGCAAGAAGGCCCAGGCAGCGCAGGGCAGCACCGTCGTCTTCGACGTCACGGCACCCCTCGCGCAGCGATTCGCGATCGGCATCGACGGTCGCGCGCAGCTGCTCGACGACGTTCCCACCGACGTGACCGCACGGATCACGACCGACGGTGAGACCTTCGCCCGACTCGCGTGCGGGCGGCTCGACCCGACGGACGCCCTCGCGGGCGGCGCCGTTCACCTCGACGGTGACGAAGCCCTCGGACGCCGCGTCGTGGAGTCGTTGAACTTCTTGTTCTGACCGGCTGGGTCTAGCCGTTCCCCGCGGCGAGTGGGCGGGAGGCGTGGAGGCCGGACTGCCACCGCAGCCGCGTCCGGGGACCGAAGTCGACCTGGGCGCCATGGACCCAGAGCACGAGATGATGCTGGTCCTCGAGGAACCGGACGAGCTCGACGCTCGGGGCGGTCTTGCACGCCACGAACAGGTAGGTCTCGAGGCCCAGCTTGGGGGCCCGCTGCGCGAGGGACCAGCCCGACCAGGCCAGCGTCCCGAGGGGCCGCAGGACGTCGGTGGGGAGCGCGGCCTGACTTCCCGGCACCGCCGCGCCGACGACGAGCGTGGAGCCGTTGAAACCGACGACGCGTGTCACCCCGTCCGGTTCGGTGGCGACCCCGACAGCAAGGTCCTGGCCCCGCAGGGTGCGGGCCAGCGCGCCGAGCGCGGGCTGGTCGAGCAATCCCGGCTGGCGGGCCAGGGTTTGGCGCCAGGTCGTGACCCCGATCGGCTCGAGGCGGCGCCGGTCGCGCTCGTCGAGCTGCTCGACCCACCACCGGAGCCCTTCGAAGGCGTCGGGGTGGTCGGCGAGGGGGACCGGCCCGTCGATCACGCCGGCGAACCCTCGCCGGATCCGGGCGCCGGGCACCGGGTCCTGGGCCAGGATGCGGCTGACCGGGCGGTCGAGGGTGAACTGGACCCAGGGTGCGGGCCGGCCGGCGAGCTTCGTGACCCGGGCTCGGCCCACCACGCCGACCTCGACGCCGGCGTAGAGCCACAGGACGTCCCCGACCCGGATCGACCGGAACCCCGATTCGAGGGGTCCCTCACCGCGGGTGATGCGCCCGCTCAGGAGGCCCCGCCGGTAGTCGGGGTACCGGGTCCGACGGCGCCCGCCGGCTGGCCCCGAGAAGTGCCGACCGGTCCCGTCCACCACCGGGTAGATCCAGTGATGTTGTTGTGGCGACTCGCTCATGACGCGTCGGTCTGTTCGTGACCCATCCCGGAACCTTCTGCCCCTGCCGTCAGCTCGCCCAATCGCGGACCCGACCTGAACCTGGGCCGGAATGCTAGGCGGTGCGCCCGGATCCGCCCAGTTCGAGCGGGGCGTGGCTCATCGACCCGGGCTGGTCGTGGGCGTGGCGACGCCGGACAGCGAGAACACCATGAGCTCGTCGCGTCCCGTCGGGTGGTCGACGAAGGTCCGGATCCCTTCGCACGTGAACCCGGCGTGGGACGCAACCCGCTGGGACCGGCCGTTCTCGACGAAGGTGAACAGCTCCAGGCGCGTCCGCGCCAGGTCCGCGAGCGCCCAGCGGGCGACGAGGCGCAACGCCCGGGTGGCAACGCCGCGACGTCGCGCAGGTGCCGCCACCCAGTACCCGACGTGGGCGACGGGCTCGGCCAGGTCGTGGAGCCCGATGGATCCGAGGAGACGGCCGTCCTCGGCGTCGACGACCACGAACGGGGCGGCGTCCCCCGAATGCCACGACGCCGCGCTGCGCTCGATGTAGGTGACGGCGTCGTCGACCGTGTACGGCGACGGGACCATCGTGAACCGGGGGATGTCGGGGTCTTGGACCGCATCAGCGATCGCGGCGGCGTCGTCGAGTGCCGGAGGTCGGAGCCGGACCAAGTCGTCGTGAAGCGTGGGAACGGTGAGGGGCACCGACCGAGCGTGCCATCATCGGCGGGACCCAACCCCAACATTTCGGGAGACCGATGAGCCTCATCCACAATGTCGTGGGGCCACCGACCGCGCAGCGGGTGCTGCTCCTCGTCCACGGGTACGGCGCCGACGAGCGCGACCTCGGCGGGCTCCTCCCGTACCTCGACCCCGAGGGCCGGTTCCTGACCGTCCTGCCCCGGGGCCCGGTCGCCGCGCCGCCCGGGTTCGCCTGGTACGACCTCGGCGGCATCTCCGCTGAGCACACCGAGGACGCGACGTTCCTCGGTTCGCTGAACCAGCTCGACGAGCTCCTCGACGAGGTGTGCGAGGACCATCACCTCGACCGGGCCGCCGCGATCGTCGGCGGGTTCTCCCAGGGTGGCGGCCTGGCGGTCGCGCTGGGGTTGCGCCGCAGCGAGCGGCCGCACCCCGCGGGCGTGATGGCGCTATCGTCGTACCTGCCCGACGTCGGAGGTGTGGAGTACGACTGGGACGCGTCCCCGCAGATCCCGGTGCTGGTGCAGCACGGCACGGAGGACCCGCTGATCCCGGTGGAGCGGGGCCGGGCGCTCGCGACGACCCTCATGGACCACGACGCTCACGTCGTCTACGCCGAGTACCCGATGGGCCACGCGGTGGCGCTCGAGAGCATCCAGGCCGCGAAGCGCTGGCTCGACGCGGTCGTCGCGGGGGAGCGGCCGAGCGAGCCGATGCCGGAGGCGCCGCCCGAGCCGCTCGTGAAGCCGGTCACGACTGCGGCGTGGGAGCCGGAGGTGCTGCGATCGGACGTGCCGGTCATCGTGGACTTCTGGGCGTCGTGGTGTCAGCCGTGCCGGGTCGTGTCACCGGTGGTGGAGCAGATCGCGGCGATGCGCCAGGGCTCCTACAAGGTGGTCAAGGTCAACATCGACGAGGAGCCGGCCATCGCGCAGCAGTACGAGGTGCAGAGCATCCCGATGATCGCCCTGTTCCGCAACGGCCGCCTCGAACGCTCGGCGCTCGGCGCGAAGCCGCGCCCTCAGCTCGAAGCCGAGCTGGGGATGCTCGTCATCCCCTGACCGACGCGCCGCTCAGCGGACCCGCACCGCGCCCGGCGCGCCGGCTTCGACGCGCCCGATGACCGCGGCCGTCGGCGTGTGCCGGCGGGTCAGCTCGGCGACGAGCTCGTCGACACGGGTGGGGTCGACGGCGAACAGCAACCCTCCCGAGGTCTGGGCGTCGGCGAGGAGCAGCTGCTCGCCGAGCGGCTGCGTGCCCCAGTCGACCGGGCCGGTGTCGGTGACGAACGCATGGTTGCGCTGCGTGCCGCCGGCGACCATCCCGCCGTCGAGGAGGTCCCGGACGCCGTCGATCACGGGCACGGCAGCGGCGTCGAGGGTCGCGGACACCGAGGACGCGGCGAGCAGCTCCCGGAGGTGCCCGACGAGCCCGAAGCCGGTGACATCGGTGGCCGCGTGCACCGCGCCGCCGAGCTGCGCGGCGGCGTCGCGGGCGTCCGCGTTCAGCGTCGTCATGATCCGCACCGCCTCGGCGAGGAGCGCGGGTGAGGCGGCGTCGCGTTTCACCGCGGTGGAGATGATCCCGAGGCCGATGGGTTTGGTCAGCACGAGCACGTCGCCGACGCGCGCGCCGGCGTTGGTCCAGATTCGGTCGGGATGGACGGTGCCGACGACCGCGAGCCCGAACTTGGGCTCGGCGTCGTCGATGGAGTGTCCCCCGGCGACGATCGCCCCCGCGGACCGCACCGCGTCACCACCACCGTCGAGCACCCGGGCCAGGAGGTCGAACGGGAGACCCTCCCGGGGCCAGCCGACGAGGTTGAGCGCGAGGAGCGGGGCGCCCCCCATGGCGTAGACGTCGGAGAGGGCGTTCGTCGCCGCGACGCGCCCCCAGTCGTAGGGGTCGTCGACGATCGGGGTGAAGAAGTCGGTCGTGACGACGACGGCGAGGTCGTCCCGCAGCCGGTACACGGCGGCGTCGTCCGCGGTGTCGAATCCGACGAGCAGGTCGGGGTCCGGTGGCGCCGCGGGGTCGAGCCCGCGCACCAGACCAAGCACGGTGCGCAGGTCCGCGGGCGACAGCTTGCAGGCGCAGCCGGCGCCGTGCGAGAACGCGGTGAGCCGGATCGGTTGGTCGACGGTGGTCACGCCCCGATCGTAGGGGCGGGGCCACGAGCCCGGATCAGCCCGGTCGCATCGCCCGCTGGAAGTAGCCGACGTCGATGTAGCGGACGACGTCACCGGTGTGCGGGGCGTGGATCACGGCGCCACCACCGACGTAGAGGCCGACGTGACCCGGAGTCCAGACGACGTCGCCACCCGCGAGCGCGCTCATCGGCACGTTCGGGTACCCGCCGATCTGCGCCTCGGAGTTGTGGGGGAGGCCGACCCCGGCTTGGGCCCACGCGGCCATGGTCAGCCCGGAGCAGTCGTAGGCGTCGGGACCCGAGGCGGCGTACCGATAGGGCTTTCCGAGCTGCTGCTGCGCGAACGCGACGGCGATGCCGCCCCGGCCGCTTGCCGGCGGGATCTTGCTCGGGTCGAACGCGGCCCCGCCGCCGCCGCCACCACCGCCGCCGCCGCCACCACCGCCGCCGCCGCCCTTGGGGGCTTCCTGGGCGGCCCGGGCGGCCTGGTCCTGCACGACGAGGGTGCCGATGTCCCCTTTGACCTGGCCGAGCAGCGCCGAATACTGGTTGTTGGTGGCCTGGAAGCTGCCCACCGCGGCCTGGAGCGCCGCCTTCTGGGCTTCCGCCGACTGCTTGGCGGCCTGGGCGTCCTTCTCCCGGGCCTTGAGGTCACTCTTGGACTGGTTCAGCTGGTCGACGAGGGCGTTGTCGTGCTGGGTCGCAGCCGACGCGTACTTCTGGCTGCTCGCCAGCTTGCTGACGTCGATGCTGAAGATGCTGGTCTCCGCCCCGTTGCTCGCGCTGCGGTAGACGGACGCGGCACGCTCCTTGACCAGCTTGCTCAGCGCGTCGGTCTGCGTCTTCGCCGCCGCGATGCGAGCGTCGGCGTCGGCGATGGTCGCGTTGGCCTGGTCGAGCTGGCTCTGGGCGGCTTTGACCTGCTCGTTGAGGGCGTCGAGCTTGACTGCGTTCGCGTTGAGCTGCGCTTCGAGCTGCGCGGCCTGGGCTTGCTTGTCGGTGGCCGGCGTGGCGCCGGCTTGCACGACGCTCAGCGACGTCGCCGCCGCGGCGGCGCCGATCGTCACGGCAAGGAGGAGGGCCCGGTGTCGCAAGTGCAGTCTCGTCATCAGCAGCTGCCCGTTCGTTTGGAGGGGACCACGGAAACCGGTCGGACTTGTAACAACGCCCGGACGTCATCGCGAACGGAGACGTACGGGCTGGGTTTCACACTAGACACTTCGCCTGCCGCCCGCCAGGATCGGCATCGGATGACTCGCGTCTGGGCAGGTCAGAGGGCTGAGACGGGCCAGCCGGGGGTCGACGGAGGGTCGCCGGGGCCGGCGACCTCGGGGACGGTCCATGCCATCGCCTTCCCGACCTGCTTGGCGACGCGCTGCCAGTCCGACGCGCTCCATCCTTCCGCGTCGGCCACGATCGACGTGTCCTGGCGCAGGTGCACGAACGCGGGGAGGTTCGTCAGGTCGAGATCGTGGACGAGGTCGAGGTCCGGGTCGACGAAGGTGAGGATCTCGTTCTCGGCGGGGCCGAGGACGCGCTCGGCAACCGACGCCGGGCCGGGAACGACGAACGCGCAGCGGCAGTCGGTGTCGCCGAACGTCGCGAAGATGCGCTTCGCGACCGGGACCCAGCGGGCCGCTTCGGGGCGCGGCGGGAGGATGACGAGGCACAGGTGGAACATCGTCGTCCAGTCGTCGAGCGTGCGGGTGGACCCCTTGCTCGTCGTGATCTTCTGCGTCGGATCCGGGTTCTTGGCCAGCGCACGTCCTCCCTGCCGGCCTGGAAGGTAGCGTCTGGCTTGGGGTCCGGCGACACCACGGAGGCGGTCCCAGCACGATGACAGGCTCAATGATCACGTTCCCGAGCAACGGCTCGGAGGGACAGGGCTACCTGGCGATCCCCGAGTCCGGCTCGGGGCCCGGGATCATCGTCATCCAGGAGTGGTGGGGCCTCAACGACCAGATCAAAGCGGTCGCCGACGCCTACGCGCAGTCAGGCTTCGTGGCGCTCGCCCCGGACCTGTACCGGGGGACGACCACGACCGAGCCCGACGAGGCCGGGAAGCTCATGATGTCCATGAACCTGGAACGCGCCGGCAAGGACATGGGCGGCGCGATCGACGCGCTGCTCCAACACCGCGCGGTCACGTCCAAGGGGGTGGGGGTGACCGGCTACTGCGTCGGCGGTGGCCTCGCGCTGCTGCTCGCGACGCAGCGCCCCGACGCGGTCGTCGCGGTCGCGCCGTACTACGGACTGATCCCATGGCCCGTGCAACCCGACTACGCGAAGCTGGCCGGCCCGGTGCAGGGCCACTACGCCGAACGCGACGACTACGCCGGCCCCGAGAAGGTCCACGCGCTCGAGACGGAGCTCCGGGACCTCGGGAAGCCAGCCGAGTTCTTCATCTATCCGGGCACCGAGCACGCCTTCACCAACCACCACCGACCCGAGGTGTACGACGACGCCGCGTCGAGCGACGCGTTCGTGCGCACCGTGGAGTTCTTCCGCACGCACGTGCGGTAGCGCGACCTATCTGGGGTCGAGCGTTCCGGTCAGCGGAACCCCATGGCCCGCAGCATGGACGGCGGTGTCTCGTCCTGACCCGAGGCGAGCAGCGCGGCCCGCTCGACGTTGATCGGGTCCCGCTCGGCCCGCTCGGGCCACTGGTCCCACGGCCCGGGCGGGACCTCCCCGGCCACACAATGGCGCAGGTACGCCTGCAGCTCCCGGGCCTCCCGTTCGCCGCCGACGGGCCCGTGGCCCGGGACGATCGTTCCGGCGAGCTCGATCACCGCGTCCAGCATGTCGGCCCACACCGCGGGGTCGCCCTGGAAGGCGAGCGGGGTCACCCCGAAGAAGCACAGGTCGCCCGCGAAGCAGACGTCAGCGTCGGCGACGAGGACGAGGAGGTCGCCGGAGGTGTGCCCCGACGCCGGGAGGACCTCGACCCGCGGAGAGAGGTTGGCCGCGCCGTTGACCTCATGGGTCACCGGCCGGGTGCCGACCTCGGCCAAGTCGTCGAACTCGGCGTCGAACGCCGGCATGAACGCCTTGTACGCATCGAGTGGCATCGCCTGGTCCAGCAGCCCGCTCGTCTCCGGCGTCGCGTAGATCGCCGCGGCCGGGAACGCCTTCGTCCCGCCGACGTGGTCGATGTGGGCGTGGGTCAGCACGACCCGTCGCACCGGCCGCTCGAGCGCCGCGACCGCAGCCGCGAAGGGCTCCCACTGCGACCGGACCATGAGCGTGTCGATGACCGTGATCCCGTCGTCGTCGACGACGACCCCGGCGTTGCTCACCCCGGTCTCACCGCCGGGTTGCAGCCAGACGTGCACGCCGTCGGCCAGCTCCTGCAGTGTCGAGCTCGGCACGGGTTGCGCCACGCAACGAGGGTACCGGTACGGTTGTGGCATGTCGGAGCGCTCCCGCACCCTGCCCCGCCGGTCGTGCCTCTCGGTTCCCGGGTCGAGCCCCAAGATGCTGGGCAAGGCACCCGGGCTCGGCGCCGACATGGTGTTCCTCGACCTCGAGGACTCCGTCGCGCCCCTCGAGAAGGAAGCGGCCCGCGACAACGTCGTGAAGGCGATCAACGAGCAGGACTGGGGCGACACCGTCCTGTGCGTGCGGGTCAACGCGTGGGACACCAAATGGACGTACCGGGACGTGATCGACGTCGTCGAGAACGCCTCCGAACGCCTCGACGAGCTCATGCTCCCCAAGGTGCAGTCCGCCGCCGACGTGCACGCCCTGGACCGGCTCCTCACCCAGATCGAAGAGACCACCGGCCGTCAGAGCCCCGTCGGGATCGAACCCCAGATCGAGACGGCTCGCGGGCTCATCAACGTCGAGGAGATCTGCGCCGCGTCGCCCCGCCTCGAGACGATCGTGTTCGGGCCGGCGGACTTCGCCGCGTCGACGGAGATGCCGGTCCTCACGGGCGGCGTCCAGATTCCCGAGTACCCCGGCGACCACTTCCACTACGTCTTCTCGAAGATTCTGATGGCCGGGCGGGCCAACGGGCTACAGGTCATCGACGGCCCGTACCTCAAGATCCGTGACCTCGACGGGCTGCGGGACTACGCGATGCGGACCCGGATCCTCGGCTACGACGGCAAGTGGGCCCTGAACCCCGACCAGGTGCCGGTCATCAACGAGGTGTACACCCCGACTCAGGAGCAGTTCGACCACGCTCTCGACCTCCTCGAGGCGTACGAGAAGGCGACGACGGGTGACCGCCGCGGCGCGGTCATGTTCGGGGACGAGATGATCGACGAGGCCAGCCGCAAGATGGCGGAGAAGTTCGTCGCCCGCGGCGAGCGTGCCGGGATGCGCCGCAGCACGACGTAAGCGAGCCCTCCCCCCGTCGGGGCCGACGGCTCCCGACCGGGACCGAGGCGCCCACGACGGTGTTCCTCTTCCGGGGCGACGGGCGGCTCATCGTCGGCACCGACGGCGGTCCCGCCCACGACGCGACCCCCGACGAGGGCGACGTCGCCGCGGTGCGCTCTGGCCGCCGGATGCCCGCGTGGGGAAGTGCCCGCCCCCGCTGGCCTGCCGCCCGCCTGCAGCCGCGGGCGGGGGCGGGGGTAGCGTGGCCATGTGGAGGTCGTCCTAGGCGTCGCGGTGGTGCTGACCGTGATCGGCTTCACGTCGCGCTGGGTTCGTCGTCGGCCGGGTGTGCCGCTGTCCTGGCAGACCTCCCAGACGGTCGCCGCGGGCCTGCACCGTCGGATGCACCGCTGCCTCGAACGGACCCGCCGGACCGTCGCCCTCGCCCGCCGGCGGGGCGTCGCGACCGCGCACTACGAAGGGCTCTGCGACGACCTCGCCACGACCGCCCGGGCTCTCGACGACCAGCTGGTGGTGGCCTCCAAGCTGCCGTTCACGGCGCGCCACAAGGCGCTGCTCGCGTTGCGGTACCGGATCGTCGAGCTCGAGTCCGTCGCGGACCGCATCGGCCACACCGCGCTCGAGGCGGCGTCACCCCTGGTGACGAGCGTCGACGACTCGCTCCGGGACATCAAGGAGCGTCTCGACCTCCACGTCGAGGCTCGTGACGAGCTGCGCGACCTGGGTCTCTAGCCAGGCGAGGTCAGCGCGCGCTCCGCGAGCCGCGGCGCGATGACACGCAGGCACAAGGTCTCGTCGGCACCTTCGAAGATCGACAAGACACGCGCGTCGACGAAGGAGCGGGACACCGCGAACTCCTCGGCGTATCCCATGCCGCCGTGGAGCTGCATCGCCTCGCGTGTCACCCACTCGGCGGCGCGGCACACGTAGGCCTTTACCATCGACGCGCCGAGGGTCCCTTCCCCGCGGCCCATCTGGCCGGCCACGTCGTAGGAGAACTGCCGTCCGGCTTGGATGAGCGCGGCCATGCGGGTCAGCTTCGCCCGGCTCAGCTGGTAGTCGAACACCGGCTTGCCGAACACGCGGCGATCCTGGGCGTAGCCGAGCCCGGCCTCGAACGAGGCTTGCATCAACCCGACGGCACGCGCCGCGGTCTGCAGCCGACCGTTCTCGAACCCTTCCATCTGGAGGTAGAAGCCCTTCCCGAGCCCCCCCGGGCCGCCGACGAGGCTCTCGGCGGGCACGAACCAGTCGTCGAAGGCCACCTCGTAGGAATGCATGCCCCGGTAGCCGATGGTGTCGATGGCCCGGCCCTCCATCTTCCCGCCGCCGACGTCGGCCGGCTGGGTGAAGGCGAAGGTGTGCCCGGGTGCCGGGTCCTTGTCGACGACGAAGAGGGACAGGCCCCGATGCCCGAGGGAGCGGTCCGGGTCGGTGCGGGCGAGGAGCATGAGGATGTTGGCCCGGCCCGCGAACGTGGCCCAGGTCTTGACGCCGTTGATCCGGTAGCCGCCCTCGACGGCCGTGGCGCTGGTCGTGAGGTTGGCGACGTCGGAGCCGAAGTCGGGCTCCGTGACCATGACGCCGACCATCAGCTCGCCGGTCGCGATGCGAGGCAGCCACCGCTGCTTCTGCTCCTCGGTCCCACCCTTCACGAGGGCCCGGGTGAGGATCTCGGGTCGGGTGATCAGGGAGCCGCCGACGCCGAGGGAGCCCCACGACAGCTCCTCGGTGGCGACGACCATGCCGAGGTAGTCGTGGGGGCCGCCGACGGCGAAGCCGCCGTACGCCTCGGGCACCGAGAGGCCGAACCCGCCGAGCTCGGCGAGCCCCTCGATGATGTCCTCGGGGATGTCGGTGTTGTCCCGGTGCACGTGCTCCGCGACGGGACGGATGCGGTCGTCGGCGAAGCGATGGAACGTCTCGCGGACGAGGTCGAACTCGTCGTCGAGGTGCGCCGGGCCCGTGCCGTCCCGGACCAGGTGATCGGCGACCTCGTTGATGAAGACAGGGGAGCGGTGCGCCTCGAGGAACGGGCCGGCCGCGGCGAGGTCCCCGGCATCGACGCCCCAGAGCGCCTCCCGGCCGGTCACCTTCGCCGCGAGGTCCGCGACCGCGTCGGCGATGAACAGCCGGGCCAGCTGCGACTCGTACTCGCCGTGCTCGGCGTAGCCGAGCATCACCCGAGCGGCCTCCACCGCACTCGCGGCGTGCGCCAGGTCGTAGGCGAGGACCTGGTGGTCGTCGAGCGCGGGTCCACTCACCCGCCCGTCGCTCCCCGCGGCGTGGGCCAGCCGCGTCCACGCGGCGTCGACGAGCGCAGCGGCGTCGTCGACGGCGGCGGCAGCGGCGCGCAGCGGGTCGGGCACGGCCGATGAGCCTACGTGCGCGTCGTCCCCGACCGGGGAAGCGTCACGACCGGGGCCCGCGTGGTCGGTGGGGCCGGGGCGGGCGGCGACGTCGGAGGGGACGTGGGCGGGGGACGCGTCGACGGTGCGGTCCCCTGGCCCGAGCCCACCTGGGTGCTCCCCGGCGTCTCGATCACCGCCTTCGGCGAGCCAGGAACCGCCTGGCTCTGCACGCGGCATTGCGAGTCGAGGGCCTGGAAGATCGGCTGGGCCAGCCGGTCCGCGCCCGCGGGCGTGAAGTGGACGCCGTCGTCGCTGCGGTCGAGCACCGGCGTCCCGGATGCGTCGGGGAGCGTGAAGCTGAAGCGACCCTGACTGTCACCGAACAGGCGGTACGCGTCGACGTACGTCGTGTTCGGGCGGCGCACCACGACCGAGCGGGCCACGTCGTTGAGCTGGCGGACACCCGAATCGGTCGTGCTGTCACGGATCGTCGGTCCGCCCACCCAGTACACGTAGCGGTGCGATCCCGGGCCGGCCAGGATGTCGAGCATCTGCGTGACGAGCTCGGCGTAACGCGCCTTCGCGTCCGCCGCCGTCGCGCTGCCGGTCACGAGCTCGGAATCGTTGGCATCGATGATGAACACCGCGACCTCGGGGTCGAGGCGGGCCATCTCCTGCGTCGCGTGCTCGGGCCAGTCGAAGAACCCGGGCGTGGTCAGCCCGCTGGACACGCGTGAGTCGAACACCGGCTGCACGACCCCGGTGTCCCCCGCGAGGGTCCCGAGCGCGGGCCCGAGCGACCCGGCCAGCGAATCGCCGCCGATCCAGAGTCGGAGCGGCGCGTCCGGGGTCAGCGGCGACCGGCACGACGATGCCGGCGCCGACACCAGCGGCCGCGACGTCGGGACCCTGCGGACCCGCGCCGTCGGGTGGGCCGACCCCGACGGCCAGACGCCGGCCGCCCACACCGCGCCCGCCGTCACACCGAGGACGATGACGACCGCGACCGAGAAGGGGACAGTCCATCGTGTGCGCCGCATCGGAGCCTTCGCCACCAGTGGGACGGGGCCATCAACGTAGCGGCGGCCACCTCACGCGGCCGACCGGTCCGGCCGGTGACCACCCCCGTCCCCAGATGCGACACTGGCGTCCGCATGCCGACTCCCTGGCCGCTCGTCGGCCGTGCCGCAGAGCTCGCCGACGTCGCCGACGCGATGGATCTCGGCGCGGGCGGCGTCCTGTTCGCCGGCCCGCCCGGTGTCGGCAAGACCCGCCTCGCCACCGAGTGCCTCCCGCTCGCGGAGGACCGGGGGTGGTCGACCGCCGTCGTGCGGGCCAACCGGGCCGCGGCCTCGATCCCGTACGGCGCGTTCGCCCCGCTGCTCCCCGCGGCGTTTCGCAGCAACCAGGGCGAAGCCGACTCGCTGCGCCAAGCCGCCGCCGCGGTGCTCGGCGAGGCCGGCGACGAGCGGCTCCTCGTCCTCGTCGACGACGCCCACGAGCTCGACGACGCGTCCGCCGCGTTGCTCCACCTCCTCGCGTCGTCCCCGAAGGTCTTCCTCGTCGTCACCGTCCGGACCGGCGCGGACGCCCCCGACCCGGTCCCGGCCCTCTGGAAGGACGAGCTTCTCGAACGGATCGAGGTCCCGACCCTCGACGCCGACGCGGCGGCCGAGCTGATCTCCGGCGCCGTCGGCGGGACCGTCGACGGGGTGAGCGCGTACGCCCTCTGGTCCGCCAGCGGCGGCAACGTGCTCTTCCTGCGCGAATTGGTGATCGGCGCCTGCGACGCGGGCGCGCTGCGCGACGTCGGCGGAGGCCTGTGGCGCCTGACCGGGACGTTGTCGCCCTCGACGCGTCTCGGCGAGGTCGTCGGCCTCCGTCTCGGTGCCCTCTCCGACGACGAACGCGAGGTCGTGGAGCTCATCGCCGTCGGCGAGCCCGTCTCCCTCGACGACCTCGTCACGCTCGTCCGCACCGCGGCCATCGACGAGCTCGAACGCCGCGGCCTCATCGAGGTCCAGGTCGAATCGCGGCGCCGGCAGGTCCGCATGGCGCACCCGCTGTACGGCGAGGTCGTGCGCGCCGGGCTCCCCGCGCGGCGACGCCAGGAGATCTTCGGTCAGCTCGCCGACGTCCTCGAGGCGCACGGCGCGCACCGGCGCGAGGACGTCCTGCGCGTCGCGGTTTGGCGTCTCGACGGCGGCGGCGGGGGACACCCCGAGCTCCTCGTCGCCGCTGCCCGCCAGGCGCACGCGGCGCACGACATCGGTCTCGGGGTCCGCCTCTCCGAAGCCGCCATCGCCGCGGGCGCCGGCTCGGAAGGGGTGCACACCCTCGGCGTCGGTCTCGACGATCTCGGCGAACACGAACGGGCCGAGGAGGTCCTGCGCGCCGGGGTGGAAGCCGCCACCGACCCCGCCTGGCGGGCCCGCCTGTCCATCGCCCGGGCCGACAACCTGTTCCGCGGTCTCGGCCGCGCCGACGAGGCCCGCGACCTCGTCCGCGTGGCGGAGCTGCGCATCGTCGACGACCCCGAGCTGCGCAACGGGCTCGTCGCGCTGCGCGCCACCTTCCTCCTGTTCGAGGGTCGCCTGACCGACGCCATCCGCCTCGTCGAGCCGCTCCTCACCGAGGGCACCGACATCGCCTACGCGCAGGGGGCCCTTGCCGCCGCCGTCGGGATGGCGCTCGGCGGGCGGCCCAACGAAGCCGTCGAGGTCGCCGACCGTGGCGAACGAGCCCGGGTCGCGCTCGGCGAGACCACCCAGCTCGCCGCCGCGGGCATCTACCTCGTCGCGCGCGCGCAGGCCCTCCTCGAAGCGGGCCAGATGCGCGAAGGCGCCGAGCTCGCCCAGCTCGGCTACGACGGCGCGGTCGCGATCGGCGCCCCGCACGGCCAAGCCTGGTTCGCGACGATCCTCGGCCGCATCGAGCTGCACCGGGGGCGGGCGGCCAGCGCCGCGCAATGGAGTCGAGAGGGCGGCGTCGTCTGGCGCGACCTGCGACATCCCGCAGCGCGGTGGGGCTTCGGGGCCCTCGCCTCCGCGCAGGCGCTCGCCGGCGACCTTGACCGCGCCGAGGCCACCTTCGCCGAGCTGGACGCCGAGCCGCCCACACCGGTGCAGGTCTTCGACCCCGAGATCGACCGGGGCCGGGCGTCGATCGCCGCTCAACGCGGCGAGCGGACCCGGGCGTGCGAAATCCTCGTCCACGCCGCCGACCGTGCCGAGGCCGGCGGCGCGTACAGCATCGCTGCAGGCGTGCTCCACGACCTCGCCCGGCTCGGCGAGGTCCGGCTCGCCGTGACCCGCCTCGAC
>DATISY010000094.1:0-8741 GCA_035468285.1 Acidimicrobiia bacterium | reverse complement strand
CGGAACCCGAACGTGCCCCGCCAACCGGACGAGATCGCGCCCGACGCCCACCGCTGCTTCGATGCCGGCGCGTCGATCGTGCACAACCACATCGACGTGGTCGGCGTCCCCGGTGAGGAGGCCGCGGCCCGCTACGTCGAGGGGTGGGCCCCCGTCCTGGAGGCCCGACCCGACGCGCTCCTGTACCCCACGACGAACTTCGGGCCCGGCGTCGAGGGTGCCTACGCGCACCTCGAGCCGCTCGTCGCGACGGCGGGGCTGCGTATCGGCATCGTCGACCCGGGATCGGTCAACCTCGGCGGCATCGACACCGAGGGGCTCCCCGCGGCGCCCGGGTTCGTCTACGCCAACTCGTTCGGTGACATCCACTACCAAGCCGACCTGTGCGAGCGGCTGCAGCTGGGGCCGAGCATGGCCATCTTCGAACCGGGGTGGCTGCGCGCCGCGTTGACGTGGTGGCGGGCCGGTCGGCTTCCCCGGGGCGCGATGGTCAAGCTGTACTTCGGGGGCGACGAGGGCTACCCGACCAGCGGGTCGGAGCGGGGCGGCGCACCGTTCGGGCTCCCCCCCACCGTGCGGTCCCTTGAGGCCTACTGCGAGCTGCTCGACGGCTGCGACCTGCCGTGGTCGGTGGCGGTGATCGGCGGTGACCTGCTGGCATCGCCGATCGTCACCCCCGCCCTCGAGCGCGGCGCCCATCTCCACGTCGGGCTCGAGGACTTTGCCGGGAGCCGTACGCCCGCGAACGCGGAGCTCGTCGAGGAGGCCGTGGCACGCTGCGCCGACGTCGGTCGTCCGGTCGCCACCTCCGACGAGGCCGCCACGATCCTCGACCTGCCTCGGGTCGCGGTCGCGTCGAGCGGACCGGGGCGCTGATGCGCTTCCATCAGTCGGTGGCGTTCCTCGAGTCCGATCAGCTGCTCGAGCTGTGCCGGGCCACCGACACGATGGGCTTCGCCGGCATCTACGTGTCCGATCACCTCTTCTTCCCGCAGGACCTCCAGAGCCCCTACACGTACTCCCCGTACGAGGACGGGTCCCCGATCTGGTCGCCGGAGACCGACTGGCCGGACTCGTGGTGCCTCATCTCCGCCGCTGCCGCGGTGACGAAGAACCTCACCTTCACCACCGGCGTCTACATCGCTCCCGCCCGCGACCTGATCACGGTCGCGAAGCTGGTCGGGACCGCGGCGGTCATCTCCCACAACCGGGTGCGGCTCGGTGTCGGCGTCGGCTGGTGCAAGGAAGAGTTCGACGCCACCGGGCAGGAGTTCCACAACCGCGGCAAGCGTCTCGACGACATGATCCCCGCTCTGCGGGCGCTCTGGGCTGGCGGTTGGGTCGAGTACCACGGGCCGCAGTACGACGTCCCGGCGATGCAGATGAACCCGTCACCGTCGGAGCCGGTCCCGATCCTCGTCGGTGGGCACAGCGACCCGGCGATCCGGCGTGCCGCGGCGCTCGGCGACGGCTGGATCGGGGCCAGCGCCTACCAACCCGACGACGCCTGGCACTACCTCGCAGTCCTGGAGAAGGCGAGGCAAGCGGCGGGCCGCGCCGACGAGCCGTTCACCATCTACTTGGCGCTCGCCACCCTGCCCGACCTCGACCTGTACCGGCGGTTC
Organism: Acidimicrobiia bacterium; assembly: GCA_035468285.1. Classification (GTDB taxonomy): domain Bacteria; phylum Actinomycetota; class Acidimicrobiia; order IMCC26256; family PALSA-555; genus PALSA-555. The sequence goes on along the minus strand of DATISY010000094.1, from coordinate 7,116 downwards.
GAAGACGCCGGGGTGACCGATCTGGTGTGCGCGCCGTGGATGCTCGCCCAGATGAGCAAGGACCGCGACTACCGATCGGATCTCGAAGCCAAGCTCGCCGCGACCGAGGCGTTCGCGACGGACGTCATCGCGAAGATGGGCTGAGTCTCGACGTTACTGTGGCCAACCGTCGGGCCAGTTCAGCTCGGTCCATCCCTGACCGCGACGCCCGTCCGGCGTCTCGAAGCGGGTGAGCGCCCGTGGGAACCGTGACTCCTTCCCTTCCTGCGACACGAGGAGCACCGGGGCCTGCAGCTCGGCGGTGACGACGAGGTCGAGACCTTCGATGGACAGGTCGCCGCGGACGAGGAGCTTCTCGGCGTCGAGGGTCGGGGTGAACTCGACGTGCTCGACGGTGTGCATCGTCATGTCAGGGTCCACGAGGAACCCGGTCTGGAAGTTGGACGCTCCGGCGCCGGTGACGAGCGAGCGGACGGCGTGGAACCAGGTCCCGTCGTCGAGGCGCCCGGAGCTCCACACCCAGGGGAAGGCCCACCAGTCGCGGACGCCCCACGAGTGGTCGCGCTCGCCCGGACAGCGGACCTCGATCCGCTCGTCACCGATGACCATCTCTCCCTCGACCCAGGCGGCCTGCTCGTAGCGGGTCGTCATGGTGTACGGGAACACTGGTGCGGCGCCCGTCCAGGTCAGGTCCATGCGGATGGGAATGTCGGGGCCGGTCTCGTCGTGGAAGGCCCGCGCCGGCGGGTCGAGGGTGATGCCGGTTCCTTCGGTGGTGATCCGCCACGACGTGAGCGGGTCGGTGCAGCGCCAGGATGCGTCGTAGCGGTCAGTGTGGAGGTCGAGGGGCGCGTCCTTGGCCGGGCACGCCACCGTGTGGTCGCGGATGAGGGCGAGGGGCTTGCCGTGCCGGACCAGGTAGACCCAGTACCAGGCGACACCCAGGTTCGGGTACAGGCCGAGGCGCGCGTAGCCGCCGTACGAGCCGTCGGCCGCGGCGAAGTCGTGATACCACGACTCGCCCCACAGGGCGTCGGTCCCCGCGAGGTGCCGTCCCTCGTCGCTCGGGCTCAGATGAAACGCCACCACGATGCACCTCGCTCGGTTCGCTCAGATTCCGTTCGGTCGCAGCAACGCGTCGGTGCCGCCGTCGATGAAGAGGACGTTCCCGGTGACCCAGGACGACTCGGCCGACAGGAGGAACCAGACGCCCGCGGCGATCTCCTCCGGCTCACCCCAGCGGTCCAACGGGATGGGGTAGGACCGGATCAGGTCACCCGTGACGGGGTGCTCGAGAGCCGCTTGGGTGAGCGGAGTCAGCACGGGTCCCGGGGCAACCGCGTTCACACGAACGGTGGGCGCCCACTCGACGGCGAGCTGTCGCACCCGACGGGCGAGGCCCAGCTTGGCGTGCGCGTACACGAGCTCACCGTCGAGGGTGTCGGCATGGGCGGCGGCATCGTCCTCCCGCCCCGCGAGGCAGTGCTCGACGAGCGTCAGGTCCGTCGCCGGGACCGCGGTCGCCGAGTTCGACGAGATCGCCACCGCGGCGCGCAGGGCCCCCCCGCCCAGCTCGTCCCGCAAGCCTTCGAGGATCGCGACCGCCCCGAAGTAGTTGATCCTCGCGACCATCGAGGGGGGCGCGGGTGTGCTCCCACCGATCCCGGCCGCGACCACGAGCCCATCCAGCGCAGGCGCGGCGCCACGGATGCCGTCGAGGGCCGCGGCTCGCCCCGCGGGGGACGAGAGGTCGGCGATGACGTCGGCGTCGCGCACGTCGACACCGAGGACGTCGCGACCTTCGGCCTCGATCCGGCGCCGGATCGCCCCGCCGATCCCCCCGGCGGATCCGGTCACCGCGACGACTCCCATGCTCCCCCTGTCCGTGCGACGGCTCTGGGCCACAACGCAGGGCGACGCTACCGTGGGCCCGTCCTCCAGTGAAGGGGCCCTGATGCTCGACATGGTGGTACGCGGCGGCGAGGTCATCGATGGGACCGGAGCGCCGCGACGGCGCGCCGACGTCGGGGTCCGTGCCGGGCGGGTCGTCGCGGTCGGCGACGTCGACGAGCAGGCGGCGGCGACCGTCGACGCCGAGGGCAAGGTGGTGACCCCAGGGTTCGTCGACATTCACACCCACTACGACGCCCAGGTGCTCTGGGACCCGGCGACGACCCCGTCGCCCTTTCACGGGGTGACCAGCGTCGTCGGCGGTAACTGCGGGTTCACCATCGCGCCCGTCGAGCCGAGCGAGACCGAGTATCTGACCCGGATGCTGGCCCGGGTCGAGGGGATGCCGCTCGAGTCGCTGATCGCCGGGGTCCCGTACGACTGGCGGACCTTCGGTGAGTACCTCGACCGGCTCGACGGGCGCCTCGCCGTGAACGCCGGGTTCCTCGTGGGGCACAGCGCGATCCGGCGGGTCGTCATGGGTGACGACGCGGTCGGGAACGCCGCCACGTCCGACCAGATCGACGCCATGACGCAGCTGCTCGGCGAGTCGATCGCTGCCGGCGGCCTCGGCTTCTCCTCGTCGCAGGCCAAGACCCACAACGACGGCAACGGCGACCCGGTCCCGTCCCGGCACGCCACCCCTGAGGAGCTGGTCGCGTTGTCCCGCGAGGCGGGCCGGCACGACGGTACGACGCTCGAGTTCATCCCCTCGGTCGGTGGGTTCGAGGAAGCGCACCTGGCCCTGATGGCCGACATGTCACGTGCGGCTGACCGGCCGTTGAACTGGAACGTGCTCGTCCCGAACGCGGCGCGGGCCGAGATCGCGTGGAAGATGCTGTCGGCGTCGGACTACGCCGCGGAGCACGGTGGTCGGGTCCTCGCGCTCACCGTCCCCGACGTGATGCGTACGCACCTCACCTTCAAGGCCGGGTTCGTGTTCGACGCGCTCCCCGGCTGGAACAAGACGATGGCGCTCGAGCCGGCCGAGAAGATGCGAGCCCTCGCCGACCCGTCCGAGCGCCGACGCCTCCGCGACGCGGCGGCGTCACCGGAGGCCGGGATGCTCCGGGGCGTGGCCAACTGGTCGACCATGACGATCGTCGAGACCTTCGCGCCCGAGAACGCGTCCCTCGTCGGAAGGCGTGTCGGTGACATCGCCGACGAACGGGGCCTCGACCCGTTCGACGTGCTGCTCGACATCGTGCTCGCCGACGAGCTCCGCACCGTTCTGCTCCCGCCCCTCCCGGGCGACGATCAGGCGTCATGGGAGCTGCGCCGCGACATCTGGCGCGACCCCCGCGCCGTCGTCGGAGCGTCCGACGCGGGCGCTCACCTGGACATGCTGTCGACGTTCTCGTACAGCACCGCCATGCTCCGCTCGTGTCGCGACCGAGGGCTCATGGCGCTCGAGGAGGCCGTGCACCTGCTCACCGACCGTCAGGCCCGGCTTTACGGGCTGCGCGAGCGCGGCCGGATTGCCGAGGGCTGGCACGCCGACCTCGTCGTCCTCGACGAGGACCGCGTCGGGCCCGCGCCCGTGGTGTGGCGCAACGACCTGCCGGCTGGCGCCGGTCGTCTCTACGCCGGCGCCGAAGGCATCGAGCACGTGCTCGTCAACGGCGTCGAGATCGTGACCCGCGGCGAGCTCACCGGCGCGCTCCCGGGCACGTTGCTCCGCTCGGGCCGCGACACCGAGACGGTGACCGCCGCCGCGGCCTGAGGACCTGAAACCCGGACGCCTGCGAGCTAGGACCAGACGAGCGGGAGCCGCTCCGCTTGGCGGATTCCGGGCGAGCACTGCACCGCGACGCCGTCCGCGAGGCGGTAGTTGGGGATCCGACGGTGCCACTGCTCCAGCGCCACCCGCAGCTCGAGGCGCGCCAGGTGCGAGCCCAGGCAACGGTGCGGTCCCGCCCCGAAGGCGAGATGACGGTTCGCCTCCCGGGTGAAGTTCACCACGTGGGCGTCGCCGAACTGGTCGTCGTCGCTGTTCGCAGCGCCGATGAGGATCACCGCGTGGTCGCCCACGTGGACCTTGACGCCGGCGAGCTCGGCATCCTCCTTGACGACGCGCACGACCATCATCACCGGCGACTCGGTCCGGAGCAGCTCCTCGACCGCGCTCGCGGTGACGGCGGGGTCGGCGACCAGCTTGGCCCGTTCGTCCGGGTGACCGGCGAGGTAGGCGAGCTCGCAGTCCAGGGTCGCGGTGACCGTGTCGAGCCCACCGAGGAGGAGCAGGTGGCAGATGCCGAGCTGCTCGGGTCGGGTGAGCGGACGGCCGTCGACCTCACCGAGCGCGATCTCGGCCATGATGCCGTTGCCGGCGTGACGCTGCTGTTCGTCGAGGGAGGTCTCGAAGTACGCAGTGATGTCGCGCCCAACCTGCTCCCGCACGGCGGTCGCGGCCTCCCAGTCGTTGGGGTCGACATCGGGGCGGATCGACTCGTCGCGCCACTTCAGGAACAACGCCAGATCGGACCGCGGGAGGTCCATGAGGCTGAGGAAGATCGCTGACGGAATCGGGGTCGCGAAGTCCTGATGGGCGTCGCAGTGGCCCTGGTCGATGAACCCGTCGATGAGCTCGTTGACGATCCGCTCCGTGTCGCCTTCGAGCTCGGCCATCCGCTTCGGTGAGAACAGCGGATCGAGCAACCGCCGGTACTTGAGATGGTCGGGCGGGTCGACCTGCAGGGGGATCAACGGCTGTTCCTGGCCGATCGAGACGGCTTCTGGCCCCGACGAGAACACCTCGGGATGCCGGAGCGCCCACATGGCCTCTTCGTAGCTCGAGACGAAGACCGTCGGTATGCCGTCGAAGCCGGTGACGCGCACGACGCCGTCGGCGCGCAGCTTCCGGTACACGTCATGCGGCGCGTTCGCCGTCTGGGGTGAGAACAGCAGCAGGGTCGGGTCGATCTCGCTGGCGGTGGCGTGGGGCGTCAACGGAGCTCCTCAGGATCGCGGGGCAGCCCCTTCGTGCCGTGCAGCCCGCCCCAACAGAAGCGCCACAAGAACGCGGCGACCTCCAGTGGCTGTGCCCCACCCCGGGCGACTTCGTGGATTCCGTCGAGCAGCAACGCGAAGACCGCCCGGGCGTCGCGCGTCGGATCGGCCGAGGAGGCCGCGCCGCTCGCCGCGGCGGCCTCGATCTCGGTCGTGAGGAGGTCGATCATCGGCGCCAACGCACGCTGCAGATCCTCCGGTCGGCTCTCCGCGAGCCGGCGTTCTTCGCGGACGAGCAGCCCGGCGTACCCGAGGGCGCCGGGCAGCGTCAGGAGCTCGAACACGCCCGTGACGTACGCCTGGATCCGGCCAGGACCGTCGCGGTCCCCCTGTTGGTCGACCCGGTCGCGCAGGATCGACGCTCCGAGACGGCTGTCTTCCTCCAGCAGCGCGACCAGGAGATCGTCCTTGCCGGCGAAGCACCGGTAGAAGACCTTCAGCGACACCCCCGCGCGGGCTGCGACCTGGGCGACCGTGAAGGCCGCGCTCCCCGTCTCGTTGGCGAGATCGCGCGCTGCGTCGACGAGCCGCTCCAGGCGGTCGACCGATCGAGTCCGCGCCGGCTCCAGGGTCCGGGCCAGGGCCCGCTCCCGCCAGGTATCGAGATGCGCCGTTTCGGAGAACATGGTTCTCTCAGTATCGCGCCGCTGGCCCCGCCACCGAAGTCGGGCGGGGCCCCCGCCGAAGTCCGCCGGCGCCCGGGCGCGGGGAGGACTCCCTGGGGTGGGTGGACGGCCGACCGCGGGTCAGCCGGCGATGATCAGCCGATAGCCGCCGTCGAAGTCGTCTCGAGCCAGAAGATCGCGGTGGTTGGCGTTCCACCTGCCGGACGCGAGGTCGCCTCGGAGCCGCTCCAGGCCGGGACGGAGCTCCGAGTCGGGGCTGCGGGCGAGTCCCGAGATGTTGGCCCGGACCGACGGGTCGAGATAGGCGTCGGGTCGTCGCCAGTACGCGGCGAAGAACCCGTCGAGACAGTCATGAGGGATCGGGACCGGCTCGACGCGGGCACCCCCGAGCGCGGCGACGACATCGGACACCGTCGGCGCGCTCTCGATGTCGAATGACCGGACCTGGGGCAGGTACTCGTCCGGGAACCAGAACGGGAACCCCGGCTCGAAGTGCAGGATGACCTGCCGGGCGGCGACGCGCTGGAGCTCCCGGAGACCGGCGATGGGATCGGCCCAGTGATGGATGGTGAGCACGGCGAGCGCGACGTCGAACGAACCGTCGCGCACGGGCAGGTGCTCACCCACCGCGCGCATCGCGGGGGCGTCGCGGCCCTGGCGTTGGGCAAGCATCACCTCTGACGGCTCCGCCGCGACGACCTGCCCCCGGGCGGGCTCATAGGAGCCGGCACCGGCGCCGACGTTGAGCACCGAGGTCGCATCACCGACGGCGGCGAGGACCTGAGCCTCGATCCGAGGGTCAGGGCGACGGTGGCGGGTGTAGCCGCCCCCGATTCGCTCGTAGAGCTGGGCGCCCGTCAGCCCGCCGCCTGCGTGCTCGGCAGGCCGAGCTTGCGGTGGTCCCACGACACGTACCGGTCGACGTGGATCTTGACCACGACCCGCTTGTTGAGCATCTGCTCGACGAACGGACGCATCTCCTCGTTGTACACGAGGCCCTGGTAGCGCTCGAAGACGCTGATCCCCAACTGGAACATGCGGTCGGGGTCGTCGATGACCTCGCCTCGGCCGACGAGCTCGACACCTCGGAGCTCTTCGTAGCTCTGGCCATCCTCGACGATCGCGCTGATCCGGTCGTCCCGACGCAGGTTCTGGACCTTCTGGCTCTTGGCCTTCGTTTCCAGTGCAGGACTGCCGTCGAGGAAGCCGTACCACATGGCGACGAGATGGATCGTCCCGTCGTGGTTCATGGTGGCACAGCTCATCGTCCGGCGGCCCTGGAGGAACTCGTCGATCTCGGGCTGGGTCATCTTGATCACGTCGCGCTGCTTGACGCCATGACCCATGGGGCGCTGCTGTTCGTCGGCCATGGCGAGAGGCTAGTGGCCGGTGCCGTCGGGGTCAGGCGCTGTGGTCATGCGGTGACGCCCATGTCGATGGGAACCACCGCGCCCGAGATGTAGCCCGCGTCGTCGGAGGCAAGGAACGCGATCAGGGTGGCGACCTCTTCGGGCTGGGCCATCTTGCCCGT
>DATISY010000093.1:0-43111 GCA_035468285.1 Acidimicrobiia bacterium | reverse complement strand
AGGATCGCGCCGGAGTACGCCGCGACCCACACCTTCGACGTCGACGGGTCGTAGGTGATCCCGATCGGGTGCGACGGGGCGTGCACGACCTGCAACGCGTGCAGGTCGGCGGTGGCCAGCTTCGAGATGGTGTTCGAGTTGTAGTTCACGACGTAGAGCGACAGCCCGTCGGTGGAGATCGCCATGCTGCGCGGCTCGCTGCCCGTCGCGACCTTGGCCACCACCTGGTCGGTGAGGAGGTCGATCTTGGCGACCTGCCCGTCCGCGTTGAGGGTCGCGTACAGGTACCGGCCCAGCGGGTCCATGACGACGTGGCGGGGCCCGTTCCCGACGTTCGGGATCCAGGTGAGCGCCAGGGTGGCGAGGTCGAGCTTGGCGATGTTCCGCGTCCCCATCACCGCGATGTACGCCGCGGTGCTGTCCGGGGTGACGGCGATGCCACGGGGGTACGGGCCGAGCGGGATCCGTTTGATCTCGCCGCCGGTCTTGAGGTCGATGACGCTGAGGTCATACGAGCACCAGTTCGTGACCAGCAGGTACTTGTCGTTTGGCGTGACCGCCACGTACTTCGGGACCTGGCCGACGCCGTACACCTTGTCGATCGCCAACGACGCCACGTTGACCCGGTACACGAAGCTGGGTGAGAACCCCGACGCGGGGGAGCACGTGTCGGTGCCCTCCCGCCCGAAGCCGGCGCCGTACATCGAGTAGTTCGAGATGTACGCGTCTTGGCGGTTCGGCGAGAACGCCGCCTCGACCGGCGCTCCCTTCGAGACACCGGGGTGGCCCGGGATGCCGAGCGCGGTGAGGTCGACACTGTCGGGGATCGTCTTCACGAACGAACCGTCACGGTTGTAGACGGTGACGGTGTGCTCATACATCATGTTCTGGGCGAACACGGGCCCCCCGCCGGACGCGACGACCGACTTCGGGGAGATCGGCCCGGTGATCGTGGTCGCGAGGTGCAACGATCGCAGCGACGACGGGGGCCCGGGCGTCGTCGTCGGGGCTGCGGGCGCGGTCGCGGCGGTCGTTGCGGTTCGTGAGGCCTGCACCGCTCGGCTGCTCTGCCGCGGGGACGAGCCGTCGTCTAGGGCGACGAACGCGGCGGCTCCGGTCGCGACCGCGAGCGCGGTCAGCGCGGCACCCGACGCGAGGAGGATCCGGCGCCGCCGCCGCGAGCGGGTGGCGCGCCGATGCGTGCGGGCTTGCGTCGCCCTGTTGCGTCCCGCGGCAGGGGAAATCGGGCTCGGTCCGGTGTCGTTAGGTCGGGCGTGCGTGGGGGCAGCGCCGAGGCCGGTCCGCTTGGGCGAAGCTCGCCCAGCTGGTGGCTGTCGGGATGGCTCGGTTGGCGGCGCGGTCGGCGGTGGGGACCACTCGCTCGGTCGCATCCAGCCTGAGGGCGCGGGTCGACCTCGTCTCGGAGGTGCCCCGCCTGGCATGGCGGGGCAGCCTAGTGACGACTGCGGGTCGCGGTCATCGGGTTGCCGTGACGCGCGCCGCACACAACTCGTGCTGCGCGGACTCCCGGGTCGGCGCGGCGATCATTCTCTCGGGTGCGGAGTCCGACTGTCGGGGCACCTGGTTCGACGGCATTTGGCCGCCACTCCTGGCTGGTCCACGGCGACGCTGACATCGTCAACCCGCTGCCGAGCAGCGAGCGGCTCTACTCGAGCTCGAACACCGCCAGCTTCCTCGTGCCCGTGCCGGGGAACCCATCTGGAGCCGTTCACCACCGACCCGGGCGCACTGGCACCGCTGCGCGGCGACGCCAACGTCGCCGGGGTCCGCTCCAGGCCCTGATCCGTGCCCGGAGCTGCGCGGTCTCGGGTCGCCTACCGGTAGATGTTGACCGTCTCGTCCAGCCCGAAGGTTGCCGGGTCGCCGCGTCCGGTGGCGGCGAGCACGAAGGCGTATGGGTCGCCGGTCACCCGGGTCCCGCCGGCGCCGACGGGGATCTCCTCGACACCGTCGAGCGCGAGGGTCCCCGGACCCCAGCCCTGCACCGCGAGGTTCTCGGCGACGTGATGAAGCCCGGCGCGCAGCCCCGGACCGAGGACGGGCGGCTGATCGAGCGCGGCGAGGATGTCGTCCTGGTGAGCCCAGGTGTCGTACCAGAGTGCCTCCACCCCTTCGCCGAGCGTTCCGGTGTACCCGCCGGGGGCGGTCGCGGTCCACGCCGCGTCGTCGAACACCGCGAGGAGGTCCGCGGCCTGCTTCGTGACCGCGGCGAGCTCCTCAGCCAGCTCCGCGGGGCTCTGGCCTTCCCGTTCGGCGACCTCGCGGGCCGTCGCCTCCGGTGAGCCCAGCCCGTCGAGGCGGCCGGCCACGACGTCGGCCATCGAGCCCACCACGTGGCTGGCCACGTTGGCGACCGTCCATCCCTCGCACCGGGTGGGCATCGCCCACTGGTGGTCGTCGAGACGCTCGAGGAGCGCTCGGAAGGAGATGAGCTCCGCCATGATCCCGGTCTCGACCTCGGTGCGGGGCAGGGTCATCAGCGATCTCCCTCCAGAAGTTACGTGCAGGCTGCCTGCATGTCTACGCTCCTGGTTGATGATGGTCAACGGTGACATCGGTCACGGCGGCGGATCGGACCGAGGTCGGCGTCGGCAGACCGACCGATCCGCCGCGACCCGGCGGGCGCTGCTCGACTCCGGGCGGGCGCTGTTCGCGGCGCGGGGCTTCACGGGCACCGCCCGGGAGGACATCGTGAGCCAGGCAGGCCTGACGCGCGGTGCGCTGCACCACCACTTCGGCGGGAAGGAGCAGCTGTTCCGGGCCGTGTACGAGGAGATGGAGCGCGAGATCGCCGAGCGGATCATCGCTGCCGCGGCCGCCGGTACCGACCCCGCGACGGAGCTGCGGCTGGGCTGCCGGGCGTTCCTGGACCTGGCGACCGACCCCGCGGTGCAGCGGATCGCGCTGCTCGATGCGCCGTCGGTCCTCGGATGGGGGGCCTGGCGGCAGGTCGAGGCGGTGTACGGGCTGGGCCTGGTCCGCCAGGGACTCCAGGCCGCGATGGACGCCGGCCAGATCCGGCGTCAGCCGGTGACCCCGCTCGCCCACGTCGTCCTCGCCTCGTTGACCGAGGCGGCGCTCTACGTCGCCGGTGCCGCGGACCCGGCCGGCGCACGCGCCGAGATGAGGGCCGTCCTGGACGGGATGCTGGCCGGCCTCTGACGGACCCGATGTCGGGTCAGACGGGCTCGCCGGCGAGGAACGCATCGAGCACTGCGAACCGCGCCCCGAGGACGTCCACGTCGGCGGCCTCGACGTCGGGGGGCTCGACGCCGGGCCACTCGGTGCTGCCACCCAGATGCCAGGCGCCTCCCGCGGCGAGTCGGGCGGTGTGGAACGTCCCGCCGGGCAGGAACAGCTGGAGCCGCTGACCGGCCCGGATGTCCGCCCCGACCGTCTCGACCGCGTGGGAGCCGTCCTCGTGCAGGGCGAGGACCTCGAGCGGGTCACCGAGGTAGTGGTGGTACAGCTGGTCGTTGCGGATCCGGTGCGGGTGTACCGGCGCCTCCGGGGTGACGAGGAAGAACAGCGCGGAGCCGACCGGCCGCCCGTCCCCGAACGGCGCGGACAAGCCGCCGGGCGCGATGCGGTCCCCGCTCCGGTACGTCTCGGCGACGAAACCGCACGTCGGGTGGGGGACCAGCCCCAAGACGGCGCGGATCGTGTCGGCGTCGAGGGTCGGGCCACCGCTCATCGCGCGGGATCGTACGCCGACGATCCTGCGCGGACCGAGAAGAGAGGCGGAAGGTTTCGGGCCCCCCCCGCTGGGGGAGGAGCAACCCTGTCACCCCCGCCGGCCCGTCGCCGGGGGCGGAACAGGGAGGTCGCGGTGCCAGAACAGGGAGCCCTCGGGTACGACGCGGAGGACATGTTCGGGGTGCGGCGAGCCCTCGAGATCTTGCCGGTCTCCTCCTGGGACCAGTTCCTGTTCGAATGGCGCTCCCTGACCGAGGTCGCCGACTTCGACGTCTACGCCCTCGACGCGGTCATCCGTCGTCAGGCCCGCCGCCGCTCCCACTACGAAGGGACCAACGATCCCGTCGCGGCGGCCTGGACCATCGTCACTGACGCCACCGCCCGGTACGTGGCCTGGCACGAGACCCATGCGACCGCGTCCGGCGTCGGCGATCCGCCCCCGATGTCTCGAGCTTCCTGACCGCGCTTCCCCGAGAGCGCAATTGGGCGACCGCGGCGGTCACCGATCGGCCATGCTCGGCTGGCCCGAGCCGCCGAAGCGGAGGTCAGCCGTCCCGTGCCCACCATCCCCGCGCCGGGCTCGCGGTTCGAACGCCAGCTGTCCGTCGAGGCGGCGGGGACACCGGGGCGCGACCGCGTCGACGTCGACGAGATCTGGAACTGTCCCCTCGTCCCGCACGGGGGGCTCGTCACCGCGATCGCGGGACAGGCCATGGAGATCGAGCTTGACCGTCCCGAGCAGCGGCTCCGGTCGATCACCGGTAGGCAGCGTCCGAATCTGGACCAGGTCGCACAGCTGGTTGGCGACCCAGAGACCCCGGCCGCTGAGCTGCTCCGTGCCGGGCCGCTCCCGGCCGACCAGCGGGGAGCCGTCGAAGGCGCCGCCGTCGCACCTCACAGACCAGGTCGTCGCCGTCGTCCCACCCTCGCAGCCGGGCCGTGCCCGTCGGCGTGCAGCACGCAGTTCGTCGCGAGCTCGTTGGCGACGGTGACCAGGTCTGCGGTGCTGCTCGCGTCGAGGCCGGCGCTCGTGGCGTAGCGGGCGACGACCGCGCGCGCCTCGGGAAGGTTCTCGGCTCCGCACGCGAACGCCACCGGTGTCACCGGCGGCTCCGGGAGCGGCTGATCGATGTGGGCCGCGGAGGCCGTGGTGCCCCGGTACGCGCCGCTCGATCGGGAGCGGCCGTTCTCACGGACGTAGGGATGGCTGGCGCGGGCCTCCTCGATCACTGCGGGCCCGAGTCGTTCGGTGTCGTAGGGGCAGAGCAGGGTCCAGCCCGCACCCCCCTCGAACGCCACGTTGAGCAGCGACTCGTGGTGCTGGCACTCCACCAGCTCGGCGGGGCTGCGCTCCGCCCAGATCGGCTCGCCGATGCCCCATGCCGTGCCCGGCGCGGTCGTGGACGAAGGACCGCCACGCCGGGATGACGCGGGCGGGGTTGTGCCCGACGTCGTTCATGTCGGCGAACTGGACCGTGGCGGCGTCGGACCCGAGCTCGTCCTGCAGCGCAACGATCTTCGTGCGTTCCCACTGTCTGGCGAAACCTACGCACGACGCCGGGCGAGGCGGTCGCTCGACGGCTCGTGTCAGGCTGACCCGCCGGCGCCGCCCGGGGCCGGCAAGGGGGAGGGGACCGCCATGGGAGAGGTCATCGGGGTCGGGCTGATCGGCTGCGGGATGATCGGCCAGATCCACGCCGACGGGCTCCGCAAGCTCGTCGAGGACGGCGAGATCCGGGCCGTCGCGGCCGCCGACCCGTCCGAGTCGGCCCGCGCCGCCACGCAGCGGAACTGCCCGTTCGACCGGCTCCACCCGGATGCCGACGCCGTGATTGCCGATCCCGACGTGGACGCGGTGATGATCACCACTCCGACGGCGACGCACCGCGAGCTGGTCCTCGCGACCGTCGCTGCGCGCAAGCCGCTGTTCTGCGAGAAGCCCCTGGCCCCGACGTTCGCGGTCGTGCGCGAGCTGGCCGAGGCGGTCGCAGGGATCCCCGCCCAGGTCGGGTTCCATTCCCGGTTCCATCCGCTCCACAACCATCTTCGCCGCCTCATCGAGTCCGGTGAGGTCGGGGCGCCCATGGGGTACACGCTGCGCGACGACCAGTACTGGCCGACGGGCGACATCGTGGACGGGCACAGCTCCTGGCGGTCCCGGAGGGTCGAAGCGGGAGGTGGCGCGCTCCTCGAGCATTCGATCCACAGCGTCGACATCTTGACCTGGTTGTTCGGGGCGCCGACCCGGGTATCGGCGGTGACCCGCCGGGTGTTCGGCTACGACGTCGAGGACGTCGCGGCGCTCGTCATCGAGCACCGTTCCGGTGTCGTCGGGACGCTCCTGACGATCTTCAACGGCGTGCGCGGCCGCGAGGAACGACGGCTCGAGACGTTCTTCGAGCACGCCGCCGTCGAGGTCACCACGGACTTCCTCGTGGGCGCCGCCGAGGACAGCTTCGTGATCCAGCGGCCTGACCGACCCGGGGAGCACCCCGACCTCGTCACCCTCCGGGACCAGCACTTCGAATCCCTTGGCATCACCCGCGATGACCTCATCTTCTATCCCTACGTCGAGGATCGAGCCTGGATCCACGCCATACGAGCCGGAACACCGCCCTCTCCCGGGTTCGCCGACGCGCTCATCGCGCACGCCGTCGTCGACGCCGCGTACCGCTCCGCGGACACGGGGACGCCGACGACCATCCTGGTCGGCTAGCGGCTCAACCCACGGTCGGTCGGCGGGCCGGCTCCCCGGCGCGGGTGAGGACCTGGGCCCGGTCGCCGTCCTCATGGCGCTCGAGACGACCATCGTCGAACCAGACCAACGTCGTGTGGTCCTGGTGCTCGACGGTCGCGGCCCGCTCGAGGCGACCGTCGTCGCGCAGCACCGTAACCCCGGGACGGAGTCGGCCCCACTGGACATCGATCAACTGCATCGTCACGACCCCGTCACTCGCTCCCGTCCCGGCTGTGACTAGGACAACCCGAGCCCTCGCCGAGTTACGACCCGGGTCTTGGTTCGTCTACCGGTATAGCGGCGCACCGACCGATTCTGATGTCATTACCGACGCAGCCCTTGCCGGGGGCCCCGCGCCACGATCGCAAAGGCGTCTCGAGGCGCGCCGACCCCCTCCCGTGGCGTGATCGGGTGACGTTAGTGGCGCATCAAGCGCCGAAGGTCGGGCGCTAAGAACCCGTCAAAAGCCTTCCCCTCGGAAGACGCTTCGCGTACAACCAGCAGCGATGCACGCATCGTCTCGCCCCGACCCCCGCCCGCCTCGCCCCCGGCGCCGAGCGTCGGATCCCACTTCCGGCCCGTCGGACGCCTCGCACCCCGAGGAGCGCCATGTCTCTTGCTGACCTGTGGGCGGTCCTGGCCGTCGTGGCGTTCTTCGGGCTCTGCGTCCTGCTGATCCGGGGCTGTGACCGGATCATCGGCAGCGACGAGACGTCGGACCTCGCCATCGAGACCGAGCAGGCCCCGCTCGAGGGGTCCCGATGACCGGCGAGAACGTCGCCGGGCTGGTCCTCGCCCTGCTCCTCACCCTCTACCTCGTGGCGGCACTGCTCTACCCGGAGCGGTTCTGATGACCCTCGCCGGCTGGGGCCAGCTCGTCGCGCTCATGGTCCTGCTCGGCGTCACCGCGCCGCCGCTCGGTCGGTACATCGCCGGGGTGTACGAAGGTGCCCCGTCGAGGCTGGACCGGGTGGTCGGCCCCGTGGAGCAGCTCATCTACCGGTCCTGTCGAGTCGACCCGAAGCGCGAGCAGCGCTGGAACGTGTACGCGATCTCCCTCGTCGCGTTCAGCGCGGTCGGCGTGCTGCTGCTCTATGTGATGCAGCGCATCCAGGGCAACCTGCCGTTCAACCCGACCGGGATGGTGAACGTCACCCCGGCGCTCTCGTTCAACACCGCGGTCAGCTTCGTCACGAACACGAACTGGCAGAACTACGCCGGCGAATCGACCCTGAGCCACCTCACCCAGATGGTCGGGCTCTCGGTCCAGAACTTCGTCTCCGCTGCCGCCGGCATGGCAGTCATGGTGGCGCTCATCCGGGGGCTGGCGCGGGCCGGGCAGCGCACCATCGGCAACTTCTGGGTCGACCTGGTTCGCACGACGTTCCGGATCCTGCTCCCGCTCAGCATCCTCTTCGCCGTCATCCTCCTCGCCTGCGGGGTCATCCAGAACACCCACGGGTTCACCACCGTCCACACCATCGCCGGGTCGACGCAGAAGGTCCCCGGTGGGCCGGTGGCGAGCCAAGAGTCCATCAAGATGCTCGGGTCCAACGGCGGCGGGTTCTTCAACACCAACTCGGCGCACCCGTTCGAGAACCCCACCAAGCTCAGCGACTTCCTCGAGCTCTACTCGATCCTGCTCATCCCCTTCGCGCTGGCGTTCACCTTCGGCCGGATGGTGAAGGACAAGAAGCAGGGCTACGCGGTCGTCGCGGTCATGGCCACGCTGTGGCTCGCGGCGAGCGTGGCGGTCGTCTACCTCGAAGCCGGCGGCAACCCCAAGCTCAACACGAACGGCGTCAGCCAGGCCGTGACCGCCACCTCGCCGGGCGGCAACCTCGAGGGCAAGGACCTCCGTAACGGCGTGGTGGCGTCGGGCTTGTGGGGGGCCGCGACGACCGACACGTCCAACGGCTCGGTCAACGCGATGCACGACAGCTTCACCCCCACCGCCGGAATGGTGGAGATGGCGAACATGAAGCTCGGGGAGGTGAGCCCCGGCGGTGTCGGCGTCGGCCTCAACGGCCTCCTTGTCTTCGCCATCCTCGCGGTGTTCATCGCGGGCCTGATGGTGGGTCGAACACCGGAGTATCTCGGCAAGAAGATCCAGGCGCCCGAGGTGAAGCTCGTCGCCATCTACATCCTCGTCATGCCGCTGATCGTGTTGGCCTTCGTGGCGGGGTCGACGTTCGTCGGCTCCGTGGTCCACACCTCACTGAGCACCAACCCTGGGACCCATGGGTTCAGCGAGCTCCTCTACGCGTTCACGTCCGCCGGCAACAACAACGGGTCCGCCTTCGCCGGGCTGAACGCCAACACGTCCTACCTCAACACGACGTTGGCCATCGCGATGCTGTTCGGGCGGTTCTTCCTGATGATCCCGACCCTCGCTCTCGCCGGCTCCGTCGTACGCAAGCAGCGGGTGCCGCCATCGGCGGGGACGTTCCCGACGAGCACACCCCTGTTCGTCGTGCTCGTCATCGGCGTCGTCTTGATCGTGGGTGCGCTCACGTTCCTGCCGGCCGTCGCCCTCGGGCCCATCGTCGAGCAGCTCAAGATCTGAGAGGAGCAGCGCCGATGCCTCGTGAGACCAAGCTCGTCGAACGTGACCTGATGCGCCGGGCGGTCATCGACAGCTTCGTCAAGCTGAACCCGCGGACATTGTCACGCAACCCGGTCATGTTCGTCGTCGGGGTCGGCTCGGTCCTCACCACCGTCCTGTTCATCAAGGACTTCAGCTCCTCGTCGTCGGACCAGAACGTGTTCACCTTCCTCGTCGCGCTGTTCCTCTGGTTCACGGTGCTGTTCGCGAACTTCGCCGAGGCGATCGCCGAAGGCCGAGGCAAGGCCCAAGCTGATGCGCTCCGCCAGACCCGCTCCGAGACGACGGCGCACGTCCGCCGGCCGGACGGGACGATCGAGGAGCGGCCCAGCACCCAGCTCGACGTCGGCGACGAGTGTGTCGTGAGCGCAGGCGAGATCATCCCCAGCGACGGGGAGATCATCGAGGGAATCGCCAGCGTCGACGAGTCGGCCATCACCGGAGAATCGGCGCCGGTCATCCGGGAGGCGGGCGGTGACCGCTCGGCGGTGACCGGGGGAACCCGGGTCCTGTCGGATCAGATCGTGGTGCGCATCTCGGCCCGGGCCGGGGAGACGTTCCTCGACCGGATGATCGCGCTGGTCGAGGGGTCCTCCCGCCAGAAGACCCCGAACGAGGTCGCCCTGAACATCCTGCTCGCCGGGCTGACCATCATCTTCCTGCTCGCGACCGTCACCCTCCAGCCGTTCGCGATGTTCGCGAACGCCGAGCAGCCGATCGTCATCCTCGTGGCGCTCCTCGTCTGCCTCATCCCGACGACGATCGGGGCGCTGCTGTCGGCCATCGGCATCGCCGGCATGGACCGCCTGGTGCGGCGCAACGTCCTCGCCATGAGCGGACGGGCCGTCGAAGCGGCTGGGGACTGCGCCACGCTCCTCCTCGACAAGACCGGGACGATCACGTTCGGGAACCGCCAAGCGGACACGTTCATCCCGGTGAACGGCGTGAG
The DNA here is from genome assembly GCA_035468285.1 of Acidimicrobiia bacterium. Classification (GTDB taxonomy): domain Bacteria; phylum Actinomycetota; class Acidimicrobiia; order IMCC26256; family PALSA-555; genus PALSA-555. The sequence continues at coordinate 33,103 of DATISY010000093.1, read as the reverse complement.
CGAGGAAGAGCTCGCCGACGCGGCGCAGCTGTCCAGCCTGGCCGACGAGACCCCCGAGGGCCGCTCCATCGTCGTGCTGGCGAAGGACCGGTACGGGCTGCGGGAGCGGGAGCTCGTCGGCGCCGAGCTGGTGCCGTTCACCGCCCAGACCCGGATGAGCGGTGTCGACCTCGACGACCGGGTGGTGCGCAAGGGCGCGGCGGACTCGGTGCGCCGCTGGGTCGAGGAGCAGGGCGGCTCCGTCCCCCCCGAGCTCGGCGACACCGTCGACTCCATCGCGGCGCAGGGCGGCACCCCGCTCGTGGTCGCCGAAGGCCGAGGCGGGGCCGCGACCGCCCCGCCGCGCGCGCTCGGCGTCATCTACCTCAAGGACATCGTGAAGCCGGGCATCGCGCAGCGGTTCGCGGACCTTCGCCGCATGGGGATACGCACCGTCATGATCACCGGCGACAACCCCCGTACGGCGTCGGTGATCGCCAAAGAGGCCGGTGTCGACGACTTCCTCGCGGAGGCCACCCCCGAGGACAAGATGGAGCTGATCAAGCGCGAGCAGCGGGGCGGCCACCTCGTCGCGATGACGGGCGACGGCACGAACGACGCGCCCGCGCTCGCCCAAGCCGATGTCGGTGTCGCCATGAACACCGGTACGCAGGCCGCCAAAGAGGCCGGGAACATGGTCGATCTGGACTCGGACCCGACGAAGCTGATCGACATCGTCGAGATCGGCAAGCAGCTGCTCATCACCCGTGGGTCGCTCACGACGTTCTCCATCGCCAACGACGTCGCGAAGTACTTCGCGATCATCCCGGCCATGTTCGCCGGATTCGCGAGCGTCAAGGTCCTGAACGATTTGAACGTGATGGACCTCCAGACGCCCCGTTCGGCGATCCTGTCGGCGGTCATCTTCAACGCCATCATCATCGTGATGCTCATCCCGCTCGCGCTGCGGGGCGTCAAGTTCGTCCCGAGCGGCGCGGCGCAGCTGCTGCGCCGCAACCTGCTCATCTACGGTGCTGGGGGCGTCGTCGCACCCTTCATCGGGATCAAGGTCATCGACATCCTCCTCTCGGCTCTCGGGGTGAAGTGATGCGCCGCCAGCTCCTCCCCGCGCTGCTCTCGATGATGCTCCTCACCGTGCTGCTCGGTGTGGGCTACCCGCTCCTCATCACCGGCATCGCCCGCGTCGGCTTCCAACACAAGGCCGACGGTGGCCTCGTGACCCGCAACGGCCAGACGGTCGGCTCCCAGGGGCTCGGGCAGGCGTTCGTCGACGCCCACGGCAAGCCGATCCCCACGTACCTCCAGTCCCGGCCGTCCGCCGCGACCGGCGTCGCGGGCACCACCACCGCGGGTTACGACCCGACGCTCAGCAGCGGCTCCAACCTGGGGCCGACGAACCCGAAGCTCGTCGGGTCGTGCCTTCCGGTCCCCGAGACCACCAAGTCGGGTCAGCCCGTCCTCGACCCCGCCGGCAAGCCGCTGAACCAGCACCACCCCGACGGGTCCCTGATCTGTGACCCGACCACCGTCCCCCAGCGGGCGAAGGCGTACCGGGACCTCAACGGCCTCGGCGCCGACGTCCCCGTCCCGGTCGACGCGGTGACCGCGTCGGCGTCGGGTCTCGATCCCGACATCTCGATCGCCAACGCCCGGCTCCAAGCGGCACGGGTGGCGCGGGCCCGTCATCTGCCCACCCGGCGCGTCCTGGCGGTCATCGACGCCCACACCTCGGGGCGGACCCTCGGGTTCCTCGGCGAGAAGACGGTCAATGTGCTCGAGGTCAACCTGGCACTCGATCGCCTGACACCGTGATCGGGTAGGAACAGAGGATGGCGCGCGGTCGGCTCCGGATCTATCTGGGCGCGGCGCCCGGTGTCGGCAAGACCTACGCCATGTTGAACGAGGGCTGGCGCCGTCACGCCCGCGGTACCGATGTCGTCGTCGGCCTGTACGAGACACACGGCCGGGAGAACACCGCGGCGCAGGTCCGCGACCTCGAAGTCATTCCCCGCCGCGCCATCGACTACCGGGGCACGACGTTCGAGGAGATGGACGTCGACGCGGTCCTCGCCCGCAAGCCCGACGTGGCGCTCATCGACGAGCTGGCCCACACCAACGTGCCGGGCTCCCGCCACGAGAAGCGCTGGCAAGACGTCGAAGAGCTCCTCGACGCGGGCATCGACGTCGTCTCCACGCTGAACGTCCAGCACCTCGAATCGATCAACGACGTCGTCGAGCGGATCACCGGCGTCAAGCAACAAGAGACCATCCCGGACACGGTGGTTCGCCAGGCGGAGCAGATCGAGCTCGTCGACATGACGCCCGAGGCCATCCGACGGCGCCTCGCGCACGGCAACATCTACCCCGCGGAGCGGATCGACGCGTCGCTCGCCAACTACTTCCGTCCCGGGAACCTCGCGGCGCTCCGCGAGATCGCCCTCCTGTGGGTCGCGGACCGCGTGGAGGAGAACCTCCAGCAGTACCTCGAGGCGCACGGCATCGAGAGCACGTGGGAGACGCGAGAGCGGATCGTCGTGGCGCTCACCGGCGCGCCCGGGGGCGCGACGTTGATCCGCCGGGCGGCCCGGATGGCCCGTCGCACCAAAGGGGACCTCGTCGGGGTCCACGTGCGCCCGACCGATGGGCTCGCCTCCCGGACGTCGGACGGACTGAGCACGGACCGCCAGCTCCTGGAGGAGCTCAGCGGCACGTACCACGAGATCGGCGGCGACGACGTCGGCGACGCGCTCGTGCAGTTCGCCCGGGCGGAGCGCGCCACGCAGCTCGTCGTCGGCGCCAGCCGCCGGCCCCGGTGGACCGAGCTGCTCCACGGATCGGTGATCGCGCGGATCCTGCGCTCCGCCGACACCATCGATGTCCATGTGATCGCCACCGCGCCCGCGCTGACCGAGCAGGGGGTCGGGCCGGGGATCCGGGGGGGACGGTCCGCCATCTCCCCTCGCCGGCAGGGTCTCGCCTGCCTGATGGCCCTCGTCGCGCTGCCGCTGCTCACCCTGGTGCTGACCGCGCTGCGCAGCGACGTGAGCCTCCCGAGCGATCTGCTCTTCTACCTGCTGGTCGTGATCGGGGTCGCGGCCGTCGGCGGGCTACTCCCCGCGGTGCTCAGCGCGGTGACCGGTTTCCTGCTGGCCAACTGGTACTTCACGAAGCCTTACCACACGCTGAGCGTCGCCCACGACGACAACCTCATCGGCTTGATCGTGTTCGTCGTCGTCGCGCTCGTCGTCGGCGAGCTGGTGAGCCGCGTCGCGAAGCGGCGGGCCCAAGCGGCGCGCGCGCAGGCGGACGCCCAGACCCTGGCCGCGCTCAGCGGCACGCTCCTCAGTGAGTTCGACCCCGTGCCGGAGCTCATGACGGGGCTGCGCGACGCGTTCGGGTGCGACTCAGTGTCGGTGTTCCGCCGGTCCGGTGACGGCTGGCGGGTCGAGGCGAGCGCCGGTGACCCACCCCCTTCGGCTCCCGACGCGGCCCAGGTCAGTGTCCCGCTCGACGCCGACACCGTCCTGGCCGTCTGCGGGTCGGGGATCAGCGACGAGGACCGCCAGATGCTGCGCGCCTTCGTCGGGCAGCTGGCACTCGCCGTGGAACGGCGCCGCCTGCGGGCCGAAGCCGCTGCGGCGGAGGGCCTGGCGGAGGCGAACGAGCTGCGCACCGCGCTGCTCGCCGCGGTATCGCACGACCTGCGCACCCCGCTGGCGTCGATCAAGGCGTCGGTCACGAGCCTCCTGCAACCCGACGTGACCCTCGACTCGGGGTCGCGCGACGAGCTCCTCGACACGATCGACGAGGAGACGGACCGGCTCACCAAGCTCGTCGGCAACCTCCTCGACATGAGCCGCCTGCAGACGGGCTCGTTCGAGCTCGTGTGGCGCGACGTCGGCCTCGAGGAGGTCGTCGCCGCCGCGCTCCAGAGTCTCGGCGACACGACGGGCCGGGTCGTCGTCGACGTCCCCGAGACACTGCCCCGAGTCAGGGCCGACGCGGCGCTCGTCGAGCGGGCGATCGCCAACGTCGTCGCCAACGCCCTTCAGGCGTCACCCCCGAAGCGCCCGGTGCGGATCTTCGCCGGCGCGACCGGAGAGCGGGTCGAGCTGACCATCGTCGACAACGGGCCGGGGATCCCGCGTTCGAAGCGCGAGGAGGTGTTCCTGCCCTTCCAGCGGCTCGGCGACAACCCCCAGGGTTCCGGTGTCGGGCTCGGCCTCGCGGTCGCGCGCGGGTTCGTCGAGGCCATGCAGGGAGAGCTCCAGCTCGACGACACCCCGGGTGGCGGGACCACCGTCGCGATCAGCGTGCCCATCGCTCGCTGAGCCCCGCAACGGGGGCCATCGAGGGTTTGGGTTCAGCGCGCCCCGGGAAGGAGAAGCCCACGATGTGGACTCGACGGGACGGACGATGAGAAAGGGTTGGGTCGGCGGGGGGATCGTCGCCGCCGGAGCGGTGCTCGCCGCGACGCTCGGCACCGGGTTCGTCGTCGCCGGGTTCGGCCTCATCTTCCTCGGTGCGCTGGTCCTCGCCGTCGCCCTCGAGCCCCTCGCCGCCGCCGGGCCGCCCCCGTTGGCGGAGACGTCCGCCGTGCCCGACGTCGAGGCGACCGGCTCGCGCGTCGCCGCGTAGCCGAGACCCCCGCGGTGGTGGGTTAGCTCAGGACGCGCTTCTTGAACCCGTTGATGCCCAGGTAGAGGAACAAGACCGCGAAGCCGGTCAAGACGCCGTACACCGCGATCAGCGACATGTGGTTGGCGTTCGTCAACGCCGCCCGGAACCCTTCGCTCATGTACACGAGCGGGTTCACGAGCACCAGGATCTTCAACCAGGAGATCCCTGCGACCTTGATGGGCGTCAACGCCACCCACGAGTAGTAGACGCAGCCGAGGAACGTCAGCGGGATCACGACGACCCCGAACATGATCGGGACCGTCCGGGGCTCGAAGCGGGTCCCGAACGTCAGCCCCAGCGCGGCGCCGCTGATGCACGCCAAGGGGGTCAAGGTGAGCAACACCGGCCACGTCACATGGAGATGCACCGGGTTGGCGGGGACGACGGCCGCGATGGGGAACACGATGAGCGCCGCGAGGAGCCCCTGCAGGGCACCCGACACGACCTTGGCGAACGCCACCATCGACACCGGCATCGGTGCGAGGACCCGGTCCTCGATCTCTTTCGTGTAGCCGAACTCCTGGACCATCGGGAGCGCGACCGACTGAATCCCCTGGAACAGGATCGTGATCCCGACGACGCCGGCGACGAGGAGCGTCGCGAACGAGCCGCCTGCCGCCCCACCTCCTCCGCTCGCACCGATTCCCTGACCGATCTTGGGGAACACGAACGTGAACACGAAGACGAGGAGAAAGGGCTGCAGCACCGTCCGGGGGATGAACTCTTTCAGGTTCTTGCGCAGGACCGTCATGTCGCGCAGCAGGAGGGCCTTGAACGCGGCGCGGCTGGCGCGTGCCGCGCTGCGGGTCGGCCGGTCAGTCAGCGCGGGCACGGCGCCTGTGGGAGTGGTGGTGGCGGCAGTCATCAGTCGCGCAGGTCCTTTCCGGTCAGCGTGATGAAGACGGTCTCGAGCGTCGGCTCGGCGATCGAGAGGTCAGTGACATTGAAGCCGCCTCGCTCGGCGGCGTTCACGACGTCAGGCAAGATGCCTCGGCTCCCCGCCACGTTGAGGACGACGGAACCGTTCTGACGGCGGGTCTCGCGGATTCCTTGGATCCGGTCAGCCAGGAGCTGCTCGAGCTGCTCGAGGTCGCCGTCGGAGGACACGGTGACGATGGTGTCGGCGGTGACCGCCTTCTTGAGCCCGGCCGGCGTGTCGAGCGCCAGGATGCGCCCGTGGTCCATGATCGCGACACGGTCACAGAGCTGATCTGCTTCCTCCATGTAGTGCGTGGTGAGCAGGATCGTCTCGCCCGCAGCGTGGAGCTCACCCAGGATCTCCCACAGCGCGAGGCGGCTCTGCGGGTCGAGCCCCGCGGTGGGCTCGTCGAGGAACAGGATCGCGGGCCGGTGCAGGATCGCCCGGGCGACCATGAGGCGTTGCGCCATGCCGCCCGAGAGGGCCAGCACCGGCGCCTTGGCCCAGTCAGCGAGGCGGAACTGTGCCAACCGGTAATCCGCCTCGGTGCGCGCTGCTTGGGCGCTCATGCCGAAGAACCGGCCGTGGAAGTAGAGGTTCTCCCACACCGACAGGGACCGGTCGAGCGTGTTGCTCTGCGGCACGACGCCGATGCTCTGCTTGCTCAGCGCCGGGTGGGCGATGACGTCCACGCCGCCGACCCACGCTCGTCCCGCGGTCGGGACGACCATCGTGGTCAGCATGCCGACGGTTGTCGTCTTCCCCGCCCCGTTCGGGCCGAGCAACCCGAAGATCTCGCCGCGGTGCAGCGACAGGTCGAGGCTGTCGACAGCCTTCAGCCCTCCCGGATACACCTTCGTCAGCGCTTCGGTTTGGACGACGGTGTCGCGATCGGCGGTGGCCGGCGGCGAGGAATCGTTCGACATGCGCTCACATGCTCCTGGTCAGGGTGGCGTCCGGATGCCAGTGGTCGCGGATCCGGAGCAGGGCCCGCTGGAGGATCTCGATCTCATCGTGGTCCAACAGTGCCCGCAGCTGCGCGTCGAGGCTCGTCGCGATGTCGCGCAGCTCCGCGAAGCGGCGGTGGCCGGCCGCGGTGAGACCGATCCGCACCACGCGCCGGTCGTGATCGTCCCGGCGGCGGACCACGAGGCCTTCGTCCTCGAGGCGGTCGAGGTGGCGCACCAGCGTCGGGCTCTCGATGCTCAACCGGGCGGCGAGCTCCCGCTGACTGAGGCCGTCCTCGTCCTCGGCGCCGCGGAGCACGGCCCACGTCGTCAAGCTCGCGCCGTGCTCGTTCAGCGCAGCGTCGAATCGCTCCCGCACCACGCGCCCGGTGATCGACAGCTGACGGCCCAGCGCCTCTTCCATAGGTAGCGAAAGATTAGGGCCCGAAGCGAATTCCGGGCAAGGCGGAGGCGCCGGGACGGCCGACCGCGGCGGCTGGCCCGGGCCGTTCGCGGTCGGTCCGGCGTACCGCAGCCGATAGGTTCGATCGGCGTGGATTCGACGGGCGTCGTGGTCGAAGGGCTCATCAAACGGTTCGGCTCGTTCGTCGCGCTCGGCGGCGTCGACTTCGTGGTGCCCGAGGGCACGGTGGTCGGGCTCCTCGGCCCGAACGGCGCGGGCAAGACCACGGTGATCCGGATCCTCTCGACCCTGCTGCGCCCCGACGGGGGCCGGGCCCGGGTAGCCGGCTACGACGTGGTCCGGGAGTCCCAGCATGTCCGCGCGGTCATCGGGCTCACCGGCCAATTCGCCGCGGTCGACGAAGACCTCACCGGCCGGGAGAACCTCGTGCTCGTGGGGCGGCTGGGACGGCTGAGCAAACGCGTCGCGCAGCAGCGCGCCGAGGCGCTCCTCGACGCGTTCGACCTCGCCGACGCGGCCGACCGGGTGCTGCGCGGCTACTCGGGTGGGATGCGCCGCCGCCTCGACCTCGGCGCGAGCCTGATCGCCGCGCCCGCGGTGCTGTTCCTCGACGAGCCCACGACCGGCCTCGACCCCCGCAGCCGGATGCGCCTCTGGGACGTCATCACCGACCTGCGGGACGAAGGCACCACCATCGTGCTCACGACCCAGTACATGGAGGAGGCCGATCAGCTCGCCCAGCAGATCAGCGTGATCGACGGCGGCCGGATCATCGCGGAGGGGACCGCCGACCAGCTCAAGACCAAGGTCGGCGGCGACGTCCTCGACCTGCGCGTCGCGGACCGGACGCGGGCCGACGACGCGGCGAAGACGTTGGCCGACGCGTTCAACGTCCCGAAGAACGAGATCACGATCGACACCGACCTCGGGATCGTCCTCGTCCCGGTCCAGTCCGGTGCGCTCGCCCTCGTCGACGCGGTCCGCGCGCTCGACGCCGCCGACGTACCGGTCGCCGACCTGGGGCTGCGCCGCCCCTCGCTCGACGACGTCTTCTTGAGCCTCACCGGGCACCTCGCTGACGAGCCCCGTCCCGACGCGCCCGAACCCCGCCGTCGCCGGCCGATCCGGGCCTGACATGCAGATCCTCGCCGAGGCCCCCCCGATGAGCGTCGCCGCCCGAGCCGCGCTGCCCCCCAAGCGCGTCGTCGCCGACATCGGGCTGATCGCGGGCCGGAACCTGCGCAAGGTGCTGCGCAATCCCGGATTGATCGTCTTCTCGACCATCCAGCCGCTCATGCAGCTCGTGCTGTTCGCGTTCGTGTTCGGCGCGATCGCCACCGTCGGTCGCGGCACCAGCTACAAGGACTTCGTCGTCCCGGCCGTGCTCGTCCAAGCGATCACCTTCTCCGCGATGGGGTCGGGCGTCGGGATCGCGTACGACCTCCAGTCGGGCATGGTCGACCGGTTCCGGTCGTTGCCCATCGCCCGGTCCGCGTTCCTCGTCGGGCGGACCGCCAGCGACAGCCTGCGTCTCGGGATCCAATCGGTGCTGCTCGTCGGCGCGTCGCTCCTGATCGGGTTCTCGTTCCACAACGGGGTGCTCGCCGCGCTCGGGATGGTGGCGGTCGTGATCTTGTTCGGGATGGCACTCAGCGCCTTCTCGGCCTGGATCGGGCTCGCCGTCAAGGACCCGGAGACCGTCCAGCCCGCGGTGTTCATCCCGGTCCTCCCGCTGGTGTTCACCAGCTCGGCGTTCGCGCCGGTGTCTCGACTCCCGAGCTGGATGCAGCTCGTCGCGCGCTGGAACCCGATCACCTCGGCGATCGACACCGCGCGCGGCCTCGCCCTCGGGGACAAGACGCTGTTCATGGTGAGCCACACCCACCTCACGACCGCGGCGGGACACTTCGCGATCTGGTGGGTCGTGATCGTCGGCGTGTTCACCTCCCTCGCGGTGCACAAGTACCGGGTGGGCTGAACCGGGTCGACCGTGGGGCGGGGCTGGGCTGGGGGGAGGGGTCAGGGTTCGGCGACGCACTCGTTGACGAGCTCGCCGATCCCCTCGATCACCGTGCGGACCACCTGACCCGGGTGGAGGAACACCGGCGGGCTCATCCCCGCCCCGACACCGCCCGGCGTCCCCGTCGAGATGAGGTCGCCGGGCACCAGGGTCAGGATCGTGCTCACGTACTGGACGACCGTCGCCGGGTCGAACACAAGATCTGACGTTCGGGCGTCCTGGCGGACCTCGCCATCGATCTCGCAGCGCACCCGCAGGTCGCGGGCGTCGTCGACCTCGTCGGGGGTTACGAGGACCGGCCCGACCGGGGTCGACGACTCGAACGTCTTGCCCTGCAGCCACTGCGGGGTGCGCCGCTGCCAGTCGCGCATCGAGACGTCGTTGCAGATCGTGTAGCCGGCGATCGCGGCGCGTGCCGCGCCCGCGTCGGCGTGGCGCACCGCGGTGCCGATCACGAACGCGAGCTCGGCTTCCCAGTCGACGCTCGTCGACGCGCGGGGCAGCACGATCGGGTCGCGGGGCCCGATGAGCGAGACGGTGTACTTGGCGAACAGCGTCGGGACGTCGGGGGGTTCGTGGCCCATCTCGCGGATATGGGTCTCGTAGTTCAGGCCCAGACAGATGATCTTGGAGGGCCGCGGGACAACGGGTGCGTAGTCGGCGCCCGCCGCGTCGTGTTCGGGTCCGGTGGCGCTCGCCGCGTCCCGAAGGCCCGCGGGGCCGTCGCCGAGCACCACGCCGACGTCGGCGGCAGCGAGCTCGACGAGCCGGTCACCCTCGACACGCGCGGCGCGGGTGCCATCAGCCGTCCGGATGGTCGTCAGGCGCACGGGGCGGCCCCTCCCGCGCCGGGGTCGGCGGGACCCCCGTGTCGTGGCGACGTCACGGGTGGGGATGCGGGGGACCGAGGGCGGCGCGCTTCTGGTCGTACTCGGCGTCGGTGAGCAGACCGGCCCGGTGCAGATCGGTCAGCTTGGCGAGCAGATCGGTGGACGGGTCGGCGTGACGGGGCGGGGTGAAGGTCCGGCCCGAGTGCACCCCGGTGTGATGGCCGCTGGTGGACGTGTAGAAGAGCCCGGTCCCGGGGACGCCGACGGTGCGCCGCACCCCCCGGGCGCCGACCGTGACGTGCGCGCCCCGCACCCCGAACGACAGGCTCGGGCCGGAGCGGCTCAGGTTCATCCGCACCCCCGGCGCGATCGTCCTGCGACGAAAGAAGCGCAGTCCCACCCACCCAGTGTCGCCGCACCGGACCGCGTGACGAAAGTCCGGACCGGCGCACGTCCGTAGGGGAGGGACTCGAGCGGGTTTACGCGTCGCGGTGGGCGATGGCGCACAGCGCCAGACCGACTGCGCCCGGCCCGCCACGCGATGACGGGCCGTCTCCGCGGGCAGTTACTCCGCGACGGGCTCGGCCTCGCCTTCCCAGAAGGGCGGGTGGTCGGGCAGGAGTGTGAGGGCGCTGCGCAGCGTGTCGAGATCAGTGCGTTCCAGGCCGACGAGGTCCTCGGGCGGCGTCAAGAGCCGCTCGACGAGCAGCGCCTTCGTCTTGGCGCCTTCCGGTGTGAGGACCACCGACTTCACCCGACGGTCCCGCGGATGGGGGCGGCGCTCCACGAGGCCACGCTCCTCGAGCCGGTCGACGAGCCACGTCACGTTCGAGGCGTCGCACGCCAGCAGCACCGCGAGGTCACCCATCGAGCGGCCCCCCTCGGCGTCGAGCTCGAAGAGGGTCTTCATGTGCCCTGGCGTGAGGCCCAGCTCGTGCGCGGCGTGCAGGTGCGACTCGCGGTGGGCGAAGAAGTAGCCGACGAGCTGCTGCCAGACCTCTCGGGCGAGCTCGGCTTTGGTGACGTTGGTCACGGGTCAGACCTTACGCCTTCCTGGAGTTACCCCGAGTGTTGAAGTACCGATAATCTCGGGGTTCTCCGATATTTGACTTCGTTCAAGGATAACGCGAGGATGGCGCCCATGCCCGAACCCACACCCACCCCCGCCACCGCCATTCGCGCTGTCGACCTGGTCAAGTCCTTCGGCGACGTCCGGGCCCTCGAGGGGATCTCCCTCGACGTGCCCACGGGCAGCGTCCTCGGGCTCCTCGGCCCCAACGCGGCCGGCAAGACCACCGTGGTTCGAATCCTCACCACCCTCCTGCGTCCCGACGGCGGCCTCGCCGAGGTCCTCGGCCGCGACGTCACCGAGGACCCGACCCGCACCCGGGCGTCGATCGGGCTCGCCGGCCAGTACGCAGCCATCGACGACAACCTCAGCGCCCGCGAGAACCTTCGGCTCGTCGGCCGGCTCACCCACGTGCGCGGCCCCGAGATCAAGACACGGACCGAGACGCTCCTCGACCGCTTCGACCTCACCGGCGCCGCCGACCGTCTGGCCCGCACCTTCTCGGGCGGCATGCGTCGCCGCCTCGACCTCGCCGCCGCGCTCGTCCACCAGCCGTCGGTGCTCTTCCTCGACGAGCCCACGACCGGCCTCGACCCCCAGGGCCGCACCGAGCTGTGGGCCTTCATCGAGGAGCTCGTCGACGGCGGCACCACCCTGTTGCTCACCACGCAGTACCTCGAGGAAGCCGACCGACTCGCCGACCGCATCGTCGTCATCGACCACGGTGCCGTCATCGCCGAAGGCACCCCGAACGACCTCAAGGGCAGCCTCGGCGCCACCGTCATCGAAGTCGCCTTCGGCGACGACGCCGCCACCCGGCGCGCCGCGTCCCGCCTGGCCCGGCTCGGCGACCTCGCTGTCGACGGCAAGGAAGTGCGCGTCAGCGTCGCCGACGGCCCCCGAGCGATGCTCGAAGCCGTCCGCGCGCTCGACGCCGAGCAGCTCGAGCCCCTCACCATGGCGCTGCGCGAGCCGACCCTCGACGACGTCTTCCTCACCCTCACGGGCCACGGCGCCGACACCGAACAGGAGCAGATCCCCGCATGACCGCCACCACGCTTCCCGCCCCGGCCGGCGCGGCGTACGCGCGTCCCCGCGTCGTCAGCGACGCGCTCACCATCGCGTGGCGCAACCTGCTGAACATCCGGCGCAACCCGCAGCTGCTGGTGTTCTCCACCATCCAGCCCATCATCTTCGTGCTCATGTTCCGCTACGTCTTCGGCGGCGCGATCAAGGTCCCCGGCGTTTCGTACGTCGACTATCTGATGCCGGGAATCTTCGTGCAGACCGTCGTCTTCGGGTCGTTGACCACGGGCGTCGGTCTGGCCGAGGACCTGCAGAAGGGCCTCATCGACCGGTTCCGGTCCCTCCCGATGGCCCGCTCCGCGGTGCTCCTCGGGCGGACCCTCGCCGACCTGGTCCGCAACGTGTTCGTCGTCGCCCTGATGTGCGCGGTCGGCCTCATGGTCGGATGGCGTCCCAGCGCCAGCCTCGTCTCGGTCCTCGCCGGGCTCGGGCTCGTCCTGGCCTTCTCCTACTCGCTGTCCTGGCTGTTCGCGATCGTGGGCTTGGCCGTCCGGAACGGCGAGACGGCCCAGGCAGCGTCGTTCCCGATCCTCGCACCACTGGTCTTCGCCTCGTCAGCGTTCGTGCCGGTGAACTCGATGCCGGGCTGGCTGCAGGCGTTCGCGAAGCATCAGCCGGTCTCGGTCGTCGTCGACGCGGTCCGTGACCTCACGCTCGGCGGCGCGAGCGCGTCGCACGTCATCAGCGCGATCGCGTGGATCGTGGGCATCATCGCCGTCTTCGCGCCCATCGCCGTCGCCCGCTACCGGCGCGCCGTCTAAGTCGAGTCAGGTCCCGGTCAGGGACGACCCGGAGCGTGCTCAGCGCGTCGAGATCGGTGTCCCGTGGAAGCAGCCGATCGTGTAGGGGTACTCGAGCGTCGCGTCGTAGTGGTAGAGCCTCTTCTTCTTGCCGTTCCACGTCACGGTGCTCGTCCGCCCGTGGCAGGCGTCGAGGCTCGCGTTGGTCAGCAACGTCCCGCCCGCGTCCCGCTCGGCGTAGATGCCGTACCCGTCGATGGCGTACCCGACCAGTGTCGAGCGTCCGGTGGCCTGGTCGAGGATGCAGGACGGGACCTCGTGATGATGGTAGGTGGAGCTCATCTCGGGATGGCCGCCGCAGCTGTCCAGGACCTCGTGCGCCGCGGCGTCACGGCCCGCGCCGTCGAGCGCGTTGAAGAGCACGACCCCGTCGGTGAGGACGCCGATCGGGCCCGTGTTGGTGCAGGACGGTGAACCCGCCGCGGCCGGATCCGCGGGCAGGGTCCAGCTGATGGACTGCGCCGCGATGTGGTTCGGGTTGCTGTCATAGGCGGCCGCGGGATCGCTGGCGCTCACCGGGAACCTGCCGGTGGAGTGCCCCTGCGGGAGGTCGTTGGTCTGCACGGACCGCCGCCGCCCGGAAACCGTGTTCGAGAACGACGCGCTGGGCCAGCTGACCGATCCCTGCACCGCGGGCTTCGTCGTGGCATTCCACGTCTTGGCCGCGGTGTTGATCCACGGCCCGACGACCTGTGCACCCCCCTGGCCGAACTGGGTCTGACACGCGTCGACGTACCCGACCTTCGGTGACGTCGAGACCTTCCCGTCACCGAGCGGCAGCGCGGTCGGGTCCACTCGGGTAGCGGCGCCCGCCGGGACGGTCACGACAGCCGCGACCATCCCGCCCAGTGCGGTGAGCGCGACCGCGCGGCACGCGAGCGCTCGTCGTGACGTTGCGAGTCGCTGCACGATGCCTCCCACCGTCACCAGGAGTCGCTGACGCTAGTGCCCCGTCCGGTCACCGGCGCGGCACGTGCCACACGGTGTCCCCGCGCGGGACAGTCTCAACCGGGGGTGCCGACGCGCGCCGTCGCGTCCCGACGGTCGTCGAAGGCCCGGATGTCGACGATGAGGCCCTCAGCGACGGTCAGTACCTGCCACCGGGCGACGGCCCCCTCGTTCGATTCCGCCCCAAGCCTCCCCGTGACCGTCAGCCCGACGAGGATCTTGTCCCCGTGCGCGACGACTTCGGTGACCCGCGCCCGGACACCCGCTTCCCGACCGCGCGCGTACCAGTCCAGGACCTGGCGACGGTCCTGGCAGCTCGGCGTCGGATCATCGGGCGCCCCCCACCGCACCGCGGGATCGAGCAGGTCCGAGAACGCCGTCAGGTCCGTCGACTCCAGGGCGCCCCGGACGCGGTCGGCGATCGTCGCAACGTCGGGACGGGCATCGGGCATGCGTTCGCTCCCCGGTCAGGATCACGCTCCGGGCCATGTTGCCAAACCGCGCGGGTGGCCTGGAGCAGTGTCAGCCGGCGGTACCCGGCGGGCGGGCCCACCGCAGCGAGATGCTCACCCGCGTTCCCGCGGCGCGGACCTTGGGGACGGCGTGCTCCCAGTCGGCTTGGGAGCGGCCGCCCATGACGAGGAGATCCCCGGAGCCGGGGTGCACATCGAGGGAGGTGCCGCCCGCCCGGGGCCGGAGCCGGAAGGGGCGGGCTGCCCCGAGCGTGACGATCGCGACGAGCGTGTCGTCGACATCGCGCAGCTCCCGGTCACGGTGAGGCGCGACGCTGTCGCGCCCGTCGCGGTAGCAGTTGAGGCCGACCGCACCGAAGGGGACGTCGTACCGGGACGACACCGACGCTCGGATGAGCCCGAGCGCGGGGTCGGGGAGCGTCTCGGCACGCTGGTACCAGCGGGTGAGGCGCGGGTCGTCGACCATCCGCCCGTACATGTGGCGGCGCCCCTGACGCCACGGGACCGTCGCGATCAAGGTCTCCAGCAACGTGTCGGCGCCGCGCAGCCAGCCCCGCCCGACGTCGACCCACGAGGTCTCGTCCAACGCGACGCGCGCGATCGTCACCGCGGGGTCGACCCCCGGCTCCTCGGCGCCGAGCAGCGTCGCCTGCCACGTCGTCATAGGTCCAGGATACCGAACGTCCGTTCGTCGCCGTCCGGCCCGTCAACAGGGGCCGCCCCGGGGTCCCGGTAGGGTCCGCGGCGCCGCCGCTCCACCGGGGCGGGTCCGGCACCGGAGGTGCGAGGTGCTCAGCGCAGTCGTGGCCGCCGCCGGGGACCCGGCGCAGCTGCTCCCGGCCCGCACCCAGATGGCGTTCACGCTCGGGATCCACATCGTCCTGGTCCCGTTCGGGGTGGCGTTCGTGGCGCTGGCCCTCATCGCGAACTACCGCGGCCTGCGCCGCGGCGACGACGTCGCGTTGCGCCTCGCAGAGCGATGGTCTCGGGTCGCGGCGGTCCTCTTCGCGGTGGGAGCGGTCACGGGGACGGTCCTGTCGTTCGAGCTGGGCCTCTTGTGGCCGGGGCTCATGCGCCGCTTCGGTCAGGCGTACGGCATCCCGTTCGCCATCGAGGGTCTCTTCTTCTTCCTCGAGGCAATCTTCGTGGCCATCTACATCTACGGGTGGAAGCGGATGCGACCCTGGCCGCACTTCTGGGCCGGCATCCCCGTCGTGCTGGCAGGGATCGGCGGGACGTTGTCCGTCATCGCGGCCAACTCCTGGATGAACGCCCCCGCCGGGTACACGCTGCGCCACGGTCGGGTCGTCTCCGTCGACCCGATGAAGGTGATCTTCAACGGCGCGTTCTGGCACGAGAGCATCCACATGCTCCTCGCGGCGTACATCGTCGCCGGCTTCCTGGTCGGCGGGGTCTACGCCGCCGCGATGCTGCGGGGCCGGCGCGACCGGTACCACCGCGTCGGGTTCCTCATCCCCTTCACCGTCGCGGCGATCGCGATGCCGTTCCAGATCGTCGTCGGCGACTCGGCCGCCCGTTGGGTGTTCAACAACGAGCCGGTCAAGTTCGCGGCGATGGAACTGATCCCGAAGACGACCCGCGACGCGCCCGAGACGATCGGCGGCGCCGCATCGCAAGCCGGTGAGATCCACGGTCCCAAGATCACGCTCCCCGGCGTCGCGTCGCTCCTGTCGGGCTGGAGCACTAGCACCCGGGTCCGGGGCTTCACGTCGGTCCCGCCCGCGGACCGTCCCCCGGTGACGATCGTGCACCTGGCCTGGGACGTCATGGTCGGGCTCGGGACCGCGCTGCTCGGCCTCGCGGCCTGGTTCGCCCTGCTGTGGCGACGCCGGCGAGATCTCACCCGTTCGACGTGGTTCCTGCGCGCCGCGTCGGTCGCCGGCATGGCCGCGCTCGTCACGATGTGGGCCGGCTGGACCGTGACCGAGGTGGGACGCCAGCCCTACATCGTCTACGGCGTCCTGCGCACCCGGGACGCGGTCACGCGCGCCGACGGCGTCTGGCTCAGCCTCGCCGTGGTGTTCGTGCTCTACACGCTGGTGGCGGCCGCGACGTTCCTCGTGCTGCGCAGCATGGCTCGCCGGTGGCGACGAGCCGACGCCGCCGGCGTGGGCGACAGCGACGTCCCGTACGGACCGGCTCGGGTCCTCGAGGCGAACCCGAGCTCCCCCGCGGCGACGGGCACCCGATGAGCGGCGTCGCCGCGACCATCCTCTTCCTCGGGGTGACGTTGTACGCCGTCCTCGGCGGCGCCGACTTCGGCGCCGGATTCTGGGACCTCACCGCGGGGGGTGCCACACGCGGTCGCCGCCCCCGGGCGCTCATCGACGCGGCGCTCGGACCGGTCTGGGAGGCCAACCACGTGTGGCTGATCTTCTGCCTCGTGGTGCTGTGGACCGCATTCCCGGGCGCGTTCGCGGCGATCATGGACACCCTGTACATCCCGCTGGCGATCGCGGCGGTCGGCATCGTTGCGCGCGGTGCCGGCTTCGCGTTCGGCAAGGTGTCGGAGACCCTGTCCGAGCAGCGCATCTACGGAGCGGCGTTCGCGGTGTCATCGGTGATCACGCCGTTCTTCCTCGGCGCCGTCGCCGGCGGCATCGCGTCGGGCCGGGTCCCGGCCGGGGGCGGTGGGGACCCGCTCGGCAGCTGGGTGAACCCGACGTCCATGCTCGGCGGCGCGCTCGCGGTCGTCGTGTGCGCGTATCTCGCCGCGGTGTACCTCGTCGCGGAGGCGGACCGCCTCGATCTCCCGGACCTCGAGCACTACTTCCGGCGGCGAGCGATCGCGGCCGGGATCGTCGCCGGAGCCATCGCGTTCGCCGGCATCTTCGTGCTCCGCGACGACGCCCCCCGGCTGTTCGATCACCTCACCGGCATCGCGCTGCCGCTGGTGGCCGTGTCGGCGGTCTGCGGCCTGACGGCGTTGACGCTGCTGTGCCGCGGTGCGTCGCGGGCCGGGCGGTACCTCGCCGCGGCGGCGGTCGCCGCGGTCGTGGGCGGCTGGGGCGTCGCGCAGTACCCGTTCCTGCTGGGGACGCACCTGACCCTCACCGCGGCCGCGGCGCCCGACTCGACCCTGCGCGTCGTCTTCGCGGTGTTCGTCGTCGCCGCGGTCACCTGCGTGCCGTCCCTCGTCTACCTGTACGTACTCGAGCAGCGCGGCCAGCTCGACAGCCATTGAGCCCGACGAGGGCTGTCCCGACGGGCGCCGGGCGCCCGGGACGGGTGTTCCTCGAGCCCGGAGTGGGCACGATGCGGGCATTGATCGAGGAGGCGAGGTGAGCGGCTTCGTGCCGTAACGTCAGGGCCCCGCGGGACATGGGACGGCCTCGCCCCGGGTCGTGCGGGACGTGGTGCCGGTGTCATCCGCCGGGAGCAGCACGCGAGAGGGGAGCGGAGGTGAGCGACGGCACCCTGGAGATAGCGCAGCCGCACCGCTGGTCGGTCGCCCGGGTCCTGCTCCTCGCTGCGACCGGGATCTGCCTGTACCTCCTCGCGCCGAGCATCGTCGAGGTCTTCTCGGCGTGGCAGCGCCTCGACCGGTTCGACCCGATCTGGCTGGTCGTGATCCTGGCGTGCGAGACCGCGAGCTTCGGGTGCATCTGGGCGCTGCAACGCATCGTCATGCCCGACGTCGGCTGGGTGGACGGTGCGTTGAGCCAGCTCGTCGGCAACGCGTTCAACCGCATCACGCCCGGCGGTGGCGCCACCGGCACCGCCCTCCAAGTCCGGCTGCTCGCGGACGCGGGTCATGACCTGACCGGCGTCGCGAGCGCGCTGACCGCCGAGTCCTTGATGATCACCCTCGCGATCCTCGTGCTCCCCGTGTTCAGCATCCCGGCGATCCTCGCCGGCCTCAACGTGCCCGGCAGCCTGGCCGACGCGGCATGGATCGGTGTCCTCGTGTTCGTGGTCGTGACGCTCGTCGGGGTCTGGATGCTGCGCAGCGAGCGGCCGCTCTGCCGCTTGGGGAGCGGTCTGCAGTGGATCACGAACAAGCTGCGGCGCCGCAAGCCGCCGATCGAGGACCTCGGTGCGCGCCTCCTCCTCCAGCGCGACCAGCTGCGGGTGGCCGTCGGCTCGCGTTGGCTGGCAGCCGTCTCGGCTGCGGTGGGGCGGTGGGTGTTCGAGTACCTCGCGCTCCTCGTCGCGCTGCACGCCATCGGCGCGTCGCCTGACCCGACCCTCGTGCTCCTGGCGTTCTCCACCGCGGAGCTCCTCGGACTGCTCCCGTTCACGCCCGGCGGGCTCGGCTTCGTCGAGGCCGGCCTCACCGGGACGTTGGCCCTCGCCGGGGTCTTCCCGTCCGACGCGGTGCTCGCCACGCTGATGTTCCGGCTGGTGTCGTTCTGGCTGCCGCTGCCCGTCGGCCTCGTGGCCGCGGTCTTCTACCGGCGCCGCCATCCCCGCCGCGACCTCGAAGCCGATGCGGCCCGCGAACGGTCGGCGGGGCACACTCGCGCCGATGAGCACTGACCGGGGGCCGCGAACCGGGATCGCGGTCGCGCTCGACGGGGCCTGCCTCGTCGCGTTCGTGCTTCTGGGCCGAGGCAGCCACGGGCTGAACGGCGGCAGCGACTGGTTCCTCACCGTGCTGTGGCCCTTCGTGGTCGGCTGGTACGCCGCCGCGCTCCTCACCCGCCTCTACCGGCGGGCGACGCACCCGTGGTGGCGCGCCACGGCGACGGTGGCGCTCGGCGTCACCATCGCGTGCCTGGTCCGCGTCACGGCGACGGACCGGTCGACGCCGGTCGTGTTCGGCGTCGTCGCGTTCAGCTTCTTGCTGCTCGTGACCCTCGGGTGGCGCGCCGCGGCACGGCTCGCGACTCGCCTGCGCGGCGGAGGCGGCGTCACGGCGTCAACCGCCGAAGCAACGCGCGCGGGATGACCTTGCCGACCTCGGTGCGCGGCAGCTCCTCCACCGCGACGAAGCGCACCGGGACCTTGTACGGCGCGAGGTCGGCGCGGCACCGGTCCCCCAGCTGCTCGTCGACGCGACCGACGATGAACGCGACCGGCACCTCGCCGAGACGGTCGTCGGGCACGCCCACGACCGCCGCGTCGACGACGCCGGGCACGGCCCGCAGCACCTCCTCCACCTCGGCCGGGTAGACCTTCAGCCCACCCCGATTGATCATCTCCGAGGTTCGTCCCTCGATCCAGACGAACCCGTCCTCGTCGATGCGGGCCAGGTCACCGGTCCGGAACCACCCGTCGGGGTCGAGCCGGTCGTCGTCGCCGACGCCGGTGGCGTCGGCACCCACCGTCCCGCCGGTGCGGACCTGCAGCTCCCCGTCGACGATGCGCAGCTCCACCCCCGGGTGGGGCCGGCCGACTGCGCCGAGCTTGGTGACCGCGAACGTCGGGAGGTCCCGGGTGCTCCACCCGATGACCTCACCCCCGAGCTCGGTCTGGCCGTAGGAGTTCAGCACGTCGATCCCGAACCGGGCCCGGAACCGGCGCGCCTGGAAGGGGGACAGCGGGGCCGTGATGCTGCGCACCAGCCGCAGCGGGGCGAGCGACTCCACGCCGACGTCGTCGACGAGCATCGCCATCGCGGCCGGCGGCAGCACCACGGACCGGATCTCGTGCTGGGCGACCAACGCCGCGAAGGCGCGCGGCTCGAACCGCTCGAGCAGGACGACGGGCGCGCCCACCCGGAACGCGAAGCACACGTTGTAGATCCCCGCCCACACCGACAGCGACAGCGGCACCAGGTTCGCCATCGGCACGCGCCGACGGTCCGACGACGCCGCACGGAGCGTGCCGAGGACGCCGTCCATGAGGGCCAGGACCGTGCCGTGGTGCAGCACCACGGGCTTCGGGGGCCCGGTCGTGCCCGACGTCAGCTGCACCAGCGCGGCGTCCGCGTCGAGCGGGGTTCGCCAGGTCGCGGGCGCCTCGCCGTCGAGCCGGGCGCTCGTCTCATCGACGACGACCCGCGGCACCCCGGCCGGGACGCGCCCGGCGGTGTCCGGCGCCGTCAGCATCGCGGCCACGGGCACCCGGGCGAGGACGCGGGTCACCTCGGCGTCGGTGAGCCGCGGATTCAGCGGCACATGGACCAGCCCCGCCCGCCAGACGCCGAACAGCGCGGCGACGGCCTCCGGACCCGAGAGCATGACCGCGATCGCGGTGCCCGGCGGCGCTCCGAGCGACCGCAGCGCCGCCGCGATCCGGTCGGCGGCTCCGCTCAGCTCGCCCCGGGTGAGCTCCCTCGACCCCGAGTACACGACCACTTCGGACGCCGCCGGCCCGGCGGCGTCGACGAGGAGCTCGCCGAGGGTCACGCCCGATCGGAGGTCGGGTCGACCCAGCGGGGAGCGCGGCGCTCGGCGAAGGCGCGCGGCCCCTCGTCCTGATCGGGGTGGCCCCACAGGGACACGAGCTCCTGGGCGCCCGCCCGGCAGGCGTCGGTGAGGCCGGTCTCGAGCGCACCCCACAAGGCGCGCTTGGTCGCGGCCATCGCCGCGGGGGAGTTGCGGGCGACGGTCTCGCCGAGCGCCTGGGCCTCCTCGCGGAGCCGCTCGGGCGGGTCGACGATCTGGCTGATCATGCCGAGCTCGTACGCGCGCGCCGCGGTCATCCGCTCGTAGCGGCCGACGAGCGCCATCCGCATCACCGCCTCGACCGGCATCTTGCGGATGAGGCCGATCGCCTCGAGCGCGACCACCTGCCCGATCGACACGTGCGGGTCGAAAAACGTGGCGTCGGAGGCGGCGATGACGATGTCGGCATCGGCGACCCAATGGAACCCGCCCCCGCAGCAGATCCCGTTCACCGCGGTGATGACGGGCTTCGACACATGCTGATGCCAGGCGGTGAAGTGCAGGTCGAAGTCCTCGACGGACTGCCGGTACCGCTGCATCCCGACGCCATCGGTCGCGATCTCGGTCACGTCGACCCCGGTCTGGAAGGCGCGTCCCTCCCCGGTATGGACGATCACCCGCACCGCGGGGTCGCGGTCCAGCTCGATCCACGCGTCGGCGAACTCCTCCCGCATCGACGCGTTCATCGCGTTGAGCTGCTCCGGCCGGTTGTTGAACAGCCAGCCGACGGGGCCGTGATGCTCGAGGCGGAGGTGCTCGTAGGTCACGGGGTCCCGCTCGTGGTCGCCCAGCGGGGCGCGCGCTGCTCGGCGAAGGCGCGCGGGCCCTCGTCCTGGTCGGGGTGGCCCCAGAGGGACATGAGCTCGTGGGCGCCGCGCCGGGAGGCGTCGGTGAGGCCGGTCTCGAGCGCGCCCCACAGGGCGCGGTGGGTCGCGGCCATGGCCGCGGGGGAGGTGCGGGCGACGGTCTCGGCGAGCGCCTGGGCCTCGGCGCGGAGCCGCTCGGGCGGGTCGACGACCTGGCTGATCAGGCCGAGCTGGTACGCGCGCGCCGCGGTCATCCGCTCGTAGCGCCCGACGAGCGCCATCCGGAGGATGGACTCCATCGGGGAGCGGCGCACGAGGGCGATTCCTTCGAAGGCGGTGACCTGACCGACGGAGACGTGCGGGTCGACGAAGGTCGCGTCGGAGGCGGCGATGACGATGTCGGCGTCGGCGACGAAGTGGAGGCCACCGCCGGCGCAGGTCCCGTTCACCGCCGCGACGACCGGCTTCGTCACATCGAGGTGCCAGGCCGTGAGGCACAGTTCGGCGTCGCGGGTGCGACGGGCGTGGGTGCGCAGCGCGTCGGGGTCGTCGGCCAGCTGCGCCAGGTCGAGGCCGGTCTGGAACGCGCCGCCCTCCCCCGTGTTGATGATGACCCGAACCGTCGGGTCGTCGTCGAGCTCGCGCCACGCCCGCTCGAGCTCGTCGAACATCACCGCGTCGAGCGCGTTGCCGACGTCGGGCCGGTCGAAGATCAGCCAGCCGACGGGGCCATGCCGCTCGACACGCAGCCGGGTGTAGTCGCCCGTCATGAACGGGGGACCTCGCGCCACGGCGCGTCGTGCCACGGGTCCGGCTCCCGGGGAAGCCCGAGGACGCGCTCCCCGATGATGTTGCGGTTCACTTCGCTGGTCCCACCCTCGATGGTGTTCGCCCGGCTGCGCAGCATCCCATGGACCTCACGGGCCAGTCCCGCCGGGTAGTCCCCCGTCGGGGCGTCGCGGGCCGTCGCGTCGGGACCGAG
The DNA here is from genome assembly GCA_035468285.1 of Acidimicrobiia bacterium. Classification (GTDB taxonomy): domain Bacteria; phylum Actinomycetota; class Acidimicrobiia; order IMCC26256; family PALSA-555; genus PALSA-555. The sequence goes on along the minus strand of DATISY010000093.1, from coordinate 10,766 downwards.
CAGGTCGGTGGCGAGGACCTGGAGGCGCTGGTTCAGCTCCCCGGAGTGCACCTTCCCAACACTGCTCTCCGGGCCGGGGACGCGTCGCGCGGCGCGCGCGGCGCGAGCGCGCGCGTTCGTCCACGACCGGATGCGTTCCTCGGCGACCAGGCCGGCGAGGCGCTGGCGCACGAGCGGCGCGCCCGCCACCCCGCGGTGGCGGGCCAGGTCGATGCTGTGGTCGACGCCCGACCCGCCGATGCGGTCGACCCCGCCCGAGCCGGCGCCCGCGACCATCTGGCGCTCCGACGACAACGTCGCGTTCGCGACCCGCCACCCGTCCCCGACGTCACCGACCCGCTGGCCGTCGGGGATGCGCGCCCCGTCGAGGTACACCGCGTTGAAGTCGACCTCGCCGGTGAGATGGCGCAGCGGCCGGACCTCCACGCCCGGCTGGTGGAGGTCCACCAGGAAGTAGGTGATCCCTCGCCGCTTCGGCACGGCGGTGTCCGTCCGGGCGAGCAGCACCGCGAAGTCCGACCGGTGGGCCCACGTGGTCCACACCTTCTCGCCCGTCACAACCCACTCGTCGCCGTCGCGCCCGGCGCGGGTCGCGAGCGAGGCGAGGTCCGAGCCCGCGCCCGGCTCGCTGAACAGCTGGCACCACCGCTCGCTGTTGTCGACGATGGGGGGGAGGAACCGGCGGCGTTGCGCGTCGGTGCCGTGCGCGAAGAGCGCCGGCGCGCAGAGGTTCAACCCGAGCGGGTTCAGGCGACCGAGGTGATACGGCGCGAGCACCCCGTCGATGGCGCGGGCCGCCGTCGGACCGACGCCGAGACCGCCGTACTCCGGCGGCCAGGTCGGGACGGCCAGACCCGACCCACCGAACGTCGGGTACCACTCCTCGTACTCGGTGCGGCTGCGCGCCCGGCGGATCGCGTCGACGCCGCCGTCGTGGGCGGCGCGCCGCCACGCCGCCGGGACATGGTCCTCGACCCAGGCGCGGGTCACCGCCGCCGCGTCGTCGTCGCCGGTGGCGGCCGTGATCGACACGCGTGCGCTCATCGCCCGCCGAAGTCCGGCCGACGCCGTTCGCGGAGCGCGGTGAGCCCCTCTCGGAAGTCGGCGGTGCGGGACGCCAGCTCGAGCGCGAACGCCTCGTTGGCGAGGTGCCGGTCGAGGTCGAGGCCGCCGCCCGTGTTCACGAGCCAGCGGGTGAGCCCGAGGGCCACCGTCGGCCCCGCGGCGAGAGTCGCGGCGACTTCGTCGGCGCGCCCCGCGACGTCGGGCCCGTCGACCGCGGCGTGGATCAGGCCCCACGCCTCAGCCTCGGTGCCGGAGAGCTCGCGGCCGAGCAGGAGCAGCTCCTTGGACCGGGCGACCCCGACGAGGCGGGGGAGCAGCCACGTGCCCCCGCTATCGGGTGTGAAGCCTCGGGTCGCGAAGGGCTCCCAGAACCGAGCGTCGCGGGCCGCGACGCAGAAGTCCGCCGCCGCCGCGAGGTGCAGGCCGATCCCCGCGGCCCAGCCCGTCACCGCGGCGACGACCGGGATCTGCACCGAGCAGAGCAACGAGATGACCCGGTGCGCCCCCGAGGGGAGGCGGCGCTGCAGGCTCCCGGGACGGGGACGCGTCGACGTGTCGCCGCGGGTCGCGAGGTCGAAGCCGGCGCAGAAGTCGTCGCCGCGGCCCGCGAGGACGATCACGCGGACCGCCTCGTCCTCGTTGGCGCGCTCGAGCTGGTCGATGAGCGCCGCGGTCACGGCGTCGTCGAGCGCGTTGCGCCGCGTAGGCCGGTCCAGGGTGAGCCGCAAAGTCGCCCCGTCGAGGACGGCGTCGAGCCCGGGGGTCGCGGAACCGGTCATGTCGCGCTCGCCGCAGGCTTCCGGTACCGCGCCGCGAGCGCCTCGAGCGCGGCCTCGAGGGTCGTGGCACCGTCGGGCGGGTCGGGCAGCCGCACCGGCCCGTGCGACCGGCTGGGGAGCAGCACGGTCGCGAGCCCGGGGGTCGTGAGCTCGTCGCGCTGGTTCGTGCCCGCCAGCTCGAGATCCACCGCCGGGCGGTCACCGCCAGCGAGGTACTTGCGCACCACCCGGCCCCGCATCCATTGGGTGTCACCGACGTAGTTGAAACGGCGGAACTCGCAGTCCAGCTTCCAGAGCCACCCGTCGTCGCCCATCCAGTCGGTGCACAGGTGGATGAGCCAGGTCTCGCGCATGCGCCCGTAGTCGAACGTCGTCGGGTTCCCGGACCGGCGCGCGAAGTCCGGGTCCCAGTGCACGCGTTGCATCACGTCGGGGATGTTCAAGTCATCGCGATGGTAGAAGCGCGGGATGCGCTGCCGGTTCTCGTACGCCAGGCGGTACGGGCGCACGCCGTAGAGGCCCATCCCCATCCCGACGTGCCAACAGATCATGTCGGTCACCGTCAGCGGGCCCTTGACGCGGGGCTCGACCTCGTCGCCCTCCTCGACGTCGTCCCACCAGCGAGGCTCCGGTCCCCGTCGCTGCTCGCGGGCGTACTGCTCGTCGATCGCGGCGATCGCCTCGTCGGTGTAGGGCTCCGGGCCGTGGCGCTCGCCGGCGTCACGTTTGCGGGCGGCCTCTCGCTCGGTGCGGACCATGAGGCGCAGCTGGGCTGACAGCAGGTGCTCGTCGTCGCGGAACACCTGGCCGGTCCACTCGTGCACCGCTCGGCCGGCGAACTCGCTGGGCTTGTCGAGCACGCCGACGAGCGCGTTGCGGCGCCACAGCGGCCGGTGCGGTCGGAGGGGCGCCCACCACTCGCGGGCGCTCGCGGAGTAGAAGGCGTGCACGCCCCGGAGCGGGTCGCCCTTCATCAGCTCGCGGTGCTCGGCCGGGACCGCCGGCACCTCGTCGACGCCGATCAGGGTGTCGCCGCCGACGAGCGCGGGCGAGGCGATGACCCCACCCCACCGCGTCGAGGGACCGTACGTCGGGTCGCACCAGAGCGGGTTGTCGTCGCCGTAGGCCTCGGCGACATGGCGGAACGCGTCCTCGTTCGGGTGGGCGTAGTGCGCCGGGTGCGGGTTCGGCTCGGGGACCCCGATCCGGGCTCGGAGCCGGGCGACGCCGTCCTCGGTGATCGCACCGGATGTCATGGGGCGGAGTGTGTCATAGAGGTCCCAATGTGGGGACCGGGCGGCGCGGGTGGCTACGCCGACGCCCGCACCGGGACGTTCGAGAACCCGGCGACGTTGGACATCTGGACCCGGCGGAGGCCGGCGTCGTCGACGGCGTAGCGGGGCCAGCGGTCGGCGATCTCGTCGAACGCGATGCGGCTCTCCAGGCGGGCCAGCGCCGCACCGAGGCAGGCGTGGATCCCGTGCCCGAGACCGACCGCGAGCGGCTGGAGCCGGTCGATGTCGAACCGGTCGGGGTCGTCGTAGGCGCGTTCGTCGCGGTTCGCCGCGCCGGTGATCAACAGGACCGGCTCCCCCTCGGGGATCGTCACGCCGTGCCACGTCGACGCGGCGTGGGAGAACCGACCCTGGTACTGCGACGGTGCCCAGTAGCGCAGCACCTCCTCCACCGCGTTCGCCGTCTGGGAGCGGTCGTCGACGAGCTGGCGCCACTCGTCGGGGTTCCGGTCGAAGAGCACCACGCCGTTGCCGACCTGCTTCGTCACCGTCTCGCTGCCCGCCGCGGCGATCAGCAGCGCGAACCCCGCGATGTCACCGTCGGTCAGGTGGTGGGAGGTGCCGTCCTCGTCGGTGACCTCCACTGCGATGAGCCGGCTGATCAGGTCGTCGGCGCCCGGGTTGGTTCGCTTGTCGGCGATGAGGTCCAGGAAGTAGCCGACTTGCAGCAGCGCGGCCTCCATTCCCTCCTGGGTCGTGCGGGGATCGTTGGGCTCCCGGTACAGGAGCGCGTCGGTCCAGTGTCGGATCTGCTGGCGGTCTGGCTCGGGAACGCCGAGCATCGTGGAGATGACCTCGACGGGGAACGGGGCCGAGAAGTCCGCGACGAGGTCGAAGTCGTCGCGGTCCATCAGCGGTTCGAGGTGGGACCGGATGACACCGCGCACCATCGGCTCCAACGCCGCGACGGCCCGGGGGGTGAACACGCGGCTCACGAGCTTGCGGAGCAGCTCGTGCTCCGGTGGGTCCATCATGATGATGCTCGTGCCCCGCACCGGGGTGTTCGGGTCCGTGAGCTGGTCGATCGTGAGGCCGTGCTCGCTGCTGAAGGTCTTCCAGTCGCGGTGCGCCGCGACGACGTCCTCGTAGCGGGACAGGGCCCAGAAGCCGTACTGCTCGTTGTGGTACGCGGGGGCCTCGTCGCGCAGCCACCGGTAGGTGCCGTACGGGTCGTCGAAGAAGTCGGGTGAGAACGGGTCGAAGTCCACGATGGGCGCTACACCGACGTGTACTGCCAGCGATGTTCCGGAGCGGTCCCGGACTTCCACTCCATGCACTGCACGTCGAACCAGATCGGCAACAGGTACTTCACGTAGAACGCGTGGACGGTCACGTTGCCGGTGTCGAGGTCCTTGTACTCCTTCACCCGCACCCGGTCGTCCCGGTCGCGGCACGCCTTCGCCCGGGCGAGGACCTCGTCGACGTCGGCGCGCGACTCACAGAGCAGCCCGAGATGGTCATACCCCGGCGACGCCATCGGCCGTTCCGATTCCGCGAGCAGGATGAACTGGCCATCGTCGACTCGCAGGTACTGGCAGCGCTGCCCGACGACGTCGACGTCGCTGGACTCCCAGCCGAACATCTCACCGTAGAACGCAGCGACCTCGCGGCGGAACGACTCGTTGAGGGTGCCCGGCGGGAACGTCATCTCCATGTGGTTGAAGCGCAGGGTCGCCACGCCTGCACCGTACGCCCAGCCGGCGCGGCGCCGCACGCCGACCGCGTCCCGTCCCGAAACGGGGCAGCCCGCCTAGATTGAGCGTCCGTGACGGTCAAGTCGGTCCCCACCTCGGCGCTGCTCGACGGGTTCGACCTCACCGACCTGGACAACTTCGCGCACGGGTTCCCCCACGACGCGTTCACGCGGCACCGGCGCGTCGCCCCCGTCCTGTGGCACGACGCGACGCCGCACACCCCCGACGGGGACGGCTTCTGGTCGGTCGCCACCTACGCCGAGACGCTCGCGGTCGCGCGCGATCCCGTGACGTACTCCTCGGAGCGCGGGGGCCACCGGGCCCGCGCGGGGACGATCCTGCCCGACCAAGCCATCGCGGGGGAGGTCCTGAACATGATGGACGACCCCCGTCACGGTCGCATACGCCGCCTCGTGAGCGTCGGGCTCACCCCCAAGGCCGTCACCGACCTCGAGGCGAACCTCCGCGAGCACCTGCGCGCCGTTGTCGACCAGGTCGACGGCGAGGACTGCGACGCCGTCCTGCTCGTGCGCGAGCTGCCGCTCCATGCCATCGCGCTGCTCATGGGCGTCCCCGCCGCCGACCGGCACCAGCTCGCCGAGTGGGTCGACCACACCTTCGACTTCAAGGACCGCGGCTACCTCGAGGCCACCGAGGAGGTCAGCGCGGCGCAGCGCGCCATGTTCGACTACGGCACCGAGCTGATCGCCGAGAAGCGCCGCCACCCCGGCGACGACATGCTGTCCGTCGCCGCCAATGCCCGCCTCGACGCGGAGGACCCACCACAGCTCACCGACGGAGAGCTGCAGCTCTTCTTCTCCCTGCTGTTCTCGGCCGGCGCCGAGACGACGCGGAGCGCCGCCGCCGGAGGCCTCCTCGCGCTCGCGGCGCGACCCGACCAGTGGCGACGACTCCGCGACGACCCGACCCTGCACACCCGGGCGGTCGAGGAGATCGTCCGCTGGACCAGCCCCGCCGCGTACAACCGCCGGACCGCGACGTGCGCCACGGAGCTCGCCGGGATGGCCATCCAACCCGGCGACAAGGTCGTGTTCTGGGAGGCCTCGGCCAACCGAGACGAACGGGTCTTCGCCGAGTCGATGTCGTTCGACGTCTCCCGAGACCCCAACCCGCACCTCGGGTTCGGGCACGGCCTGCATTTCTGCCTCGGGGCCAACCTGGCCCGCCTCGAGCTGCGCGTCACCCTCGAGGAGCTCGCAACCCGGGTCGAGCGACTGGAGCCGGCCGGGACGCCCGAGTGGACCCGAAGCAACAAACACACCGGGCTCCGCCACGTACCCTTGCGGGTGCATTGGGCCGCAACCAGGAGCTGACCGTGACGACCGCGTTGGACCCCCTCGAGGCGCACCCCGAGCTGTTCCTCCCGGAGCCCGAACCGCGCCCCGTGAAGTACACGATCATCTCGGTCGACGACCACCTCGTCGAACCCCCCCACATGTTCGAAGGGCGGCTCCCCGCCGACCTCCAGGAGCGGGCCCCCCGCATCGTCGAGGATGAACGCGGCCACGAGGTCTGGGAGTTCGAAGGGCAACGCCACTTCCAGGTCGGCCAGAACGCCGTCGCGGGCCGTCGACTCGACACGGTCAAGATCGAGCCGTTCCGGTTCGACCAGATGCGGCGCGGGTGCTGGGACATCGAGGCCCGCATCCATGACATGGACATCAACGGCGTGTGGGCCTCGCTGAACTTCCCGTCGATGATCACCGGGTTCTGCGGCCGGGTGTACTCCCAGGCCAAGGACCCCGAGCTCGGGCTCGCCGTCACCCGGGCCTGGAACGACTGGTTCTTCGACGAGTGGTACACCGCGCACCCGGACCGGATCATCCCGATGGGGATCACCTGGCTCGCCGACCCCGAGCTCGGCGCGGCCGAGATCCGCCGCAACGCCGACCGCGGGTTTCGTTCCGTCACGCTGCCCGAGCGGCCCCACCGCATCGGGTTCCCCTCCATCTTCGACGAGTCGTGGGAGCCGATCATCGCCGCGTGCGCCGAGACGGGCACGGTCGTCAGCCTCCACGTCGGCTCGTCCGGCATGCCGGAGTTCCCGGCCGGCTGCCCGCCCCTGCAGCTCGGCGCCACCCTCTTCGGGCAGCTGTCGCTCACCGCGTGCGCCGAGTGGGTTTGGTCGGCGTGGGCCGTGAAGTACCCCGACCTGCAGATCGCCATGTCCGAAGGCGGCATCGGATGGGTCGGGATGCTCATCGACCGGCTCGACAACATCGTCGACCGGTCCGGGTACGGCCTCGACGGCTTCGGCGGCCTGCGCCCCGCCGACGTGCTGCGGCGCAACTTCTGGTTCTGCACCATCGACGACCCCTCCACGATCGCGACCCGCCACGCCATCGGGATCGACCACGTCATGGTCGAGACCGACTACCCCCACGGGGACGGGACGTGGCCCGACACCCAGGCCGTGATCGAGCGGCACTGGGGCGACCTCCCGGTCGAGGACCTGCGCAAGATGACCCACGAGAACGCTGCCCGCCTCTACCGGCATCCGCTCCCCGAGGTCTGTCTGCCCTGAGCCACTGCGGCATCAGATGACCGGTCCGGGCCCCGCGCCCCACGATCAGGGCCGCACACCGACACCGGCAAGAATGACCCGATGCTCGTCGTCGGCGTGTGCGTGCTCTCGTTCCTCGCGGGGTCGGTGCCGTTCTCGAACCTCGTGGCGCGCCGCCGCCGGGGCGTCGACCTGCGCGAGACAGGCTCGGGCACCGTGTCCGGCACCTCCCTCTACCGTGTCGCAGGGTTCAAAGCGCTGGCGTTCGCCGGGATCCTCGACGTCGCCAAGGGCGCCGTGGGGCCGCTGCTCCTCTGGGGTCACCCCATCGCCGCCGGCATCGCCGGCGGCCTCGCCGTCGCGGGCCACAACTGGTCACCGTTCCTGCGCGGCCACGGCGGACGGGGCCTCGCCCCCGCGCTCGGGTCGCTGCTCGTCAACGCCTGGCCCGGCGCGGTGCTGCTCCTCGCCGTGCTCGTCGCCGGCCGAGCGTTCCGCCAGACCGGGCTCGGCGCCTTCCTCGGTGAGGTCCTCCTCACCCCGATGCTCGTCATCACCAACGGCACCAGCGGCGCGGTCGCGGGCGGCGCGATCGCCGCGCCGATGCTCGTGAAGCGCGTCGTCGGCAACGGCCGACCCCCCGAGCGCACCGGTCGCGCGTATCTCCGCCGGCTCCTCTACGACCACGACCTCGAGCCCACGTGACCGTCCGCACCCTCCTCCATCGCCGCGGTTTCCGGGACCTCCTCATCGGCCAAGGTGTCTCCGCGCTCGGCGACTGGATGGGCACCGTCGCGTTCATGGCGCTGGCACTCAAGCTCACCGGCTCACCCACCGCGGTCGGCGGGATCCTGACCCTCCGGCTGCTCCCCGCCGCGCTTGGCGGCCCCCTCGCGACGCGGGCCGTGCGGCGCTGGGACCGGCGCAAGACCATGCTCACGATGGACGCCTTCCGGGCGGTGGTGATCGCGGCCGTCCCGCTCATCCGCAGCCTGTGGTGGATCTACCTGTGCGCCGTCGTGATCGAGGCCGCCAGCATCGTGTTCCTCCCGGCACGGGACTCGTCGATCCCGGACCTGGTGGGCGACGACGACCTCCCGATGGCCAACGGGCTGGTCCTCGGCTCCTCCTACGGCACCATTCCCCTCGGGGCGGGCGCGTTCGCCGCGGTCGCCGCGCTGCCGCTCGTCATCTTCCACCGGCCGCTCGCCCTGGTGTTCTGGATCGACGCCCTCACGTTCCTCGTGTCGTTCTGGTTCATCCGTCGGCTCCGCGTGCTCGGCGCACCGACCGCATCCGAGGCTGACCGGAGCGAGATCCGCTTCCGAGACGCGTTCCGGATCCCCCTCGTCCGCGCCGTGATGCCGGCCACCGCGGCGGTCGCGCTCGGACTCGGCGCCCTGTTCTCCCTCGGGATCGTGTTCGTCCGCAACGTGCTCCACGCCAGCGACACCGAGTTCGGGATCCTCATCGCACTGTTCGGCGTCGGGGCCGCCCTCGGCCTCGGGCTGCTGCAGCTGCGCCGCGGCCGGGAACCGTTGTTCGAGACCCGCCTCGGGGTCCTCGCCATCGGTGGCGTCGTCGCGCTCTTCTCGCTCGCCGGGACCATCTCGCTCGCGTTCGTCGGCGCGACCGCGTTCGGCGCCGCGGCTGCCTTCACCTTGGCGTCGGGGATGGGCGCGCTCCAGTCCCGACTGGACGGCACCGACCGCCTCCTCGCCTTCGCCGCGTTCCACGTCGTGATCCGCGTCGCGCTGAGCCTCGCCGCGATCGGCGCCGGGATCGCCGGTGACCTGCTCACCGACGTCCGGTGGCCGCTCGTCGGGACGCTCGAGCCGTCACGGGTCGTGCTGCTGTGCTCGGGGCTCCTCACGATCCTGGCGTCGCTGCTCGTCAGTGAGCGGATCGCCAAGCCCGACCTCCAGCAAGTCCCGTCATGACCGTCGCGGTCGTCACCGACAGCGCGGCCGCGCTCCCCGCGGAGCTGGCCGCGCAGTACGCGGTCACGGTCGTGCCGATGTGGCTCACGGTGCGCGGTGAGCCCGAGCTCGAAGGCACGCGACCCCTCGAGGAGCTCGTGACCCACGACCAGGTCACGACCTCGGCGCCGACCCCGGGCGAGTTCGAGACCGCGATCAAGGACACGCTCCGGGGCAGCGACGGTGTCGTCCTCCTCACCATCGCCGGCTCGATGAGCGCCACCTACCAGTCGGCGCTCCTGGCGGCCAACGCCGTGGGTGGTCCCGTCCGGGTCGTCGACACCGCGACCGCGGGGGGCGCGGAGGCCCTCGTGGTGCTCGCCGCGGCGCAAGCCGCGCAGACGGGCGCGGACCTCGACGCCGTGGAGCGCGCCGCGGTCCATGTCATCGACCGCGTGCGGCTCGTCGCCACCATCCCCACCCTCGAGCATCTCGTGCGCAGCGGCCGCGTTCCCGGCCTCGCGGGCTGGGCGGGGAAGCGTCTCGGCATCAACCCGCTGTTCGAGTTCCGGGGCGGCAAGGTGCGCCGCCTCCGTCCCGCGCTGAGCCACGACGCGGCCCTCGACCGGATCGTGGGGCTGGTCCACCGCTCCCGGATGCCCGGCGCATCGCTCCACGTGGCCGCGCTCCACGCCCTCAATGTGGATGTCGCCCGCGAGCTCCTGGACCGGGTGAAGGCGGAAGAGCAGCCCGTGGCCGCCTTCATCGGCGAGTTCGGTCCCGTCATGGTGGTGCACACCGGTCCCGGCCTCGCCGGCCTGGCCTGGTGGTGGGAGGAGCCCGGCGGCCCCTGATCCCTACGCGGGCCTGGGCGTCGAGGTCGCCGGACGCGGTCCGAGGCACCAGTCGAGCGCGGCGACGATCGCCGGCGTGGCCGCGGGCTCGAAGGCGTGGCCGAGACCCTCGACGACCTCGAGCCGCCGCGGCTCACGCGCCGCGGTGAACAGCGCCTCCGCGGCGTCGACCGAGATGAACGGGTCGGCGCGGCCGTGCACGATCGCGACCGGCGCGTCGACCTCACCGACGAGCTCCACCGGTGGCGCCGGCCGCGGGCCGCACCGGGCGATCCGCACGCCCATCTGACGGCGGGCGAACTCGCGGCCGAACGGCGTCTGTGTGATCAGCATCGACAGCAGGCCCCGACCATTGCGGGGGAGCCGCCACCACGCCGGGCAGCTCACCGTCACCACCCCATCGAGCGCACCGGGCGCCGCCGCCGCGAACCGCAGCGCCGCGATCGCGCCCGCGGACGCGGCGACCAGCACGACCGGCCGGCTGGCGCCGACCGCGGTGACCGCGGCGGCGACGTCGAAACGCTCCTGATCCCCGAGCGTCGCCTCGCCCCCCGAGCGGCCATGGCCCCGCGCGTCATAAGCGATCCCGTCGAACCCCGCGGCGCCGAGCGCGTCGATGAGCGTCAGCACCTTCAG
>DATISY010000092.1:0-26230 GCA_035468285.1 Acidimicrobiia bacterium | reverse complement strand
CGGAGGGGGGTTCCTCCCGTACCATACGGTCTGTGTCAAGCGGTGGGTCACTGACCCGACCGGTGTGATTCCCGAGAGTATCGGCGCGTCCGCGACGCCGGGCCGGGCGGTCAGCGGGGTGGGAGCGCCGCCTCGACGGTGGCGCGCCGCTCGGCGGTCTGGTCGACCGGGGCGCCGGCGCACGCCTCGAGCGCGGCGAGGCCTTCGGCGAGGTCGGCTCGCTCGTCCTCGAGGACGATGCGGAGCCGCCGGGCGACGGGCCCGTCGCTGACCGGGCTGGTCGCGTCGAGGCCCTCGACGTGGCCCGCGACGAGTCGGGGGAGGAACGCCTGGTAGAGCCCGGTGAGCCGGTCGAGGGCCGACGTGGTGGTGTCCCCCCGGACGACGGTGACGACGTCGGCCCACTGCGGGTCGGCGGGGGCGACGAGGCGGAGCGGGTCGTGGTCGCGGGTCGCGGGCAGGACCTCGCCGAGCAGTTCGACGTGCCAGCCGTGGTGGCGGCTGTGCCGGGCCGCGAGCAGCTTGAGGTCCGGATCGGTGATCGTCGGGACCCAGCCGCCGAGGAGCTCGAAGCATCGGGCCTCGAGCCAGCAGGCGTGCCCGAGGATCGAGGCGGTGGCGTCGATGCTCAGCACAGCCGGATCGTAGGTGGGTCCTCCGCTCAGAAGATGTGGGGTTCGAGCTCGGGATGGTCGCGCCGGGCCCGGCTGGTCGTGGCCAGCTCGGCTATCGCGATGCCCGTGAGGATCACGGCCGCGCCGGCAAGCTCGACGGCGGTCAGTCGTTCCCCGTTGACGAAACCGGCGATGGCCGCGAAGACGGGTTCGAGCATGAGGATCAGCGCGGTGCGGCTCGGCGGGAGCCGCCGTTGCCCGAACACCTGCAGGGACAGGGCCACCGCGGAGCAGAAGATGCCCGTGAACGCCGCGGCGAACAGGGCCAAGCCGGTCAGGTGTCCGACCCCCTGGGCGGCCGCCGGTGGGAGACAGATGACGACGATGACGGCCATCTGCACCGTGGTGAACGGGATTGGATGGAACCGGTTGGCGTATTCGCCCTGGTAGACGATCCACACCGCGAACAGCACCGCGCAGGCGAGGGTGAGCAGCTCCCCTGAGCCGACCGCGACGGTGGCGCCCGTGAGGAGGTACAGCCCGAACGCGGCAAGGAGACCGCCGGCGATGACCGCTCGCGGCGGGACGGCTCGGCGCACGATGCTCTCGACGACGGGCGTGAGCACGACGTAGAGGCCGGTGATGAACGCGGACGTCGACGGTGACACGCGCGCCAAACCGACGGTCTGCGCGGCGTAGCCGGCGCCAAGCAGCACCCCGGCCAGGAGGCCGGCGCGGAGCAACGCCCGCCGGTCCTCACCACGGGAACGTCCGATCGCGATCGCGAAGGGCGCCAACACGACCACCGCGATGGCGAAGCGCAGCACGAGGTACGCGAACGGTTGGACGTCACCGAGCGCGTCGTGGACAAGCGGGAACGTGACGCCGAACAGAAACGCCGCGAGGACGAGGGCGCCTTCGGCGGCGTAGCGCCTCACCGGGGATGGGCCGGGCTACCCGGGCCAGCGGTTGGTGATCGGGAGGCGCCGATCCTTGCCGAAGGCCTTCGGTGAGACACGGACCCCGGGTGCGGCCTGTCGCCGCTTGTACTCGTTGCGGTCGATCAACGACGCGACGCGACGCACCGTGTCGGGGTCGTGACCGGCGTCGACGATGTCGCGCACTGAGCGGTCCCCTTCGACGTAGTCCTCGACGATGGGGTCCAGCTCTGCGTAGTCGGGTAGCGAATCGCTGTCGCGCTGGTCGGATCGCAGCTCCGCGCTCGGCGGTTTCTCGAGGACGTCGTCGGGGATCAGGGACCGACCTGCCCGCTCGTTGCGTTCGCGGGCGAGCGCGTACACGAGGGTCTTGGGGACGTCCTTGATGACCGCGAAGCCGCCGGCCATGTCGCCGTAGAGGGTCGAGTAGCCGGTCGCGAGCTCGCTCTTGTTCCCCGTGGTCAGCACGAGCCAGCCGAACTTGTTCGAGATCGTCATCAGGATCGTGCCCCGGATGCGGGCCTGCAGGTTCTCCTCGGCGAGGCCGCTCTCCGTCGACGCGAACGGCTCCGACAGCATTCCGAGGAAAGCCCGGTGCGCGTCCTCGATGGGGACCGTGATGGTCCGGGTCCCGATGTTCGCGGCGAGCGCCTCGGCGTCGCGGATGCTGCCCTCGCTGGAGAACCGCGACGGCATGAGGATGCCCACGACGTGCTCGGTCCCGAGCGCGTCGGCGGCGACCATCGCGACGAGCGACGAGTCGATGCCGCCCGAGAGTCCGACGAGCACGTCGGTGAACCCGTTCTTGGTGACGTAGTCGCGGGTTCCGAGCACGAGGGCCTCGTAGACCTCGCGGACCGGCGGGAGGGTCGGCTCGACGCGCGCCGGCAGCGGCGCGTCGTGGAGCTGCGCCTCGCTGACCGGGATCGTGGGCAGGGACGGCTGCGTGCGGGCCCGGGGAGCGACCGGCCGGCGAGAGGCAGGCCGCAGCTCGAGGTCGACGACCAGGAGGTCTTCGATGAACTGGTGCGCGCGGGCGACGATCGTGCCGGTCTCGTCGACGACGAGCGACGCGCCGTCGAAGACGAGTTCGTCCTGGCCGCCGACGAGGTTGACGTAGAGGATCGGGGTGTCGGCGTCCGCGGCGCGGGTGGCGAGCATCGCCTCCCGTTCGCGGAGCCGGCCCGCGTAGTAGGGCGAGGCGTTGATGTTGATGATCAGCTCCGCCCCGGCCATCGCCTCGGTCAGGATCGGGCCGGTGGGGCTCCAGGCGTCCTCGCAGATCGTGACCCCGACCCGGGCCCCGCCGATGTCGAACAGGGGCCCGTCGGTCGGGGCGGGCGTGAAGTAGCGCTGCTCGTCGAACACGGCGTAGTTGGGGAGGAGGTGCTTGCGGTACACGCCGGCGACCTTGCCGCCGGCGCAGACCGCGGCGGCGTTGTAGAGGGGCCCGTCGGCCTGCGGGCAGCCGACCACCGCCGCGGTGCGCCCGGTGTGGCCCGCCACCTTCTCCACCCACTCAGCGGTCTGGGCGACGAACGCCGGACGCAGCAGGAGATCCTCGGGCGGGTAGCCGGTGATCGCCAGCTCGGGGAACGCCACCAGGTCGGCGCCCTCGGCCGCGGCGCGGTCGTAGGCACCGATGAGCCGTGCCGCGTTGCCTTCGAGATCCCCGACGACGAGGTCGAGCTGGGCCGCGGCGACCCGGAGGCGTGCCATACAGCCAAGGATAGGAGCCTGCCCCCACGCGGAAGCCCGAGAACCGGTGCGACACACTGGTCCGATGGCCACCGTGACGCCGCTCCGTGACCGTGCCGTGGTGCGGGCGATCGAGTCCGCCGCCGATGCCGCCCTGGCGCGCACGGTCCTCGAGCGGACCGTGGAGGCCGACCCCGACGTCGCCACGATGGTCGTCGAGGAGCCGACCGTGCGCGACGGGCTGATCTCGATCGCGTGCGCGTCCCGGTCCCTGACCAACGCGCTGATCCAGGATCCGACGCTCGTCGACGTGTTCCGTCACCTCGACGATCCCATGCCGGCGGTGGAGGCGCACGACCCGGCCGAGCTACGCCGATGGAAGCGGCGCGAGCTGCTGCGCATCGCCGCCGCCGACCTCACCGGGCTCATCGACTTCCCGGCCGTCGGGCGGCGCCTCGCCGACCTCGCCGACGTCTGTCTCGGCCGGGCGGCCGACCTCGCAGCCCCGACGCATCCGATCGCCGTCATCGGGATGGGCAAGCTCGGCGGCCGCGAGCTCAACTACGCCAGCGACGTCGATGTGCTGTTCGTGCACGACGGCGACGCCCCCGACACCGAGCACGTCGCCCGTCGGGTCCTGGCGATCATGTCGGAACCCACCGCCGACGGGTTGGTGTTCCGCACCGACGCTGACCTCCGTCCCGAAGGCCGCGCCGGCGCGCTCTCCCGGACCCTCGACGGCTACGCCGCGTGGTACGTGCGGTGGGCTCGCCCGTGGGAGTTCCAGGCGCTCATCAAGGCCCGGCCCGTGGCCGGCGCCCCCGAGCTGGCGGAGCAGTTCATGTCGCTCGCGCGTCCGTTCGTGTGGCCCGAGGTCCTGGACCCCGACGCGGTCCGCGAGGTCCGGGCCATGAAGGCACGCGCCGAGGCCGAGGTGCGGCGACGGGGACTCGACGACCGGGAGCTCAAACGGGGTCGGGGGGGCATCCGCGATGTCGAGTTCGCGGTGCAGCTCCTCCAGCTCGTCCACGGTCGGGCGGACCCACGGGTCCGGTCACCCAACACCCTCGACGCCCTGATCGAGCTCGCCGACGGCGGGTACGTGGAACGCGGCGACGCCCGCCAGCTCCGCGACGCGTACCTCTTCCTGCGCACCGTGGAGCACCGCTTGCAGCTCCGCGACGAGCAGCAGACCCACACCCTGCCTGCCGATTCCGCGAGCCGAACCCTGCTGGCCCGTGTGCTCGGCTACCGGGACCAGCCGATGGCGACCGCGCTGGAGGCATTCGAAACGGACCAGCGGCGCCAACAAGCCGTGGTCCGCGGCATCCACGAGCGGCTGTTCTTCGCCCCGATCCTCGACACGCTCGCCGGGACCGGCGCCTTGAGCGCCGAGGCCGCTCAGGAACGCCTCGCCGCGTTCGGGTTCGTCGACGCCGACCACACCCGCCGGGCGTTGCGCGAGCTCACCCAGGGCCTGACCCGCACGTCCCGGACCTTGCAGCAGATGCTGCCCGTGATCCTCGACTGGCTCTCCCACGCCCCCGACCCGGACCTCGGGCTGCTGCAGCTCCGGCGACTGGCCGAGGGCCGCACCCAAGCGAGCGCGCTCGCCACGACGTTCCGCGACCAACCCGGCGCCGCCGAACGAGCCTGCCGGGTCGTCGGCTCGAGCCGAATCATCGGCGACGCCCTGCTCCACCAGCCCGAGGTCGTGGAGCTCCTCGGCGACGACGACTGGCTCGGGGAGCGCAGCCCCGACGAGCTCCGCCACGCGGCGTTGGCGACCCTCGGGTGGCGCCAGGACACCGCGGCGCGCCGCGCCGGGCTACGCCGCTTCAAGCGTCGAGAGCTGCTCCGCATCGCGGCCCGCGACGTGCTCGGGCTCGCGCCGCTCGAGGTGACCTCCCGCGAGCTCGCGACCCTCGCCGACGCGTGCGTCGAAGCCGCGCTCGAGGCCTTGCGCCCCACCGTGCCGTTCGCGGTCGTCGGCATGGGCCGGCTCGGCGGCCGGGAGCTCTCCTACTCGAGCGACATCGACGTGCTATTCGTCTATGACGGTGCGCGGCCGTCCGACTTCGAGGCGGCCAGCGCGATGGCCAGCGCCTTGGTGCACGAGATCAGCGCGACCACCGCCGAGGGACAAACCTTCCGGGTGGACGCCAATCTGCGACCCGAAGGCAAGGAGGGGCCGCTCGCCCGTTCCCTCGACGGGTACCGGGCGTATTACGAGCGCTGGGCGTTGACCTGGGAGCTCCAAGCGCTCCTTCGGGCCCGTCCAGTGGCCGGTGACGTCGAGGTCGGTCAACGGTTCATCGAGCTCATCGAGCCGTTCGTGTACCGGGACCCGTTCCCGGAGGACGCCGCCCGCGAGGTGCGACGGATCAAGGCCCGCGTCGAGCGGGAGCGAATCCCTCCGGGGGAGGATGCCCAGTTCCACCTCAAGCTGGGCAAAGGCGCCCTGACCGACATCGAGTTCACGGTGCAGCTGCTCCAGCTCCAGCACGGCGCGGCGCACCCATCGGTCCGGGTCGCCGCGACGGTCCCGGCGCTGCGGGCGCTCGGCGCGGCGGGGCTGCTCGACGTCGACGACGTCGAGGTCCTCACTGAGGCGTACACGTTCTGCGAGCGAGCACGGGACGGCTGCTACCTGGTCACCGGCCGCCCGACCGACTCCCTTCCCGCGGGTCGCGACGCGGCCCGCGTCAGCCGGCTCCTCGGCGTGATCCACCACCCCGAGGCGGCATTGCGCGACGAGTTCCGCCGTGTCACCCGCCGCGCCCGACGGGTCGTCGAACGCGTCTTCTACGGCCAAACCTGACCCGACGGTCACGCCGCCGGCGCGCCGCGTAGGCTCCCGCGCCGCAAGGGAAGCGGCGTGAAAGGGGTCCAGTCGGTGCGTGGCTCCGTGAGCGCATCGGCGCTCGCCGCGATCATCCTCGCCGCGGGATGCGGCGGCGGCACCACGACCACGCAGCGGGCCGCGACCACGACGACCACGTCGACCACCACCCGAGTCGTCGCCACCACCACGACCATCACGGCCGCGGGCCCGTGCGGCGGCGCACCCACCGTCCCGCCCGCGGTTCGGGCGAGCCCGGTCGCCGCGCTCAATCAGAATCCCACGCAGTACAACGTCGACAACGTGAGCCTGGCCCGGTCCGACCCGACGTGGGGACGCTTCGATGCGCTGCCCGCCCCGGGTCAGGAGGGTGTGTACCAAGGCGGGTTCGGCATCGTGCACTGCGCCGCTGACGCGTGGAGCGTCACCGACTTCGGTACCTCCGAGGTGGGCTGTCCCGGCGGTTCGGTCGCGCCGCCCCCCGACACCGTGCGCGCCGACCTCGGCATCGAGTGCCCCTGATTCGCGTGTACACGTGACCGGGAGGGCGGGACCGGTCGCCCGGCCCCGCCTCCGAGATCAGATGTCGTAGTACATGTAGAACTCGTACGGGTGCGGACGCAGCCGGATCGAGTCGATCTCGTTCTCCCGCTTGTACGCGAGCCACGTGTCGATCACGTCGGGGGTGAACACGTTCCCGGCGAGCAGGAACTCGTGGTCTGCCTCCAGCGCGGCGAGCGCCTCGTCGAGCGACCCGGGTACCTGAGGGACCTGGGCCAGGTCCTCGGCCGGGAGGTCGTACAGGTCCCGATCGACGGGCGTCGGCGGCTCCACCTTGTTCTGGATCCCGTCGAGGCCGGCCATCAGCATCGCCGAGAACGCCAGGTACGGGTTACACGACGGGTCGGGGCAGCGGAACTCGAGCCGCTTGGCCTTCGGGCTCTTGGAGTACAGCGGGATCCGCACCGCCGCCGACCGGTTCCGCTGCGAGTACACCAGGTTCACGGGGGCCTCGTACCCCGGCACGAGCCGCTTGAACGAGTTCGTGGTCGGGTTCGAGAACGCGATGATCGTCGCGGCGTGCTTCAGCAGCCCGCCGATGTACCAGCGGGCCATGTCGGAGATGCCGCCGTACCCCTTCTCGTCGAAGAACAGCGGCTCCCCGCCTTTCCACAGCGACTGGTGGACGTGCATTCCCGAGCCGTTGTCCATGAAGATCGGCTTCGGCATGAACGTCGCGGACTTCCCACGGGCTCGCGCCACGTTCTTCACGACGTACTTGTAGAGCATCAGCTTGTCGGCCATGCGCAGCATGCTGTCGAAGCGCATGTCGATCTCGGCTTGCCCCGCCGTGCCCACCTCGTGGTGCTGCACCTCGATCTCGATCCCGACGTCTTCCATCACTCGCACCATCTCGGACCGCAGGTCCTGGTACGAGTCCATCGGCGGGACCGGGAAGTAGCCCTCCTTGTAGCGCGGCTTGTACCCGAGGTTGGGCTCGCCGTCGAGCTCGAACTCACGACCCGATCCCCACACGCCCTCGACGGAGTCCAGGAAGTAGTAGCCGGAGAACTGGTTCTGGTCGAAGCGCACCTGGTCGAAGATGTAGAACTCGGCTTCGGGCCCGAAGTAGACGGTGTCCGCGAGGCCGGTGCCCTTCAGGTACTCCTCGGCCTTCTTCGCGACGTAGCGCGGGTCGCGGCTGTAGGACTCCCCCGTCACCGGGTCACGCACGAAGCAGTTGATGTTCAGCGTGACGTGTTCGCGGAAGGGGTCCACGACCGCGGTGTTCGGGTCGGGGATCAGGAGCATGTCGGACTCTTGGATCTCCTGGAACCCGCGGATCGACGAGCCGTCGAAGCCGTAGCCGTCGTCGAAGCCGTCTTCGGTGAGCTCGTGGATCGGCATCGAGAAATGCTGCATGATCCCGGGCAAGTCGCAGAAGCGCAGGTCGACGAAGGCGGCGTCGGAGCTCTTGGCGAGGTCCAGGACCTCCTTTGCGGTACGGCTTTCCACTGTGGCTGTTCCTCCGTTCCGGTCGGCGGGCCCCACCCGGCCGTTCTGTGGCCGTGGTCCGCCGATGACGCAGGGATGCTGTCACGTCCGGCGGAGGGCCACCGGGTCGGCACTGTGAACGCAGTATGAACAGCCTCCCGGGGGGCGGGCCGCCCGTGGGAACGGCACGCACCGCCTGCCACACTGGCGACATGCAGCACCAACTCGACTACGTCCTCCGGACCGTCGAGGAGCGCGGGGTGCGGTTCGTGCGGCTGTGGTTCACGGACGTCCTCGGGTTCCTCAAGAGCTTCGAGATCACGCCCGCGGAGCTCGAGGTCGCCCTCGAGGAGGGCATGACCTTCGACGGGTCGGCGATCCAGGGCTACAGCCGGGTTCAGGAGTCCGACATGCTCCTGATCCCGGACGCCAACACCTTCGAGATCGTCCCCTGGCACGGCGACGACGCGCCGACGGCGCTCATCTTCTGTGACGTGCACCGCATCTCCAACGAGCCGTTCGAGGGCGACCCCCGCTTCGTCTTGAAGCGCAACATGGAACGCGCCCGGGAGAAGGGCTTCACCTTCTATGTCGGACCCGAGATGGAGTACTTCTACTTCGCCTCCGAGGACGCCCCGGTCCCGCTCGACCACGCCGGCTTCTTCGACCTGACCGAGACCGAGCGCATCTCGGACCTGCGGAAGCGGACCATCGTGACCCTCGAGGCGATGGGCATCCCCGTCGAGTACAGCCACCACGAGCTCGGGCCGAGCCAGCACGAGATCGACCTGCGGTACACGGACGCGTTGACGATGGCCGACAACGTGATCTCGTTCCGTCATGTCGTGAAGAAGATCGCCGCCGACGCCGGCGTGTACGCGACCTTCATGCCGAAGCCGATCTCGGGTGACTTCGGCTCAGGGATGCACACCCACCTCTCACTGTTCGAAGGTGACGTCAACGCGTTCCACGACGCGAGCGACGATCACGGCCTCTCCAAGGTCGGGCGGTGCTTCATCGCCGGGCTGCTGCACCACGCCCGGGAGATCACCGCGGTCACGAACCAGTGGGTCAACTCCTACAAGCGGCTGAGCGTCCGGTACGAAGCGCCGGTCTACGTGTGCTGGGCCCAGAACAACCGGTCCGCGCTCGTGCGCGTCCCAGTCACCAAGAAGGGCAAGGAAAGCTCGACGCGGATCGAGTTCCGGTCCCCCGACCCGGCCTGCAATCCGTATCTCGCGTTCTCGGTGATGCTGGCCGCCGGCCTGAAAGGCATCGACGAGGGCTACGAGCTCCCCGCCGAGGCCACCAACAACATCTTCGAGCTCACGCCCGAGGAGCGCGCCGCGGAGGGGATCGCCTCGTTGCCCGAGTCGCTGGGCGAAGCCATCGACGTGATGGAGCGCTCGGAGTTCGTCGCCGAGGCGCTCGGGGAACACATCTTCGAGCATTTCGTGCGCAACAAGCGTGCTGAGTGGGACGATTACCGGTCTCAGGTCACCCCCTACGAGCTTGACCGGTATCTCGGCACCTTGTGATGGAGATCATGGAACCGCTGCTGGTGTTTCCTGACCCGCCGCCGGCGTTGCTCGCCCAGACCCTCGACCTGGCCGGGTACCGGTGGAAGGCGGTCGGGAACGTCGCGGTCGCCGCCCAGCACGAGCCTCGCGACGGGTGGGCGGGCGCCGTCGTCGTCTGCGACGAGGACCCGGAGGGCGCGTTCGGCATGTGCCGGGCGTTGCGGAAGCGCGACGCCGGACTCGACCCGGTGCTGCTGCTCGTCTCGGGCGCGCAGCTCGGCGAACTCGAGTTGCGCGAGGACCTCTTCGACGACTTCTGCCTCTCTCCGTTCCATCAGAAGGAGCTCGAGGCGCGGCTGCGGCACCTGTTCTGGCGTAGCGGGCGGGGGGCCCGGCCCGAGATCGTCGAGTACGGCGACTTAGTCCTGAACCTCGAGACGTACCAGGCGGCGCTCGGTGATCGGCCCCTCGACCTCACCTACATGGAGTACGAGCTGCTCAAGTTCTTCGCGACGCACGGCGGGAAGGTCTTCACACGCGAGCAGCTGCTATCACGGGTGTGGGGCTACGAGTACTACGGGGGGGCTCGCACCGTGGACGTCCACGTCCGCCGCTTGCGGGCCAAGCTCGGTGAGGAACACGCGAACTGGATCCAGACCGTGCGCTCGGTCGGGTACCGGTTCGGACAGGGCCGTCCCCTCGCCTGATCCGCGGCAGCCCACGACGGCCGGGTGGGACCGGCCTCGCTACGCGTCGTCGCCCGCGGTGTCGGTCCCGGTGTCGTCGGCGGGCTCGAGCCAGCCGAACACGGCGCTCCACAGCGCTCCGGCCGCCATCACCCCGACGGGCACGACGAGGACCATCGCCACGACGAAGACGAGCGCTCCAGGCACAGGACGACGCTACCCCGGTGGGCTCTCGGGTCGGGTCACGTGCGCGCCGCCCGCGCCGCGGCGGTACCTCGGGCAGGGAACGTTTCGGGTCGCGTCCCCGCGAACGCGGTGACGGCTTCCCAGGTGGCGGCCGCGACGGCGGCGAACACGGAATCCCCGCCGCGGGATCGGGGCGGCCCGGGGTCGTCCACGATGGTGACGTCGATGGGTGGGGTGGAGCGGGCCCGCAAGATCCCGAACGACCGGATGGTGAGGTCGAGCACCTCGCCGCTGCTCGGGTCGACCGCGATGGTCTCGGTCAGCACCCAGCCGAGCGCCATGTGGGCCGCGCCGATGCAATAGGAGCGGAGCACGACCTCGTCGAGGGGATCGCCTGCGGCGACGCGGACCTCGACACGGGTGAGCGCGCCCGTCGCGGGGGCGAGCTCGACGCGAGCGCCGCCGAGCGCGCCGCCCGCGGTCGCGGCCACGGTGAGCAGACGCGTGGCTGCGACGCGTTCGTCGCGGTCGAGCGCGTCGCGGGAGAGCCCGGCTTCGGTGACCGCACCCTCGCGCAGCACCGTCCGCTCGGCGAGCGGGAACGCCCGCAACGCGGGCGAGGTCGGGGGCCCGGGACGGCGGACCGCCTCCCAACGCTCCTCGACAGTGAGGTTGCTGACCGGCGGGTCAGGATCCCAGGCGATGGGGCCGCCGATGTAGGTGCCGGCCACATCGAGGGTCCGGTCCGCGACGTGTGCGGTGGCCGCGATGGGGGGGCGTTTCGCGCCCAGGCGGACGACGTCCTCGCGGGAGTAGACGACACGGACGGCCCGGCCGAGCTGGTCGGCCAGCGCCCGTGCCGCGGCGGGCGCGGCCGAGACCACCTTGGCGCCGAACGCGCCCCCGTTCGCAAGTGGGGACGCGGGTGACCCGCCGGGCTCGCACCACGACGCGTCGGGCTCCAGGTACGCCGGCTCCACCCAACCGGTGACGAGGCGCACGCCACCGGGGGGACGGACCGGAAGGGGCAGCGGAGCCGCGTCGTCCCGCGTGCTGCGCCGCCCCTGGACCTTGGCGGCGAGACCGCGGGCCTCGTGGAGGGTCGGGGCGACGACCCAGCGCATTCCGACGGCATCGAGGGCTGTGGCGTCGGAACCTGCGGGCAGCGGCACCGCGACCAGGGCTCCGTCGGGCGCGCCGTCGTCGGCGAACCCGGCTTCGCCCAGCGGCACGGCCGGGCCGACCCGCTGGGGGACACCTCCTTCGAGGGTGGCGCGTCGCGCCGCGGCGTCGAGGCGACGGGCCGGGCCGGGCGGGCGCGGAGCGCCGATGGCGTCGATCACGGTCCGCCAGCCGGTGCAGCGGCACAGGTGCGCGGCGAGGGCCCGATCGACGGCGGGCCCGTCGATCGTTTCCCGGGCGTGGAGCGCGGCGGCGCGCATGAGGATGCCGGGCGTGCAGAAGCCGCACTGCGACCCGCCGGTCGCGACGAACGCGTCGGTCAGCTCGGCGCGCTGGGACGGGGCGAGCCCTTCGACGGTCGTCACCTCGCGTCCAGCGACCCGGGTCGCCGGAGTGACGCACGCGACACGCGCGGCACCGTCGACGAGGACGGTGCAGCACCCGCATTGACCCTGCGGCGCGCACCCGTCCTTCACCGACCGGAGCCCGAGCCGTTCGCGCAGCACCGACAACAGCGATTCGCCGGGGGCGGTGTCGACGGAGACCAGGGTGCCGTTGCACCGAAACTCGACGCGATGCCGCTCATCCATGCCGCTCAGGCAGGATAGGAGTCGTGGTCCCTCTCCCCGACGTGAGCCGACGTTCGTTCCTGACCGTCGGGGGTCTCGCCGTCGCGGGGATGGCCACCTGGCCGACGTGGGCGGGCGCGGCGGAACCCGAGACCTCGAAGGCGCTCAGCGCCTTGCTGGTGTCGAACGACCTGTACGTGTCGCCGCAGCCGCAGCGGGTGGCGTTCGTCGTCTACAAGGGTCCGACGCCCGCGACCGGGCCGACGGCGCGGCTTGCGCTCGCGCCACCCGGGTCGAGCCAGGGTCAGGTCGTCACGGCCCGGCCGTTGAGCGGCGGTCTCCCGAAGGGCCGGGGGGTCTACGTCGTCAACGCGGTGTTCGAGCAGCCGGGCACGTACCAGGGTGAGGTCCTGACCCGGGGCGCCCGGGTCCCGATCGCGCTCGAGGTGAAGCCGGCCGCGGACGAGCCCGTCGTCGGGAGCGCGGCGTCGCGGGCGCCGTCACCCACGAAGTTGAACCCGCTCGGGGTGGACCCCATCTGTACCCGCCAGCCGGCATGCCCGCTCCATGCGGTGTCGCTGTCCGACGTGATCGGAACCGGTCGGCCGGTCGCGGTGCTGTTCGCGACGCCGGCGCTGTGCCAGACCCGGTACTGCGGCCCGGTGCTCGACGAGCTGTTGAGTGTCAAGAAGGCCTTCGAGGACCGCGTCACGTTCGCGCACGTGGAGATCTACCGCTCGAACCGGGGCGTGGACCTCGCCCCCACGGTCACCGCGTGGAACATCCAGTACGAGCCGTGGTTCTTCGCCGTCGACGGCACGGGGACGATCCGCGGTCGGCTGGACAGCGCGTTCGGACGCGACGAGATCACGCCCCTGCTGCAGACGCTCGTCACGCCCGGCTCGTAGCGATCCCGGACGCGGCCGGGCCCACCGGCGTACCGGTGGGCCCGATCGTGGATCTGACCGGTTCGTTAGCGGCGCTTCGCCGTCCGCCGCTTCGCCGGCTTGCGGGCCGTCTTCTTCGCCGCCTTGCGCTTGGCGGGTCGACGGGTCGTCTTCTTGGCGGTGCGGCGCTTCGCGGTCTTCTTCGCCGCGGGACGGCGCTTGGTCGTCCGCTTCTTCGTCGCGCGCTTCGTCGTGGCCCGCTTCTTCGTCGCCTTGCGCTTCGCGGGTCGACGGGTGGTCTTCTTGGCGGTCCGACGCTTCGTCGTCCGCTTCTTGGTCGCCTTGCGAGCCGTCTTCTTCGCCGGCCGCTTCTTGGCGACCGCCTTCTTCTTCTTCGCCGGCCGCTTCTTGGCGGCCTTGCGGGCCGTCTTCTGGGCCGGCTTCGCCGGAGCGGCAGCCGGCGCCGAGACGGGAGCCGGCGCGGGGGTGGGCGTGGGCGACGGGTCCCACGGTCGAGGCGGTGGCGGGGAACTCGGAGTCGAGGGTCCACCACCGAGCGGTGGGTTAGGCGGCCAGGTCGATGACATGTGCGTCGCTCCCTTCAACCAGCGCGGCGCGCTTAGACACGAATGACGCGAGTGCCTCGAAGCGTAACCCGATCGTGGTGCGCTGAACAGACTGGCGCGCGACTTTTTCGACATGGGCGCACGGTGACGTTGACGTGATCTCGACGACGGTCCGCAGGACCGCCTCGGAGCAGGACCGGGCTAGGAGAAGGACTGGCCGCAGCCGCAGGACCGTTGAGCGTTCGGGTTGCTGATCGCGAACCCGGCGCCCTGGAGACCGTCCTTGTAGTCGAGCGTCGCACCCTTCAGCAGCTCGAAGCTGGCGGAGTCGATCACGACCTGGATGCCGCCGTGCTGGGTCCGCACGTCGTCGTCGGCGACGTCGGCGTCGAAGAACATCTCGTAGCTGTAGCCGGAGCAGCCGCCGGGACGGACCGCGACGCGCAGCGACAGCTCGTCGGTGGTGTCTTCCGCCTCGATGAGGCTTCGCACCTTGTCCGCGGCGCTGTCGGAGATGAGAAACACCTCACGCGCGTCGGTCACGCTGAACACAGACATCTGCTGCCTCCTCGGCGTCGAGCCTACTGGCCGTCGTGGGTGGCCACGGTCACGTGGCACGGCTCTGGGTCGTACAACGTCGCGAACTCCTCCACGCTTCCCCCGCCGACCTCGTCGACGAGGCCTTCGCAGAGTCCGCGGTGGAGGTTGCAGACCAGCTCCGGGTAGGCCTCGGCGAGCTCCCGGAACGGACAGTGCAGGAAGTCGATGCGCACGGCTCCTTCGGAGGTGCCGTCCCCGGCCGCTTCGGCGGGTTCGAAGCCGAGCCGCTCCAGCTCGCCGGTGAGGGCCCGCACGCACGACCGGGACCGGGTCCGGTGGCCGGCTTCGGCCCCCCAGGCGTGTCCGGTGTCAGCGGCGTCGGTGGGGTCGGCGCCGACCTGCTCGGCGAGGGCGGCGAGGAGCCCGGCGAGGAGCGCGTGGGCGGGGGGGTCGAACCCGAGGCTGGGAGCCCCGGGGGCGAGGAAGTAGAGGTGCTGGGGGCGCCCGACGGTGCCGCGGTGCACCGCCTCGGCGTCGACGAGGCTGGCGTCGCGGAGACGCTCGAGGTGGAGCCGCACCGTGTTGGCGTGGACCCCGAGACGCTCGGCGAGGTCTGGGGCCGACAGGGCCGACGGCGACGACGCGAGCTCCCGGTAGACGGCGTATCGGGTCTCGTCGGCGAGCGCCTTCAATACGCCCAAATCGATCACGGCCCTTGACCGTACCCCCCACAGGGCATACTTTCAAGCCAGACTGGTTTTATTGACTGTATGAGCGAACCTCCCCCCCCGAGCCCGCGCGCGCTGCCCCCGACCGAGGACGACGTGCGCGGCATGCTCGCGGGCGTCATCGACCCCGAGCTGCACGCCAGCGTGGTGGAGCTCGACATGGTCGACGAGGTCCGCATCGGCGACGACGGCGTCGTCATGGTCCGCATCGCGCTCACGACCGCAGGCTGTCCCCTCCGCGGGCAGATCCAGACCGACGTGGCGTCAAAGGTCCGGGGTCTCCCGGGCGTGACCGACGTGGTGGTCGAGTACGGGGAGATGACCCCGGAGCAGAAGACCGCGGCCATGCAGCGGGCCCGCTGGAACGCCCGGGAGCATGCCGAGCCGACCGAGGTCCCCGCCACGACCCGGGTGCTCGCCGTCGCGAGCGGCAAGGGCGGTGTCGGGAAGTCATCGGTCACCGTGAACCTCGCGGTCGCGCTCGCCGCCCGGGGCCTGACGGTCGGTGTCCTCGACGCCGACATCTGGGGGTTCAGTGTTCCCCGGATGCTCGGCGTCGACGGCCGGCTCGGCGGAACCGACGGCAAGATCGAGCCGAACACCCGGATCATCCCGAATGCCGCGCCCGGCGGTCCGGACGGCGCCCTCAAGGTCATCTCGATGGGCTTCCTCGTCGACGACGAGCAGACCGCCCTCATGTGGCGCGGCCTCGTCCTGACCCGCGCCCTCGAGCAGTTCCTCCAGGACGTCCGGTGGGGCGAGATGGACTACCTGCTGATCGACATGCCACCCGGTACCGGGGACATCCAGATGGGTCTCGCCCGGATGTTGCCCCAAGCCGAGCTGCTCGTGGTGACCACACCGGCTCTCGCGGCGCAGAAGGTCGCGGCGCGCGTCGCGGATATGGCCCGACGCTCGTACCTCAAGGTCGCGGGCGTCGTCGAGAACATGAGTGCGTTCGTGGCGCCCGACGGCACCCGCTACCCGCTGTTCGGTGAAGGTGGCGGCGCCGCCCTCGCGGACGAGATCGAGGCGCCGCTCGTCGCGCAGATCCCGTTGGAGCCCGACGTCTCCACGGGCGCTGATTCGGGCGTGCCGGTCGCGCTGTCGAACCCGGACGGGGTCGCCGGTTCGGCGTTCCACGCGCTCGCCGCCCGGGTCGTCGAGGAGCTCCTCCCCCCGGTCGAGATGAGCAGCTGCACTGCCCGGATCCTGGATCTCGCCGCCGGCCTCTCGAAGGCGTGATCCGGGGATCGGGTCAGGCCGTGCTCCACGCGGCCTTCGCGGACGTGCCCGTCACCTTGCCTTCGGCCTTGAGCTCGACGAGATGCGCGTGGACCTGCCACCCGGCGGCTTCGATCAGCTCGGGGGGCAGACCGTCCGCCCCGTAGAGGGTGTCGACGATCTCCTTCACCTTGACCGGGCCACGCTTGCGCACCAGCCGCAGGATCTGCTGGCCCCGCTGCTTGCGGTGGGCGAGGTAGTCGTCGATGCGGACCCGGGGCTCTTCGATCACGTCGCCGTGACCGGGGCAGAGCCGGGAGAGACGGAGGCGGCGGAGCCGCTCCAGGGTCTTGACGTAGACACCCATGTCACCGCCCCGCGCCGGGTTCACCACCGAGTACATGCCGTCGAGGACGGTGTCGCCGGTGAACAGGACCCGTTCCTCCTCCAACAGGAAGCACAGGTGGTTGGGTGCGTGCCCCGGGGTGTGGAGGACTTCCAGGCCCCACTCGCTGCCCTCGATGGTGTCGCCCTCGCCGATCACCCGGTCGGGGACGATGTCGCTGTCCTTATCGCGATACTTGCCGAAGGCGACGACCTCGGCCCGGGTGGCCTTGACGAGCCGGGCCGTGCCCGGCGAATGGTCGGGGTGGGTGTGGGTCAGGACCACCCACCGGACACGTTCCTTCATCGACGCGCCGACGATGGCGTCGATGTGGGACTTCACGTCGGGGCCGGGGTCGATGACGGCGACCTCGTCGATCCCCACGAGGTAGGTGTTCGTCCCGGGACCGGTGAACGGTCCGGGGTTGGGCGCGACGACGCGCCGCACGAGGGGCGACAACGCGCTCGGCACGCCTGGCGTGAGGTCGGGCATCAGGCCGTCGTCTTCCGCGGTTGGGGACGCTCGTCGAGGTCCGGCGTGTCACCGACCCGTAGCAGCCAGCCCCGGTCGCGGTAGCGCTCCTCGAGCGGCGACGCCGCGTCCCATCCAGCGCGGACCGCGTCGAAGAACGGCGCGGCGCGCGGGTACTGCGCCGCGAGCCCCAACGTGCACCAGGTCGGCTCGATGAGCTCGAACTCGCCGCCGCGACCCCGTTCCAACGCGTCCTCGGGACGGATCCACAGGGACGCGACCGTCTCGCCGGCGTCGTGGCGGTAC
This sequence comes from Acidimicrobiia bacterium, assembly GCA_035468285.1. Classification (GTDB taxonomy): domain Bacteria; phylum Actinomycetota; class Acidimicrobiia; order IMCC26256; family PALSA-555; genus PALSA-555. Next base: position 8,893 of record DATISY010000092.1, on the reverse strand, counting down.
GCGTGGCCGTCCGGTGCCGGCGCCACGAAGAACCACGTGTCGAAGCGGCGCGGCGCGCCCCGGGGGGTGATGAACCGTCCGATCGGCCACAGCGACCCGGTGTCGAGCACGACCCCCAGGTCGGCCACGACCTCGGTGAACGTCCGATCCCCGCGCTCGAGCGCCTCGCGGGCCGGGCTCAGCGACGCGACGTCGACCGGCTGGCCCGTCGCCGCGTCCCGGGCGAGGAGGACGCCGGCCTCCTCGAAGGCCTCCCGGATCGCCGCGACCCGAAACCGGGCAGGGACCACGGCGGCGGCGGCGCCGACCGTCTCCGAGGCGCCCAGGAGCGCAGGGTCATCATCGTCGGGGTCCACGGCACCACCGGGGAACACGTACGCCCCGGCGGCGAACACGGACTGGAGGTTGCGGCGCAGCATGAACACCTGGAGTTCGGGCGCGTCCCGAATCAAGAGCACGGTCGCAGCGTCCCGGGGTTGCACCACACTCATTCTACGGGCGTCAGATTTCCGACCGCGGCGCTGCGGCCAGATTCCGACACCGCCGTACGCTGGTGTCGTGACCGATCCTCGGCGCGCGCTCCCCGCGGTGGATCGGGTCCTCGATTCGTTGACGGGCCTGCCACGTGGGCTCCTGGTCCAGTGCGCGCGCGCCGCGCTCGACGAGGCCCGGGCCCGCGTGGCCGATGGTGACCCGCTCGGTGCCGAGGCCGTCATCGCTGACGCCGGGGAGCGTGTGCGGCGGCTGCGCGCCGGGCTCCTCCAGCCCGTGGTGAACGCCACCGGGGTGCTGGTCCACACCAACCTGGGCCGGGCACCGCTCGGTCCCGCAGCGTTGACCGCAGCGGCCGAGATCGGCGGCGGGTACTCGAACCTCGAGTACCGCCTCGCCGAAGGTCGTCGGGGCTCCCGCCACGAGCACGCGGGCGCGCTCCTCGCCGCGGCGTGCGGCGCGGAAGCCGGGATCGTCGTCAACAACAACGCCGCCGCGGTGCTGCTCACCCTGGGCGCCCTGGCGCGAGGCCGCGAGGTGATCGTGTCCCGCGGCGAGCTCGTGGAGATCGGGGGCGGGTTCCGGGTGCCCGAGATCATGGCCGAATCGGGCTGCCGCCTCGTGGAGGTCGGCACCACGAACCGGACCAGCGCCCAGGACTACCGGGCCCAGATCGGCCCCGACACCGCGCTGGTCCTGAAGGTGCACGCCTCGAACTACCGGATGATCGGCTTCACCGAAGCGGCTCCCCTGGCCGACCTCGCCGCGCTCGGCCCGCCGGTCATGGTCGACGCCGGGTCGGGCCTCCTCGACGAGACGACTCCGTGGCTCCCCCACCGACCGGCGTGGCTCCACGACGAACCGGGGGTGCGCCAGGCGATCGACGCGGGTGCGGCGGTCGTCACCTTCTCGGGCGACAAGCTCCTCGGCGGACCCCAGGCGGGGGTGGTGCTCGGGCGCGCCGACGTCGTCGCGACCATCGCCCGGCATCCCCTCGCGCGGGCGGTACGGGCCGACAAGCTGACGCTCGCTGCGCTGCAGCAGGTCGCGCTCGCGTACCTCGACGGCGACGCGACCACGATCCCGCTGTGGCGGATGGCGATGACCCCGCTCGAGGAGCTGGCCGTGCGCGCCGAGCAGATCGCCGGGACCATCCCGGGCGCCAAGGTCGTGGACACCGAGGCGGTGGCCGGTGGCGGCTCCCTGCCCGGGCTCACCATCCCGTCGGTCGGTGTCGCGGTCGAGGTCCCTTCGCCCGACGCGGTCCTCGCCGCGCTCCGCGCCGTCGGCGTCGTCGCCCGAATCGAGGACGGGGCGATCGTCTGTGACCTCCGCACGGTCGACGCGGGCGATGACACCCGGCTCGGCGGCGCGCTCGCCGACACCCGCGACGCACGGTGAGGACGGTCGCAACCGCGGGCCATGTCGACCACGGCAAGTCGTCGCTCGTCCAGGCGCTGACCGGGACCGATCCGGACCGGTTCACCGAGGAGAAGGAGCGGGGCCTCACCATCGACCTCGGGTTCGCGTTCACGACCCTGCCGTCCGGACTCGAGATCGGGTTCGTGGACGTCCCTGGACACGTCCGCTTCATCAAGAACATGCTCGCCGGTGTCGGCGCGGTCGAGGTCGTGCTCTTCGTCGTCGCCGCGACCGAGGGGTGGATGCCCCAGAGCGAGGAGCATCTACGCATCCTCGAGCTGCTCGGCATCCGGCACGGGATGGTGGCGCTCACCAAGGCGGATCTCGTCGACGACGAGATGCTCGAGCTGGCCCAGCTCGAGGTGGAGGAGCGGCTGGCCTCCTCCCCGCTCGCCGGCGCACCCGTGGTGGCATGCGATTCCGTCTCGGGGCGGGGCCTCGACGAGGTCCGGGCGGTGCTCGACACGGTCCTCGCTGCCGCGCCCGCGGCGCGTGACGTGGGCCGCCCCCGGCTCTGGATCGACCGGGTCTTCGCGATGAAGGGCGCAGGCACCATCGTCACCGGGACCCTGACCGGCGGGTCGGTCGCCGTGGACGACGAGCTCCGGGCCGGTTCGCACCCGGTGCGGGTGCGAGGCATCGAGACCGCCGGGCAGCGGGTCGAGACCGCCCCGCCGGGCTCCCGGGTCGCGTTGAACCTCGCCGGCGTCGAGCACCGGTCCTTGCGTCGGGGCGACGCCGTGGTGCGACCCGACCAGTGGCGGACCCCGTCCGTGATCGACGCAGGCATCGTCCACCTGCCCGGCGAGGAGGCGAAACGCCGCGCCCGGCTTCACGCGGCGGTAGGGTCGGGCGAGCATCGAGTCTGGTTCCGGGCGCTCGGTGCCGACGGTCGCTTCGCCCGCCTCCGGTTCGACGCGGGTCTGCCCCTCGCACCCGGGGACCGGATCGTCCTCCGCGACGCGGGCCGGCGCCGCACCCTCGCCGGCGCCGAGGTACTCGACGTCGCACCCGTCCGCCGGGCCCGCGACGTCGACGGGCGCCTGAGCCGCCCGATCGGCGAGCGGCTCCTCACGAGCCGCGGATGGCTCGACGACGAGACGTTGGGGCGCGACGGCGGGCTCGGCCCTGACGAGGCCCGCGCCGCGGCAGACGATCTCGTCGCGCGTGGGCTCGCGACGCGCGTCGACCGATGGGTGGTCGACACACCGACGCTGACCACGCTGCGCCGGGACGCCACAATTCGGGTCGCCGACCATCACCGCCGGCACCCGCGCGACACCGGGGTCGAGCTGGCGGCCCTCGCCGACGTCCTCGACGTCCCAGTACCGAAGCTCCGGGCCGCGCTCACCTCGACATCGAGCCTCGTCGTGGACCGCGGGATGGTGCGCGACCCGGCCCACGGCTCGATCGCGGAATCAGCGGACGCCCGTCGGGTCCTCACCGCGTTCGAGACCGCCCCGTTCGCGCCGCCGGACCCGTCGGACGGTCCCGGTGACCGGGAGCTGGTGCGGGCCCTCGTCCGCGAGGGTCTGCTCGTCGACGTCGACGGGGTGGTCTTCAGCGCGGGGGCGCTCGACCAGGCCCGCGAGACCGTCATCGCCGCGCTCCGCGAGCGGCCCCACCTGACCGTGGCGGACATCCGCGACCTGCTCGGCTCGACCCGCAAGTACGTCGTGCCGATCTGCGGCTGGCTGGACCGCAACGGGATCACGCGCCGCCGCGGCGATGAGCGGATCCCCGGCCCCGCCAGCCGGATCCGTTCCTGACCGAGGGTTGGTCGGGGTGGGTCAGCCGGCTCGTTCGAGGAGCGCCCGCCGCTCGGGTTCGTTGAGGCCGCCCCAGATGCCGTGCGGCTCGCGGATCTCCAACGCGAAGTCGAGGCACGGGGTCCGCACGGGGCACGTGGCGCAGATCGCCTTCGCGCGGCGTTCCCGGCTGTCGCGCTCGGGTCGGGACTCGGGCGCGGCCGGCGGGTAGAAGAGCGCCGATTCCGGGCCCCGGCAGGCGGCCTGGCGCTGCCAAGCCTCGGCGACGCGGTCAAGCGCCACAGGTTCCCCCTCTCGTCCCCCGCAACCTTCCGGGCGACGCGCGGACGTTACCCCCACCTCTGCGGTGAAGAAAAGGTGTCAGCGAGGATCGGGGGCCGGGTCGTCATCCGGTTGGGCGTCGGCCCCGGAACGCCGGGAGCGGGCCCGGTCCCGGTAGTCCTTCGCGCCCCCCTCCTCGGGCTCCACCTCCAAGACGAGGCCCTCGACCGACACGACGCGCACCGAGGCGCCGGCGGAGATCGGCGTCGCGCGGTTGGTCCGGGCACGCCAGCGGCTCCCCCGGATGAGGACCACCCCGTCGGGGTCGACCGCGACCTCGGCCTGGCCGAGCTCCCCGACGAGGGCCTCACGGCCGATCGTCGGCGTCGAGAACCGGGATCGCACGAACGCCGGGAGAGCCCCGACGAAGAAGAGGAGCGTGCCGGCGACCACGAGGATCAGCTCCCACCACGGGACCCGCAGCTGGCTCGATCCCCCGTACAAGGTGAGCGATCCCGCGATCAGCGTCAGCGTGCCGATCACGGTCCAGGCGCCGACCCCGCCCGCCTGGACGTCGATCGCGAAGGAGACCAGCGCCACGACGAGGAGCGCCGCGGCCCATCCCGTCACGGGGAGGTGCGAGAAGCCGTACGCCGCGCCGAGCGCGGCGACCGCGCCGACCGCGGCCGCGAACCCGACGCTGGCCGCGAAGAACTCGAAGACGACGAGCGAGAGCCCCACGATGAGGAGGGCGTACGCCACCCGGGGGCTGATCAGCGTGTGTTGGATGCGGGCTCCGAGCCCGAGGCTGTCGAAGACCACCTGCTGATTGGGTTGGCGGCGCCGGCCCCGGCCGGTCCCGACCACCCGCGCGGTCGACATCCGGATCGGGCCCGCCGCGGTCCGGACGACGCGCCCGTCGAGGGTGACGATGACCTCACCGATCGTCGGTCGCACACCGTTGGTCACGGCGAGCCGACCCGCGTCGGTGGCGCCGACGCTGCGGTCGCCGAGCGTTCGGGTCGCGGGAGCGTCCCGTCCCGCGGTCGCGGCGAGGGCGCCGAGGCGATCCCGGGCCGACGCCACCGACCCGGTGGGGTGATCGAGGCGGTCGGGGACTCCCGGCCCCAGGTCCGAGCCCGGGGCGACGAACAGGATCGGCGCCGCCTCGGCCAAGACCGCCGCCCCGCCTTTGGCGTGCGCGCCCGACGGCCCGACCCACACCGCGATCGGCACCCGGGAGTCGCGCACCTGGTGCACGAGGGATCCGACGTCGACGTCGAGGGCACCTCCGGAGTCGAGCTGGAGCAAGAGCAGCGCGACGTGGGACCGGTTCGCGTCCGCGATGGCGTTGCGGATGAGGGACGCGACCGGCGGATCGATGTAGCCCTGCACCTGCACGACCGTGATTCCCCGCCGGCCACCGGGTGTCGGCGCCGCCACATGCGTCGTGGAGGCCGGTTCCGGAGCCGCACCAGCCTCACCGGCGACGACGGTCGCGAGCGCGACCGCCACGAAGGCGCAACCGAGCAGCGCGCGTCGGATCCGGGTTCGTGCGGCATCGCTCGTAGCATGCGGGCGAACCAGTACGAAGCGCGGTCCTGCGGGGTCAACCATGAACGTGGAGCAGTTCTGCTCCGCCTCTCGCATCGTCGTCCTGGCGGGCAAAGGCGGCGTCGGCAAGACGACCGTCACCGCTGCGCTCGCGACGGCCGCCGCCCGCGCCGGGGCCAGCGTGCTGATCGTCGAGGTCGAAGGCAAATCGGGCCTCGCGACCGCGTTGGGCGTCCCGCCGCTCACCTACGAGGAGCAACCGGTCCGTGAGCGGCTGCGGGTCCGGACCCTCACACCCGACGAGGCGCTCCGCGAGTACCTCGAGGACCGGGGTCTGCAGCGGATCTCGCGTCGGCTCATGAAGTCGGGAGCGCTCGATGTGGTCGCGACCGCGGTGCCGGGGATGAAGGACATCTTGGTCCTCGGCAAGGTCAAGGCGCTCGAGCAGGCCCACGACGCCGACCTCATCCTCCTCGACGCCCCCGCGGCGGGGCACGCCATCTCCTTCCTCCTGTCCCCCCGCGGGCTCCTCGACGCGGTTCGGGTCGGCCCGGTGCGAGCCCAGGCCGAGGACGTCATCGAGCTCCTGTCCGACCCGACCCGGTGCCGGGTGGCGCTCGTCACCCTCCCCGAGGAGACCCCCGTCAACGAGCTCGTCGACACGGCCTTCGCGCTCGAGGACCGTGTCGGGGTGAAGCTGGCCCCGGTCATCGTCAACGCGGTACCGGAGGCGCTCCCGATCGACGGTCACCGGGCCGCCGCCGACGCCGCCGCCGCCGGGCTCGGTCTGCCAGAACGCGAAGCCGTCGCGCTCGACGCGGCAGCCGCGTTCCGCAACGAGCGCCACGCGCTCGCGTTGGACCAAGCAGCCCGGCTCGCCCACCGGCTCCCCCTCCCCCAGCTGCACCTGCCGTTCGTCTTCGGGGAGATCGGACCGGCCGACATCGATGTCCTCGCCGACGCCCTCACCGCCGGGATCGCCGAGCTCCCCGGACCAGGTCCGTGACGACGCTCGCCGATCTCGTCGCCCGGCGCCGGGTCGTCCTGTGCTGCGGGACGGGCGGCGTCGGCAAGACCACGACCGCGGCGGTGATCGCCCTCGTCGCGGCCCGGCAGGGCCGCAACGCGGTCGTGGTCACGATCGACCCCGCGAAGCGGCTCGCTGACACGCTCGGGCTCGCCGAGCTCGGCAACACGGCGCGCGAGATCCCCCGCGGACGCTGGGCCGACCCTGCCGCGGCGCCGGGCGGGCACCTCTCGGCGCTCATGCTGGACACCCGCGCCACCTTCGACGACCTCGTCCGCCGCTACGCCGAGGATGGCGCCCAAGCCGACCGGATCCTCGAGAACCGGTTCTACCGCAACATCGCCGGAGCGCTGTCGGGCACCCAGGAGTACATGGCGATGGAGAAGCTCCACGAGCTGCACGACGAGGGCGGCTATGACCTCATCGTCGTCGACACGCCGCCGACCCGGCATGCGCTCGACTTCCTCGACGCGCCGCAGCGCCTGACCCGCCTGCTCGACAACCGCATCTTCCGGCTGCTCATGATGCCCACCCGGACCTACCTTCGCCTCGCCGGCGCCGCGGTGCAGCGATTCCTGCGGACCGTCGGGAAGGTCATCGGGACCGAGGTCCTCGACGACATCGTCGCCTTCTTCCGGGCCTTCGAGGGCATGGAGCAGGGGTTCCGCGACCGGGCCTCCCGGGTCGACGCCCTCCTCGCCGAGCCGGAGACGGCATTCGTGCTCATCACCTCCCCCCGGCGGGACGCGGTGGACGAAGCGGAGTTCTTCTCGGCCCAGCTCCGCGACGCCGACATACCGGTCGACGCGCTGATCGTGAACCGGGTCGACCCCGACTTCGGCTCCCCCGCGCCAGCGGCGACCCTGCGGGACCGTGCCGACGCCCTCGACCGGACGGACGGCGAGGCGGCCCGGCGTCTCGCGGCCCGGTTCCGGAACCTGGCCGACTACGTCGACCTCGGGTCACGCGAGCGACACGACCTCGCCGACCTCGGTCATCGGATCGGCGCCGGCACGATCGCCTATGTGCCTTCGCTGTCCCACGACATCGTCGACTTCTCGGCCCTCACCGCGGTCGCCACGCACCTCTTCGCGGACCACGGCGAGGGCGCCGACTAGGTTCTCGCGGTGGCCACCGTCCTCGTCGCCGCCGACGGCGCCTGGATCCGCGACCAGGTGCGGACCGCGCTGACCGGACCCGACCTCGACCTCATCGACGTCGACCGGGGTCAAGCGGTCCGCGACGTCGTCGAGACCCGCCATCCCGATCTGGTCATCCTCGACCTGCAGATCGACAACATGGGCGGCGTCGCAGTAGCGATCGACCTGCACCTCGAGGCGTCCGCCGGGAGGCTTCCCACCGTCCCCATCCTGTTGCTCCTCGACCGGGAGCACGACCGGTTCCTCGCCAAACGGGCCGCAGCAGACGGCGAGCTGGTGAAGCCCATCGACCCGGGGACATTGCGCCGCGCCGTCAAGCGGCTGCTCTCCCAGCCCGCGGGGGTCTGACAGAGCCGTCGCGGATCGCAACCCGATCGGGCACGCGACAGGCCGCCACTACACTCACCTCTTCTTACGGGCTGTGGCGCAGTTTGGTAGCGCGCTTCGTTCGGGACGAAGAGGTCCCGGGTTCAAGTCCCGGCAGCCCGACCATCGCCTCCCGACTACCGCGCACCGTCCGACACGGCCGGCGCTGGGTCCCGGCGCCGGGCGGCCCACCGGGCGCGCGGGCCGGACGAACCGGACGCCGACTTCGGGTTGTGTCGCAGGACGTACGTCGCGGCGGCCCCCAACCAGAGAATCGCCGCCCATTCCAAGAGTGCTGCCATGCCTGCCACCTACCCGGGGGCGCCCACCGACAAACGGGCAACCGGCGTTTAATGCCCGTCCCGTGCCGGGTAGGGGAACAGCATGCTCATGATGATCCTGGAACTGCTGGTCGTGAGCTTCGTCATGGGGGTCTGCATCACGGCGGTGGTGCTGGCGTCGATCACGGGAGCGGAGACGTTGCTGCGCATGAAGCGGGCCCACGACGGCCTGCAGCCGGCCCCGCTGCGCTCCGCGGCGCCTGCCGCAGCCCGCCGCGTCGGTCAGCCCCGCGCCGCATAGATCCGGCCCGCCTCGATCAGGGCAGGGGCATCGAACTAGCTCGACGCGTGGAGCAGCTCGGCGAGCTGTACCGCGTTCAGGGCCGCGCCCTTGCGCAGGTTGTCGCCGGTGACCCACAAGTTCAGGGTGCGTTCGTCGAACGGGTCGGCGCGCAGCCGACCGACGAGCACCGGGTCGATCCCGGCACCTTCGAGGGGGGTGGGCGCCCCATCGCCCCCGTCGATGAGTCGCACGCCGGGCGCGTCGGCGAGGAGGGCGGC
>DATISY010000091.1:0-5575 GCA_035468285.1 Acidimicrobiia bacterium | reverse complement strand
GGATGCCGGGCACGCTGGCGCGCGGCAACGCGATGCGCAACCCGCGCCGCACCGCCGCGACCGCGTCCGCCCTGGTGATCGGCCAGGCCGTGGTCGGGCTCGTCGCCACGTTCGGCGACTCCGCGAAGGCGTCCGTGCGGCGCGCGGTGAACAGCGGGATCCGGGCTGACCTGATCCTCAAAGCCCAGCAGTTCGCCATGTTCTCTCCCGACGTCGCCCGACGCGTCGCCGCGCTCCCCGCGGTGGACGCCGTCACCGCGTTCCGGTTCGGCAACGTCCGGGTCCCGATCGGCGGCAACCAGGAGACCGTCGCCGGCGCCGACCCAGCGCACCTGGGCCGCGTCGTCGACCTCGGTGTCGGGCCGGGCAGCGCGGCGGCCATGGGCGCGGACGGTGTCCTCGTCGCCCGCGACACCAGCGACCAGTACCACCTGCGCGTCGGCGACGTGGTCAACATGCAGTTCCCCCGGGGCATCGAGACCCTCCGGGTGGCCGGCCTGTACCGGCAACGAGACTTCACCGGCGGGTTCCCGGTCGGGTTCGTCGTCGCCGCACCAGCGTACGAGCAAGGGTTCGGGTCCGACGCCCAAGACGCGCTCGTGTACGTGCGGGCCAAGCCGGGCGAGCTCACCGCCGCCCGCGACCAGGTCCGCGCCGCGCTCGGCGGCGCGTTCCCGAACATCCACGTGTTCACCCGAGCCGAGTACCGCAGCGACCAGGAACGAGCCATCAACCAGTTCCTCGCCGTCACCGTCGCGCTGCTCATGCTCTCCGAGCTCATCGCGGTGCTCGGGATCGTGAACACGCTCGCGCTCTCGGTCTTCGAACGCACCCACGAGCTGGGCCTCCTGCGCGTAGTCGGCATGTCTCGCCGCCAGATGCGGCGCATGATCCGCGGCGAATCGGTCATCGTCGCCCTCATCGGAGGTGTGGTCGGGACCGGGCTCGGGTTGTTCTGGGGCTGGGCGTTCACCACCGGGCTCCGGGCCCAGGGCCTGACCGTGCTCAGCTTCCCGGCGTTGCAGCTCGCCGGGTTCGTCGCCCTGTCGATGGTCGCGGGCGTGATCGCCGCCCTGGGGCCGGCCTGGCGGGCCTCCCGCCTCGACGTCCTCGCCGCCATCGCCGACGAATAGCCCGCCCGGACCCGGACCGTGGCCGGAACGGGTCGCGGCGGGAGCAACCGGACGCCGTCCTCGACGTTGTCGTTCGGGTCGCGCCGAGGCGCGGGTGCGGCCACTGCCGGGGAGAGGGACTCCCGCTCACCCCGACGAACCCCGACAGCTGCAGTGCCCCGCCCGCAGGCAGCCCGGCCCGATGGCCGGGCTGCTTCGTGTCCGGGTCGCCCTCAAGGTGACCGGCGGATCGCCCGATGTTCCGGGTCGAGAAACGACCTCCGGGGGCGGGGGTTCGGAAGGGTCAGGGTGCTCATGCCAGAACGAGAGCCGCGCCGCTTCGGCGACGCTGAGTCCGAGGCGCTGCGGCGCGTCAGCCTCGGCCGGGAGCTGCGCCGCGCCCTCACCGAAGGTGAGCTCCAGCTGGCGTACCAGCCCGTCGTGAACATGCTCGACGGGGCGGTCTGCGGCGTCGAGGCGCTGCTCCGCTGGGACCATCCCCACCTCGGGCTCATGTGGCCCGGCGAGTTCCTCGACGCGGTCCACGGCACCGAGCTCGGCACCCAGCTGCTCCGCTGGGTCATGCACGAGGCGCTCACCCAGGCCGCCGGATGGCGGACCCGGTTCCCCGACCATCCGATCTGGGTGTCCGTCAACGTCGTCGGTCACGACTTCGTGTCCGAGGGGCTGCTCAGCGACGTCATCGACCTCCTGCAGACCCACCGGCTCGAGCCGAGCTGCCTCGCGCTCGAGGTCAAGGAGCGTGACGTCTTCGACGACCCGTACGGGCTCGTCCGGGAGCGTCTCGAGACGATCAAGCAGGCCGGTATCGGGGTCCTCGTCGACGACTTCGGCAACGCCCACGCCGCGCTCATGACCGCCCTCGAAGCGTGGCCGCCCAACGTGACGAAGATCTACCCGGGGTTCGTGTCACGCGTCGCGACCGAGGCCTACGAGGCGACCGTCGCCAGCATGAACACCCTGCGGGACTGGCCGATCGACGTGCTCAAGCTCGACCGGTCGCTCCTCGACCGGCTCTTCACCGACCACGGCGCCGAGCCCCTCGTCGACGGGCTCGTGCGCCTCGCCCGCAGCCTCGGGCTCCGGACCCTGGCGACGAGCATCGAGTCGCCGGGCGAGGCCCGCCAGCTCTACCACCTCGGCTGTGACATGGCCCAGGGCTACTACTTCCACCGGCCCCAGACTCCGGACTACGTCGACCTCCTCCTCGCCGAGCAGCACCACGACCCGGCCCGCCCGCCCAGCGTCGCCGACGACCAGGCCCTGCGCGCCGGCAACGCCTGAGACCACCCACCCACACGCACCGTCGGGTGGTCGCCGGTAGCCGACCGGTGACGAACCGCGCAACACTGCCCGACACCTCGACGCCCGGCCGTCGGGTCGCCGCCCCTGGACCTCGGCCGCGCGCTACCGTCCCGGCGGCATCCGCAACAGGGGGTCGAGTTCGATGCGACGGTGGTGGGCAGCAGCGATCGCGGCGATGAGCGTCGTCGGCGTCGGTGTCACCGCCGCGCCCGCGTCGTCAGCCGCCGCACGGGCCGCGAAGTCCCCGGTGAAGCACGTGTTCATCGTGGTGCTCGAGAACGCCAGCGCCAGCGAGGTTGCCAGCCCCACTTTCGCGACCACGATGCCGTTCCTCTCTTCACTCGCGAAGAAGGGCGTGTCGCTCGACCAGATGTACGCCATCGGCCACGCCAGCCTCGATAACTACATCGGCATGACCAGCGGGTACGAACCCAACGCCAAGACCAAGGCTGACTGCTTCCAGTACGACTGCGTCTACCCGGCCGGGCAGGACGACAACATCGCCAACCAACTCGAAGCCAAGCACCTCACGTGGAAGGGCTACCTCGATGGCATGACCCAGCCGTGCCAGAAGCCCCTCGTCCCTGGCACCCCCGACCCCTACCAGGTGGGCTACGCCACCCGGCACAACCCGTTCATGTACTACCCCAGCATCGTGAACAACGACAGCCGCTGCCGCAGCCACGTCGTGCCGTTCCCGCAGCTCACGACGGACCTCGCCGCGAACAAGGTGCCCAACTACTCGTTCATCTCACCGAGCACCTGCAACGACGCCCACGACCGTGGGTCGGCGTGCGGGCTCGAGCAAGCCGACGTCTGGATGAGCCAGCACGTCCAGCCCATCCTCAAGTCCAAGGCCTACAAGGACGGCGGGGTGCTCATCATCACGACCGACGAATCCGAGATCACCGACACTGCGGGATGCTGCGGCAACGCCCAAGGCGGCCACATCGCCACGTTCATCGTCTCACCGTTGATCGCCGCGGCCGGGACCCACACCGCGACCCCCTACACCCACTACTCGACGTTGCGGTGGGTCGAGGACAGCTTCGGCCTCCCCTGCCTCCGCAACGCCTGCGACCCCGGCACCCACAGCTTCGGCACCGACGTCTTCAAGCCCGTCGCCGCCGGCCGCACGACCGGGACGTCCTGACCGCCGCGGACCCGAGCCCCTCAGGGACCCGAGCACCGGACAGGACCCGCTAGATCGACGCGACTCGCGCGACCCGGCGTTGCACGATCAGGCCACCGGCGAGGATGACGGCCATCAGGCCACCGACGGTCAGCCACGTCGGGACGCCCTTCGGCAGGAACGGCACCGGGTTCGTGGCGCACGCCTTGCCTGGCGCGGTGACGGTCACGAGCCCCAGCGTCCAGCTGCTCGACCCGGTGCTCGTGACGATGAACACGTTGTCGTGCGTCCCGGTCAGGAACCTCGTGGGTTGCCCGGCGTTCGCCGCGGGGCTGCTGAACTGGTTGTACTGACCGACGGGCACCGAATACGCCTGCCCGCTCTGGTTCGAGTACCCCCACAAGGTGTTGTACTTGCCGGTCTTCGTGTCGTGGAACGAGCACTCCAGGATCGGGCCGCCCGGCTGGCTCGCTCGTCGAACCGCGGCGTCGGCGGGGGACACCGCCAGCGTCGCCACCAGCATGGTGGCGGGGACCGCCACCACCGCGAGCAGCACCGCTCGCGTCAACCATCGAAGGGGCCGCCGACCGGCGCGCGGACCCCGTTGCCTGCTCCAGCCCAGCCTCATAGATCCTTGTCGACCCGGTTCCCGCCCACCTTGAGCCCCCCTGCCCCCCGAGGAGCCGTTCCGGGCCCGATTCGCGGCGTTACGGCCGCCATCGCCCCCCTCCGCAGTCACGGACGGGGAGACGGAGGAGAACGGGGGAGAACGGGGGAGAGTAGAAACCGGGTATGGAGGCCGCCCGGTATGTGGTCGCCGCGCCCCTGCCAGGCACCGTTGCCGGCGTGGCGGTCGAAGTCGGCACCGTGGTCCGGGCCGGCCAGGAGCTGCTAGTCATCGCGTCGATGAAGCTCGAATACCTCGTGCGTGCCGACCGGGACAGCGTCGTCCGCCGGGTGAGCGCCGTCGTCGGCCAGACCGTCGCCCCCGGTGACCCGCTCGTCGAGCTGGAGGCTCGACGGTCCCCGGTGGGGGAGCGTCCCGCCCGGCCCGGAGGCCGAGACTCGAGGGCGGTCGGCGCCGCGCTGGCCGCGGCCCAGGAGCGCCACGCCCTCGGGCTCGACGCCGCCCGTCCCGACGCGGTGGGCCGCCGCCGCCGCACCGGTCGACGCACCGCCCGGGAGAACGTCGCCGATCTCTGCGACCCCGGCACCTTCGTCGAGTACGGGCCGCTGGCGATCGCCGCCCAGCGCCGTCGCCGGGACCTCGACGACCTGATCCGCAACACCCCCGCCGACGGGCTGGTCGGCGGTGTAGCCGACGTCGCCGGGCACCCGACCGTGGTGGTTTCCTACGACTACACGGTCCTCGCCGGGACCCAAGGGTTCCAGAACCACCGCAAGAAGGACCGGCTGTTCGAGCTCGCCGAGCGTCAGCACCGCCCCGTGGTGCTCTTCGCCGAGGGCGGCGGCGGCCGGCCGGGGGACACCGACGCGCCCGGCGTGTCAGGCCTCGACTGTCTCGCGTTCGCACTGTTCGCCGGGCTCTCCGGCCTGGTGCCACTCGTCGGGATCGTGTCGGGACGCTGTTTCGCGGGCAACGCCGCGCTGCTCGGCTGCTGCGACGTGATCATCGCCACCGAGGGATCGAACATCGGCATGAGCGGCCCCGCCATGATCGAAGGTGGCGGCCTCGGCGTCTACGAGCCCGACGAGATCGGCCCCCTCCCGGTCCAGGTCACCAACGGTGTCGTCGACATCGCGGTCACCGGCGAGGCCGAAGCCGTCGTGGTCGCCAAGCGGTACCTCTCGTACTTCCACGGGCCAACGCCGGACCCCTGGACCTGTGCCGACCAGGAGCAGCTGCAGACACTCGTCCCCGAGAACCGGCGGCGCGTATACGACATCCGGGTCGACCTCGTCGGGCTAGCCGACACGGACTCCGTCGTCGAGCTGCGACGCGGATTGGGTGCGCGGATCGTCACCGCGCTCGCCCGGGTCGAAG
>DATISY010000090.1:0-76097 GCA_035468285.1 Acidimicrobiia bacterium | reverse complement strand
CGACCGGCAAGGTCGAGGTCCTGCGCTACGTGGTGAGCGAGGACTGCGGCGTCATGATCAACCCCATGGTCGTCGAAGGCCAGATCGCGGGCGGGGTCGTGCAAGGCATCGGCGGTGTCCTCTACGAGCACCTCATCTACGACGAGGACGGCAACCCGCTCACCACGACGTTCCTCGACTACCTCGTGCCGACCGCAGCGGAGGTCCCCGTGATCGAGTACGGACACGTCGAGACGCGATCCCCGACGCCGGGCGGCCACAAGGGCATGGGCGAAGGCGGCGCCATCGGGTCCCCGCCGTGCGTGTTCAACGCCGTCGCCGACGCCCTCGCGGCGCGCGGCGGCGTCGTCACCGAGCAGCCCCTGACCCCCAGTCGGGTCCTCGACGCGTTGAACCGCCCGGTGCCCCGCTAGGGCGCGCCGTCGAGGAGACCGGTCAGCCCGTACTTCGGGAACGGGCCGAGGAACATGTACTCGTGGAGCCCGTAGCCGACGTCGCCCGTGTTCGTCTCGAACCGGGCCGACGCGTCCACGATCCCGAAGAACCGCTCCGCGTTCGCGGTCGTGTCGAGGTCGACGCCTTGCACGACCAGGTCGCCCTGGTACATGCCGTGCCGCCAATCCTGGTCCATCCCGTAGCCGGTGCCGACACCGATGTGGGTCTGGATCAGCGGTGTCACGTCGATGCTCAGCGAACCACCGGGGGCGTCGGGGAACGACAGCACCGAGTGGTCGATCATCCGGGTGCCGGACCGGAACTCGTGGGCGTGCTCGGCCCGGCCGAGCTGATCCGGGGCGCGGTCAGGGTCGTTCCACACCCGGGTGGTGTCGACCAGGTTGCGGGTCCCGTCGGGACTCTCGGAGCAGATGTAGACGATCGAGTAGTCGTCGAACTGCATCGGCGCGTAGTTCCACATGCTCATCGACGGTGTTCCGCCCGCCGCGATTCCGGGCGGCTCCGGCTCCCCGATGGGCCGCACCCCCCAGGACCGGTCCCGCACGCCCCGCCACCGCCCGCCGGTCACGTCGACCGTGTCGTCCCCGACCGTGACGGTCCCGGCCCAAAAGCCGGTCTGTGCGAACCGCTCGGTGTCGAACGTGACACGCTCGAACGACCGGATGTAGTGCCGTTCCTCCAGGTGCGGCGCGATCGCGCCGGTCCACTCGAGGTCGAACGAGAGCCCGTGCTCGTTGGCGTCCAGCACGTACCGGACCCGCTTGAGGCCTTCGAGGACCTCGATGCGGAACGGTCCCACCGACAGGTCCATACGGTCGAGCCCGAGCCGTCGCGAGGCCCGCACGACCCGGTGCATCGACCCGCGGCGCACGAGCCCGAACGCATCCTGGACCGACAGGTTCGGGTACTGGCCGAATCCCATGATCATCATCAGCTCGTCGTCGGAGCTGTGGAGCATGAAGTAGTAACGGTCGTAGAAGTTGCGGTCCGAGGTCGCGGGATGCCGCATCACCTCGGCCACCTGGTGCACGGGGAAGTCGTCGAGCGGTGACAAGGCGGAGGTCATCGCCGGAGACTATGGGATGGGCGCCGCCCGGATCCGGTGCACGCCTGCGCGCGCCGCCGCTACTCCGGGAGGAAGCCGCCGAGCTCTTGTCGCATCGTGGCCACGTACCCGGGGTCCACCTCGCTCAGCACGAACCGGCGTCCCAGTCCCGCGGCGGCGGCCCCGACGGTCCCGACCCCCGCGAACGGGTCCAGTACCACGTCGTCCTCGAACGACCAGTAGCGGATGACCCGCTCGGCCAGCGCTCGCGGGAACACCGCGGGGTGGTCTTTGCGGCTTGCCGGCGGGAGCCGCCACACGTTGGTCCGCTCGTAGTCTCCGTCGATCCGAGAGCGGTCGACCGCGTCGGGGTCATGGTGCGCCCGGATGTTCCAGTCGATGAGCCGGTCCGTCTGCGACCGGTAGACGAGGACGTACTCCGTCACCGGGACCGCCTTGTACTGGAGTGGCGACCGGTCGGCTGCGAACCGACGGCCTCGACCCGTGGCCCATCCCGCACCCTCAGGCTTCTCCCAGATGATGTCGTCGACGAAGTCGAATCCCTCGTCGAGGAGGATCCGGTGCAGGTCGAACGGGACCGCCAGGCGGCGCGAGGACTGGGCTCGGCTGGCCCGCCGCACCAGCACCGGCGCGGTGTTGAGGACCAGGAATCGGCCCTCGGCGAGCAGCCGCGCGCATTCGTGTAGCACGGCCTGCATCTTGTCGAGGTACGCGTCGTAGTCGAGGTAGTCGCCGTAGTCCGGCCGCGCGTTGAAGTAGGGGGGCGACGTGAAGACGAGGTCGACACTGCCCGCGGGCAAGGCACGGAGCGTGACCTCGGAGTCGCCGCACAGCACGGTGTTGACGACCGGGGAGCGTCGGATCGTGCCCGCGCGCCGCGCCGGCCGCTCCGGCCCGGGGTCCCGCGCCAGGCGGGCGGCGACGGTGGCCGCGTCGGTGGAGCGGACCTCGTCGACGGTGGCGCGGCGCGCGTCGATCACGAGCTCGCCGACCCGGCTGGCGGCGTCGTCGAGGAGCGGCACTCGCCACACGTGATACCGGTCGTCGACCTCGGGCAGCCCGAACGTCACCCGACCCGCGAGGTCCCAGTCCCGCAGGCACGGCGCCGCGGCGGCACGCGCGTCGTCGACCGTCCGGACCGCGTACGCGCGTTCCTCGCTGACTAGCCGCGCCCGTCGGGCCACGCGCACGACCGTACCGGGGGCCGTGGACCCCGACGGGGCTTTCCCCGATCGGCTAGATGTCGCTGACCCCGGTCGCACCGTCGCCGCGCAACGCGGCGCGCAGCTCGGCGGCGGTGCTCTCCAGCTCCTCGGGCGGCACCGATCCCGCGGCGTTCGACAGGTGCAGGTCGGCCTCGGTGGCCATCGGGATCAGGTGGAGGTGGGTGTGGGGGACCTCGAGCCCGGCGATGAGGAGCCCGACACGGGTCGGTTCGAAGGCTCGCTGCTGGGCCCGGGCGATCGTCTGCGCCACCGTGACGAGGTGGCGCGCCAGGTCGGGCTCGAGGTCGATCCAGTGGTCGACCTCGGCGATCGGGACGACCAGGGCGTGGCCCCGCTGGACGGGGTTGATCGACAGGAACGAGACGCAGCGGTCGTCGCGCCAAACGAACGTCCCCGGGAGCTCGCCGTCGATGATGCGGGTGAACAGGGTCGCCACGGGCGGATCGTAGGCCCGCGCTGAACTCGGGGCGTCCGGCTGCCGATAGTGACGGCGATGAGCGCTGTCCCCGCCCCGCCGGTATCGGCGGCCACCGAGCGGAGCGACCTCGGCGAGATCGGGGCCTCGATCGCCGACCCGCTGCCCGTGCTGCGCTCCACCCCAGACTTCGTCGGCATGCCCAACGGGGACCGGCCCCTCGCCGACGAGTCCCGCTTCGCCGCCGCGCAAGCCGCCGCCGGCGGCTGGCTGCTCGTCGCCGTGGCGAGCACCTTGCTGCTCGGCGGCGCCGGTCTGGCCGCGCTCGTGACGTGGCCGTACGCGGTGGCGCTGTTCGCCGTGTTCGTCTGGCTCCCGGCCTACCTGAGCGTGTTCCGGTACGCGGCGCTGTTCTTCGAGGACCCGCCGGGCTTGACCGTGGTGCGGCCGGTCACACCGGTGACCGTCGTCGTGTCGGGGAACGCCGCGCCCGGCCCGACCCGGTCGGCCCTCGCGTACCTCGCGGCCCAGGACTACGACGGGCCGCTGCGCGTCGTCATGGTCGGCGGCGGCCTCAGCGACGACGACGTTCGCGCCACCCAGCAGACCGCGTCCGGGCTCGGGATCAACCTCGACATCCTCCGTGGCGGGTGGCTGGGACCCGCGGCGGCGTGCAACCTGGCGCTTCCGCACGTGGCCACGCCGCTCGTGCTGACCCTCCAGGCGGGGACCTGCCTGCACCCGTCGGCGGTGCGGCTGCTCGTGGCGCGCCTCGAATCCTCGCCCCGGGAAACCGCCGGGGTGTCGGGCCACGCGTTCGTGCGCAACCGGCGGTCCGGCCTCGTCGCCGAGGTCCTCGCCGCCGGCTCCACCCGCGACGTCGACACGACGCGACGCGTCGAGAGCCTCTTCCAGGGGGCCCAGGTCGCCGAGCCGGCGTGCATGGTCTTCCACGTGCAGGCGCTCCGCGCGCTGAACGGGCTGCCCGACGACCCGGCGAGCGCGGTCGCGGCGTCGTGGCGGTTCCTCGAGCGGGGCTGGCGCGTGGGCTACGAGCCCCACGCCCTCGCGTTCACGACCCAGCCCGTCACCATCGGAACCGCCGGCCGGTCACGAGCCGACGCGGAACGCCGCGTCGCCGCCGAAGCCCACGAGACGGGCGTCGACCCGCAACGATCGACCGCGAGCCGCTTCCTGGGCGCCGTCGCCCGTTCCGCACTGGCCCGCGACGTCGCGTTTACGCTCGCCGGGCTCCAGGCGCTCGCGCTCCTCGCCCGGGGCAACGCCGCGCTCCTCGTCGGCTACCTGCTCTTCGTCGTCCCGATCGCGCTCGTCACCGGCGCGTTGGCCCGACGCAACCAACGGGAGGTGCTCGACGAGACCGGGCTCAGCACCCCGCGGCGGCTCACCGACCAGGTCGCGCCGCTGCTCGGGCTGCAGGCGGTGCAGGGACCGGCCGCGATCGCCGAGTCGCTCCGAGGCCGCCCGCCCCGGCGGCGTCGTTCGCCCCGGGCACTCACCCGCCGGCGGCTCGCACGGCGGGGGCCACGGTACGCATGAACTGGTGCAGCGTGTCGGGCGTCGCGAAGTCCGAGAACTGGAGCACGAAGCCTTCGACGCCGAGGGCAACGTCGGCGCTCAACCTGTCGATGAGCTCCGACGGCGTCCCGACGACGAGGCCACCCCACGAGCCGAAGCGGCGCTGGGCCTGCTCCTCGACCCGCTGACGCGGGGAGGCCTCGGTGACCAATCCGACCGGGTGCTGGACCGACACCCGGGCGGCACCGGCCAGCGGCCGCAGCTCGGCGAGCCGGTCCACGGCATAGGACGGGCAGTTCCACCAGTCAGCGTGGTCGCGGACCATCGGCATGGTCAGTGTCGGGCCTGCGCCGCCGAGGTGGATGGGGACGTGGTCCTGGACCGGGCGGGGACGGCCGATCGCCTGCTCGAGCCGGAAGTGCTCCCCCGTGAAGTCGAAGAACTCGCCCGAGAACATCATCCGCACGATCTCGATCGACTCCCGCAGCCGTGCGGAGCGTTCGCTGGCGGAGCCCTCGCCGATCCCGAACCGGTGCAGCTCCTCGGCGAGAGACCCCCATCCCAGCCCCAGCTCGAGTCGACCACCGCTCATGACGTCCACGGTGGCGGCCATCTTCGCGAGCAGCGCGGGATGGCGGAACGGGTCGCACGTGACGAGATGCCCGACCCGGATCGTCGTGGTCCGCGCCGCGAGCGCGGCGGCGAGGGTCCAACCTTCGAACGTGTCCTGGTCCACTGCTGCGGGCGCCGCGAGGTGATCCATGAGCCAGACCGAATCGAAGCCCGCCGCCTCGGCGGCCAGGACCCGTTCGAGGATCCGGTCGAACCCCATGCGCAGCTGCGGCAAGAACGCTCCGAACCACATCGCGCAGGAGGGTAGCGTCGCCCGCGTGCCGCTCCCGCTGCATCACGCCGCGCTGTGCGTGCGCGACGTCGACGCCAGCCTCCGCTTCTACCGCGACGGTCTCGGCTTGGACGTGCTCATGGACCACTCCTTCGAGGGAGATTGGCCGACCCTGTTCGACGCCCCCTCCCGTCAGCTCCGGTCGGTGTTCCTCGGCGATCCCGCCCACGCCGATTCGGGGATCGTGGAACTCGTCTCCTTCGGTGAGGGCGCGCCGTCCGGCGTGTTCCCCGACGTCGGACCGCCGCGCCCGGGCTTCTTCCTGCTGTCGTTCTTCGTCGACGTCGACGTCACCCTCGCGTCGTTACGAACGTTGGGCTTCGCCGCGAAGCCGCACCGCATCGAGCAGCCGGGCCCGGCGGGTCCGGTGGCCATGGCGACCATCCACGACCCCGACGGGGTCCTCGTCGAGCTGATCCACACGCCGGAACCCGGCGCGTAGCCTCCCCGACCGTGCTGCATCCCGAAGTCACCGCCGACACCTCCCGGGCCATGCACACCGTCGATGAGCGGGTGATCATCGTCACCGGGTCCGGTCAAGGGGTCGGACGGGGCATGGCGAATCACCTGGCCAAGGCCGGCGCAACCGTCGTCGTCGCCGACTACCAGGCGGAGAAGTTGCGCCGCACCTGCGAGGAGCTCTCCGACCTCGGCGCACCGAACCTCGGCGTCGAGGTCGACATCCGGGACGAGGAGTCGATCGACGCCATGGTCGCGCGCGTCGTCGATGAGCTCGGGCGAGTCGACGGGATCATCAACAACGCGCAGACGTTCCGCGCGAACGCCCCCATGGCCGAGGTCACCACCGACGACGTCGACGTCTTCTACCGATCCGGGGTCCTGGGGACCCTGCGGGCCATGCAGGCGGTCTATCCGCACATGCGGGACGCCGGGTGGGGTCGGATCGTCAACTTCGCGTCCTCGATGGGCCGCACCGGTGGTCAGGGCTTCGGGGCGTACAACGCGTCGAAGGAAGCCATCCGGGCCCTGACCCGCACCGCGGCGCGCGAGTGGGCCCCGGACGGGATCGTGGTCAACGCCATCGCCCCCGCGGCGGCGCCGCCCCGCGCCGTCGGGTCAGAGCACTACGAGGAGTTCATGCGGAACTCCCCGATGGGCCGCAACGGCGATCCCGAGCTCGACGTCGGCCCCGTCGCCCACTTCCTGTGCTCGGATGCGTGCCGCTTCGTCACCGGTCACACCTTCATGGTCGACGGCGGCACCTTCATGTGGTCCTAGCGCGTTGAACGAGGCGCGAGGACGCGACGCGGACTGGCGGAACCCGTGGCCCGTCGTCGGTGTCCGCCCCGGCAACCCGGAGCCGTCGGCGGGCGCCACCGCGCTCGGTGCCGAGGGGTTCGCAGTCGTGTTCGACGTCGACCCGATCGACGCCGATCGTGACGAGTATCAGGACCACCTCAACAACACCGCCGCGGCTCGCATGTTCAACGAGCTTCGGATCGCGTACGTGGCGTCACGGCTCGCGCCGCGCTGGCCGAAGTTCGTGCGACGCGAGGGCATCGCGGTCGTCGTCCGCGAACTCCACGTCCTCTACGAACGGGAAGGGTGGATGCACGAGCGCTACGTCGGCGCGACGCGGTACGTGCAGCGCCGCGGGAAGGCCGCGGTCGTCGAGCAGCGTCTCGTCGAGGCCACGACGGGGGCGCCTCTCGCCCGGGCCTGGGTCATCCAGCTCCTCGTCGGGGCCGACGGCAGTGTCGTCGCCTGGCCGTCCTGGTTCTGGGAGATGCTCCACGAGGTCCAAGGCGCCCCCGTCGACCGGGTCGACGACGTCGGCCGCCCGCCGTGGGGACCCCCGCCGCCGTGAGCCCGTGAGCCCGGACGCCCGCACGATCCTCGCGAACCGCCTTCGAGGCCAGGCCGGATACTGCGCCGCGGCCGACTCGCCCTTCTACGCCGGGCTCCTCGAGCACCTCGCCGTGGACGCCGAGGCGGCCGGCCCGACCTGGGAGCTCCTCGGCCGCACCGTCGACGACCCCGCGCTCCAGGTCCCCCAGCTGCGGCTCCTCGGCGCGGTGCACCGCCTCGTGCTCGCCGGCGACGTCCCCGAGCTTGCCCGCCACTACCCGTCGGTGGGTGGCGACGGCGACCCCGACGCGGCGTGGCCGCTGGTGCGCTCGGTGCTCACCGCCCGACACGACGAGCTGGACCGCGCGATCGACCGGCCGCCCCAGACCAACGAGGTCGGCCGATCCGCGGCGCTCATCGGCGGGTTCCTGACCGTCGCGGCCGAGACCGGGCACCCGCTGCGCGTCCTCGAGGTCGGTTCCAGCGCGGGCTTGAACTTGCGCTTCGACCACTTCTCGTACCAGGCGGGCCCGTCCCACGTCGGTGACCCCACGTCGCCGGTGCGGTTCGTCGATGTCTGGGCGGGCCGGCCACTCCCGTTCGACGCCCCGTTGCGCGTCTCGTCCCGGGCCGGCTGTGACCACGATCCGATCGACCCCACCAGCGACACGGGGAGGCTCGCGCTGCTCGGCTACGTATGGCCTGATCAAGACGCCCGGCTCGCGATCCTGCGGAACGCCCTCGACGTCGCGGCCCGGGTGCCCGCCACCGTCGAGCAAGGCGATGCCCGGGACTGGGTCGCGGCGCAGCTCGTCGAACCACACCCCGGCGAGGCCACGGTCGTGTTCCATTCGATCGTCATGCAGTACTTCTCGCCCGCCGACGTCACCGAGTTCGTCGCGCTGCTCGCCGACGCCGGCGCCCGGGCCACCCTGGACGCGCCGATCGCATGGCTGCGGCTCGAGCCGACCTCGACGACCGAAGTGACGCGCGCCGAGCTGCGGCTCACCCTCTGGCCCGACGGGCAAGACCGGCTCCTCGCTCTGGCCGGGTTCCACGGGACGCCCGTGGAGTGGCGGGCGTGAGCTGCCCTCAGGCGCCGGCCTCGTCGAGGAGCGCACCCAGCCGCTCGACCGCCCGGGTGCACGCGGGGCCGTAGCCCTCCTCGTCGATGCGCGGGCCGATGAGCTCGAGGTCGAACACGCCCCGATACCCGGCGTCGAGCAGCTGGCCCACGAGCCGTCCGAGCGGGATGTCGCCGTCGCCGGGCACGAGCCGGTTCGGTGTCGACAGGGTCCCGACCGCGAAGTCGCTCACCTGGACGACCCGGAACCGGTCGATGCCGTCCCGGATCGTCTCGCCCAGCCCCCGCTCGGCCCAGCAGGCGTTCAGCTCGACGCACACGCCGATGTCGAGGCGGCGGGCCAGGTCGACCACATCGCGCAGGGTGTGCACGAACCCGACGTCGACACGCAGCGAGTTGGTGTGCTCGAGCCCGAACGGGATCCCGCGGGCTCGGGCGTCGTCGAGGACGGGCCCGATTGCGGTGGCGAGCGCGTCGGCCGCGTCCTCCCACGACAACGACCCGGCCGGTCCCGTGGTGAAGATCAGGCACTCCGCGCCGACCGTCTCGGCGGCGTCGAGGGCGTGCCGCACCCGGTCCCGCTGCCGGTCCCACTGTGTCGGGTCGGCCAGCACGAACGGGCCGATCCCGATCAGGTTGGTGACCCGGAGGCCGGCCTCGCGCAGCCGTCGGGCCCCCTCGTCGAGGCCGGCCGCTTCGAGCTTGGCGAGCGACGCGCCGATGGCCGTGATGCCCGCGGCGTCGTAGAACGCCAGATCCTGGTCGAGGTCCCACGAGAACGTCGAGATCGCACTCAGTGACACCCGCGGGTGCATCCGACCGACGGCGCGCTCGTCGGGCTCGACGTCGGAGGTCATCCCAGCGCCGCGGCGCGGGCGTGACCGCTCCCACCGTCGAGCTCGAGGTTGATGCCGGTCACGAACTCCGATTCGCGGCTCGCGAGGTACACCGCGGCCCACGCGACGTCGCGGGCCTCGCCGAGGCGGGTGAGGTGCATGGCCTCGAGACGTTCACGTCGATCCGGTGCCAGGGCCGCGTCGCGACGCTCGTTGATCACGTATCCGGGGCTGATGGTGTTGCACCGGATGCCCTGCCCGGCGTACTCCACGGCGATGGCGCGCGTGAGCGCGTTCAGGCCGCCCTTGCTGGCGGCGTACGCGGCGAGCCCCGCGCTGGGACGTTCAGCTTGTCGTGACGAGATGTTGAGGATCGCCCCGTGCCCGTGCTCGAGCAGGTGAGGGATCGCGGCGCGGCACAGCCACATCGGGGCGGTGAGGTTCACCCGTAGCGCATCTTCCCAATAGGTGGTGTCCATGTCGCCGACCCGGGAGTCGTGACCGTCGGGGCTCGCGACGGCGTTGTTCACCACGATGCTCAACCCGCCGAAGTGGTCGGCCGCTCTCGCGACCACATCCGTGCAAGCCTGCTCGGTCGCCAGGTCGGCGGCCACGAAGTGCGCGGCACCGCCCGCCGCGACGATCTGGTCCACGACCGCGGCACCTCGTCCTCCGTCGCGGCCGTGGACGACGACCGAGGCGCCCTCGGCGGCGAACTCGAGCGCAATGGCCTTCCCGATCCCGGCGGTCGAGCCGGTGACGAGCGCGATCTCCCCGGCGAGGCGCACGAGCCGCACCCTACCGGTCGACGCGCCGCACGGACCGGGGACGACAGCGCGCGCCACGACGGTGCGTCGGGCCAAGATAGAGGCAATGACCACCCCGGATCACCTGGCGCGCCGGGCGCTATGGATCGCCCTCGGGGCCAACGTGTCGCTGCTCGCCGTCGAGGTCGTCGGCGGTTTCGTGTTCTCGTCGCTGGCGTTGCTCGCCGACGCGACCCATCTCGCGACCGACGTCGTCGGGCTCGGTGTCGCACTCGTGGCGGAGGCGCTCATGACCCGCCCGGCGTCGAGCCGGCGCACCTTCGGGCTGCGTCGGGCCGAGGCGCTCGGCGCGCAGGCCAACGCCCTCCTCGTGCTCGCCGTCACGATCTGGATCGTCGTCGAGGCCATCGGGCGGCTCGGTCACGGCGACGCCGTCGACGGGGCCGGTCTGCTGGGCGTGGCGACCGTCGGTCTCGTCGTGAACGCGGCGGTCACTCTCGTGCTCGCTCGGGTCGCCGGCGCGAACCTGAACCTGCGGGCGGCGATGGTGCACATGCTCTCGGACGTGGGCAGCTCGGCGGGCGCGATGGTGGCCGGTATCGGGATCCTGGCGTTCGGGGCGACCTGGCTCGACCCGGCCGCGTCGCTGGCGATCGCGGTGCTCGTCGCCTGGTCCGCATGGGGTGTGCTGCGCGACACCACGAATGTGTTCCTGGAAGCGGCACCGCGCGGCGTCGACGTCGCCCAGGTCGAGCAGGCCCTGTTCCACGAAGAGGGCGTCGAGGCCGTGCACCATCTCCACGTCTGGGAGGTCGCGTCGGATCTCCCGGCGTTGTCGGCGCATGTCGTGTTCGGTGATGTGCCATCCCTGCACGACGCGCAGGTGCGCGGTGATGCGCTCAAGACGATGCTGGCGGACCGGTTCGGGATCACGCACACGACACTCGAGCTCGAGTGTCACGTTTGTGACGACCCGACCCACTAGGCCGGCGAGCTGCTCACCGTCGGGGGGTGCGGACGGGCCGGGGCCACGCGACGGGTTCGAGGAGCCGTGGCGCGCAGCTGCCAGCCGCCGACGACCGCGATCCCCGCACCGAGACCGATCGTGGCCGCGATCTCCAGTCGGGCCAGCGTGACGGGCAGGGTCGTGGGGAGCTGTGAGCGGTACAGCGCCGAGACGTCGGCGAGTCCGCCGGCCAACGCCAAGAAGAGGCCTGCGAGGAGGAGCAGCGGCGCGGCCGGGTGGACCCCGCGTCGGACCACCCACACGAAGGCCAGGGCGGCGACCGCGATGCCACCCAACGCGTAGGCGCTCGCGGCCAGCTTGGTGGGCCCGGCGACCGTGGTGGCCGCCCAGGATCCGAACACGTGGGCGGTCTCGCCCACGATCAGGGCCGCGAGGCTCGCCGCGACCGCCGGCCGCCCGGCTCGGGTCGCGGCGAGGGCGATCACCGCGAGGGCGAAGCCGAGGGCGACGCCGAGCCAGATCCACGGCGATGGGCCCGGCACCCACACGACGTCGCCACGCACCACGATGCGGCCCCGGTCGCTGACCAGGGTGACGGCCCAATGTTGGACCAGGTGACGGGACCCGGGGTCGCGCTGGACCTCGGGTGGGTTCGCCGTGGGTAGCCAGTGGGCCCGATGGTCGTGCCACCGAACCTGGGAGCCGCCGCCGAGCCGCTCCCACTGGGGCGGCGCGTGCGGGTTGGCTGACGCCGGAACCGGCACGTTCCCGGTGCGGGTGCGGTTCAGGTACACGGCGGGAGAGCGACCGTTCTGGAACACGCCGCGCGGCCCGACGCGCAGGTACGGCTCACCGTCGTAGCCGAGCACGACGATGTCACGTCCGGTGTGGTTGTTGAGCTCCAGCTTGTTGCCGAGATCCACGGCGTGGACCTCGACGCCGCGCGTCGCAGGGACGATCGCCAGGACACGGGTCGAGAAGTTGCTCGGCTGGATCCCCGCGACGCCGTGCGCGTCGGCCGGCTCGGCGGCCACGACGACTGTGCCGACCGCGAGCAGAACCGCCAGGATGGCGCGCCCCGGTCGCATCAGCTCGCGGCGACGTCGCGGAGCTGCTCGACCAGGCTGGCGCGGGCCCGTGCGACCCGCGACCGGACCGTGCCGACCGGGACGCCGCAGATCGTCGCGGCTTCCTCGTAGGAGCAGCCGAGGAGCTGCGTGAGCACGAACGCGTCTCGCCGATCGGGGTTGAGCCCGCCGACCAGGTCCTCGAGGGCGTTGGCCGCCGCCGGGTCTGGCTGTTGACCCGCGGTGGTTCGCGACGTGAGGCGGCTGGTGAGACGGGTTCGGCGGCCCCGGTGACGCAACGCGTCGACGCACGCGCGGCGGGCGATGGCGAGGAGCCACGTCCGCGCCGTCGCCTCGTTCCGGAACGCAGGCGTCGCTCGCCACGCTCGGACGTATGCGTCCTGGGTCACGTCGTCGGCGTCGTCGGGCCCGACACGGTGCGCCACGAACCGCCACACGTCGCCCTGGCTGTGGCGGACGAAGCTGCCGAGCGCGGCGCGGTCGCCGTCGCGGGCCGCGAGCAGGAGTCGCGTGAGCTCGTCCACCGTCGGCGACCCTATCGAGGGACCCCGCCGTGCCGGGCATCACCGCCTGGGCGGTTGGCTTGTCGGTGCCCGGCGCGCCTCAGGCGCAGCGGCGGCACAAGCCCACCAGGTCGATCCGGTGGGTGTGGGTGTGGAACCCGGTCGCGGACGCGATCTGGTCCGCCGCGTGTCGCAGCGATTGCTCGAGGCGGGCATTGGGCGGGACGTCCTCGACCCGCCCGCACTCGGAGCAGATCAAGTGATGGTGATGGCCGAGGAGGTCCTCGGCGAGCTCGAAGCGGGCGAACTCGTCGTTGGTGACGATCCGGTGGACCACTCCGGCGTCGACGAGGACGACCAGGTTGCGGTACACGCTGCTCTGCGCCAGGCCGGATCGGGTCTTGAGCACCTCGGGAATGGTCAGCGGCCGAGATGACGCGGCGAGGACGTCGACGATCGCTTCCCGGTTCGGTGTCAGTCGTTGTCGGATGCCTCGCAACCGTGACGCGACGATGTCGCGCAGGTCGTCCGTCACGACGGCGAGTGTACCGTCGGGTTTGATGCGTCCCACCGAAGAGTTCACGCGTCTCGTCCGCCGCCCTGACGCCGAGATCCCGCTCGACGAAGCGGCGCTCTTGATCGCGGCGCACGACCACGACGTCGACCTGCGCGCGACGCTGGTCTCGCTCGACGAGCTGGCCGATGCGTCGCCCGACGAACCGGAGGCGCTGGCCGCGTTCCTCTTCGCGGACGGGCGGTTCGCCGGCAACGAGGTCGACTACGCCGACCCGCGCAACTCGTTCCTCGACGAGGTCATCCGCCGGCGCCTGGGGATCCCGATCACGCTGAGCGTGCTGATGCTGGAGGTGAGCCGCCGGCGCGGGCGGAACCTGGCGGGGATCGGCATGCCCGGCCACTTCCTGGTCGGCGTCGGACCTGACGAGTTCATCGATCCCTTCAGGGGCGGCGTCCGGCTCGATCGCCGCGGGTGCCAGGATCTCTTCGAACGCCTCCGGGTTGGGTCCCCGTGGGCCGACGCGTACCTCGCGCCGGTCGGCCCCCGGGCCATTCTCGTGCGCATGCTCGCCAACCTGGTGCACACCCTTGTCGAACGGTCCCCGGCCGACGCGGTATGGGCGCTGCGGCTCCGGCTTGCGGTTCCGGGCGTCGCGGCCGGTGAGCGGCGCGACGCGGCGGCGCTGCTCGGAACCCTCGGGCGCTTCGAGGAGGCGGCCACGGTCCTCGACGATCTCGCCGCCGAGTCGGATGAGCCCGGCGCGGCGCGGCTGCGCCAAGACGCCGCCCGGCTGCGCGCCCGGGCGAACTGAGCGGATCCGGTCGACCGGGATGGCCATGCGGTCCGATCGGTTGCCGATGTTCCCGCTGGGTACGGTCCTGTTTCCCCACGCGGTGCTCCCGCTGCATGTCTTCGAGCCGCGGTACCGGGCGATGACCGAGCACTGCCTGGCCAACGACGCCCGGTTCGGGGTGGTGCTCATCGAGCGGGGCAGCGAGGTCGGGGGAGGGGACCGCCGCTTCGGCATCGGCACCGCGGCGCGGATCGTGCAAGCGGGACGTCTCGACGACGGCCGCTGGGTGCTCATGACGGTCGGCGAGCACCGGGTGCGGATCTCGGAGTGGCTCACCGAGGACCCCTACCCGCAGGCCATCGTCGAGGTCCTCGACGAGCAGGGCGGCCCGGGCGCGGGCGCGCTCCTCCCCGACCTCGGCCGGGCGTTGCAGCGCATGTTGGCGTTGCGCACCGAGCTCGGCGACCCCAGCCCCGGTGTCGACGTCACCCTGGCCGACGACCCGGTGCGCGCGTCGTTCGAGGCGTGCGCGCTCGCGTCGCTCAATCCCCTCGACGCGCAGCAGCTCCTCGAGCTGGATGACACCCCGGCACGCTTGACGCGCCTCGCGACGCTCGTCGAGGAGGAGACCGCGGTGCTGGAGCTGCGCCTGGCCGGCGGGTGAGGACCGGCCGCGTACGCTGGCGGCGTGGCCGGCCCCGACGACGACCCGCCCGAGGAGCACGTCTCGACGCGCGACGAGGGCCTCGACCGCGACCTGGCTGCCCTCGAGGCAGCCGAACGGGAGCTGGCCGACCTCGAGCGGGAGCTGGACCGCCTCGAGGGCGCCGAGGACCCCCCTGCGGGATGAGCCGCCCCCGCGGAGCGTCGGCCTGAGCGTCCGCGTCCGCTTCTTCGCCGCGGCGCGCGACGCCGCCGGGACCCGCGAGGCGACGCTGGACGCCCCGTCGTTGGGCAAGCTGCTGGACGACCTGCGGGCTCGGTACGGCCCCGAGTTCGGGGCGGTGCTGGGCACCGCGCGGGTCTGGGTGAACGGTGAGGATCCCGCCGACGGTGACGCCACGCTCCTGGCCGCGGGGGACGAGGTCGCGGTCCTCCCCCCCGTCAGCGGCGGGGCGTATCCCTGACGTTCGTCGCCTGCACAACCCACGCCGCGCCGGGCAGCACGACACCGTCGGGGCCGACGTGCGGCGCGAGCGCGTCGCGGACCTGACCCATCGCGCGCGCCTCCACCGCGGGGGAGACGCCGGCGAGCACGGAGCGACCCAGCGAGCCGCCGCGCACGAACTCGACGGCGTCGTCGAGGGTGCGAGCGCCACCGACGGGGACCGGCAACGCCACCTCGTCGACGGTGACGTCGCTCCACCCCGCGGTCTCGAGGAGCGCGGTGAGGTCCTCGCGGGACGCGAGCGAGAACGGGCCGGGCAGGCCCGGCTCGGCGAGGTCGCCCACGGGGACGACGCGGGCGAGGGCCTCGCCCAGGACGCGCATCCAGTCGTTGCGTTCGAGTCCCTGCCAGCTGATGGTGACCAGCCGGCCGCCCGGCACGGCGGCCCGCCGCAGGTTCGAGAACGCGGCGGGCGGATCGTCGAAGACCATCAGGCCGAAGCGGCTGATGACCACGTCGACCGGGACCGCCAACCTCGCCGTCTGCGCGTCGTCGACGCGGAAGTCCAGGTTGGGGTACGCCGCGGCGCGGGCCCGTGCCCGGTCGATCAAGACCGGGGAGAGATCGAGCCCGAGCACGTGCTGCGCCTGGCGGGCCGCGACGAGCGACGTGGTCCCCGTGCCGCAACCCACGTCGAGGACCTCGTCGCTGCCCTGCAGCGCCGCCGTGTTGAGGAGCGCGGCGCCGTACCCCTCGAGTTGGCGGTCGTACGCAGCTTCGTGCTCGACCCAGTGGTGGCCGGCCGGTCCGCCCCAGCGCTCGGCTTGGGCGGCGTTCGGGCCGCTCACCTCGGGGGTGTCAGGTTCCAAGCTCGAGATTGATACGCCGGGCGCTCTCGAAGCGTTGCTCGACGTCCGGCCAGTTCACGAGGTTCCAGTACGCGTCGACCCACTCGGTCTTCCGGTTCTCGTACTGCAGGTAGTAGGCGTGCTCCCACATGTCGAGGACCAGCAGGGGTGGCCCGCCCTGCCCGACGTTGCCTTGGTGGTCGTAGACCTGCTCGACGATGAGCCGATGCCCGACCGGCTCCCAGGACAGCGCGGCCCAGCCCGACCCCTGGACGTTGTTCGCGGCTTCGGTCATCTGGGACCGGAACCCGTCGAAGGAGCCGAGGTACTCGTCGATGGCCGCGGCCAGGTCGCCGCTGGGCTTCTCGCCACCGTTGGGGCTCAGATTCTTCCAGAAGAGCGAATGGAGGATGTGACCCGAGAGATGGAACGCCAGGTTCTTCTCGAGCTGGTTGATGGATCCGAAGTCGCCGCTGGCGCGGGCCTCCGCGAGGCGTTCAAGGACCTTGTTGGCACCGTCGACATAGGCCTTGTGGTGTTTGTCGTGGTGGAGCTCCAAGATGCGAGCCGACAAGTGCGGCTCGAGAGCCCCGTAGTCGTAGGGGAGGTCGGGGAGGGAGTAGAAGGCCATCGGGTTTCCTCTCGGAGCGCTGAACGGACGGTATCGGCGCCGGACACCGGGGCCGCATCGCCGCTGGCACCGGAGGCGGTACCCTCGCCGCGGTGAGTCAGCAGCATCGGCGCCGTCTCGACGTCATGCTCGAAGAGGGTTACCTCGACGGGCTCGATGCCAAACCCCTCGACGCCGTTCGGGCGATGCACGAGGAAAGCCTCGAGGTTGAGACCGAGGTGTCGTATGTGCGACGCCTCGCCCAGGCCCGCATCGACATCGTCCTCGCCGAGCTCGATCGGCGGGCCGCCGGAGGCTCGGTCCAGGACCTGGTGGCGATGCTCCCGAAGATCCTCTCCGACGACAGCCCCCGCGCCGACCCTGCCCACAGCCGTCTCCCGCGTCACCTCGCGCCATCGCCGGACATCACCTGGCAGCGTGGCCTCGAACGGCTCATCACCGACGCCACCCTCGTCAACCTGCCCACGCTCAGCGAGCACGAGCTGAGCGACACCCTCCAGCAGCTCCGGACCCTCGAAGGCGAGATGTCCGAGCGGCGCCGGGCGTTGCACCGGGTCATCGACGGCATCGAAGCGGATCTCGCGGCACGCCACAAAGTCGAACACGCCTGACCCGTGGCCGACGCCATCGAGCAGCGGCTCCATGACCTCGGCGCCTACATCCGCGACCGGCGCCGTGACGCGCGGCTTTCGCTGCGGCGGCTGAGCGAGCTCGCGGGGGTCTCGAACCCGTACCTGAGCCAGATCGAGCGGGGTCTGCGGAAACCCAGCGCCGACATCCTCCAGCAGCTCGCCCGGGCATTGCACGTCTCGGCCGAGACCCTCTACGTCCAGGCCGGCATCCTCGATCCGCGCGATGGCTCCGAGCCGCGTCTCGAGGACGAGATCCTGCGTGACTCGTCGCTCACCGACTCGCAGAAGCAGGCCATGATCGAGGTCTACCGGTCCTTCCAACGTGAGGGACGCGACCGGCCTGCGTCGGACACGGCGTGATCGGGCCCGCGGACCCCCGTCGGTAGGATCAACCCCCGGATGAGTACCTCTCGGGTCGCGATGCTGAGCCTCCACACGTCGCCCCTGGCTCAACCCGGGTCGGGGGACGGTGGCGGGATGAACGTCTACGTCCGCTCGGTCGGGGAGGCTCTGGCCCGGGCAGGGGTCGCCTGCGACGTGCTGACCCGCGCCGAGCACCCCGACCAGCCGCCCATCGTCGAGCTCGAGCCGGGACTGCGGGTGGTGCACCTCGACGCAGGGCCGCGCGCCCCGGTCCCGAAGCGGGCTCTCCCCGGGCTCTTCGACGAGCTGGTCGACGCGGCCCGGGCACACCTCGGGTGCGGCCGAGGGTGCTACGACGCACTCCACGCCAACTACTGGGTCTCGGGCGCCGTCGCGCACCGACTCAAGCATGACCTCGACGTCCCCATGGTCGCGACGTTCCACACGCTGGCCCACGTCAAGGCCGAAGCGGGCGTCGTCGACGATCCCGAGCCCCGCGGCCGGGTCGAGGCCGAGATCGTGCGCTGCGCCGATCTGGTCGTCGTCTCCACGACCGACGAGCAGGCGCAGCTCTGCGCGACGCATGACGCCGATCCGGACCGCATCGAAGTCATCGCCCCCGGAGTCGACCACGCCCTGTTCTCACCCGGTGACCGCAGCGCCGCCCGACGCCGGCTGCACCTCCCGACCGACCGGCCCGTGCTCCTCTACGTCGGTCGGATCCAGGCCCTCAAAGGCGTCGACGTCGCGCTCGGGTGCCTCGCCGAGCTCACCGACTCCCGCGCCGAGCTCGTCGTGGTCGGGGGCCCGAGCGGCGACGACGGGCCCAGCGAAGTCGCTCGACTCCACGACCGCGCCCGGGACCTCGGGATCGACGGACGCGTCCGGTGGGTCCCCCCCGTCCCCCACGCCGCCCTCGCCGACTGGTACCGCGCCGCCGACGTCTGCCTCGTTCCCTCGCGCAGCGAGTCGTTCGGCCTCGTCGCCCTCGAAGCGGCGGCGTGCGGTACCCCGGTCGTCGCCGCGAACGTCGGTGGGCTCACCACCCTCGTCGACCAGGCCCGCACCGGCTTCCTCATCGACGGCCGCGCCCCGTGCGACTACGCCGCACCGGTCGAACGGCTCCTGGCCCGTCCCGACGATGCGGCCACCATGGGCGCGGAGGCCGCGGTACGCGCCGGCCGGTACACGTGGAGCATCGCCGCGGCGCGGCTGCGCCGCCTCTACTCAGACCTGGCCGCGCGCGCCCTCGTGCAGTGCACGTGACCGAGGTCGCCGAGCTCGAAGCCCGGGAGCGGGCCGCGCACGACCTCATCGCTCACCACCTCGAGGTCGAGGTCGCGGCGCAGCCGTACATCCAGACCGTCGAGTACGACCCGGAGATCCCCCGCTGGTATGTCCGCTTCGGCTGCGACGGCCGCGACGCGACCACCATCTACTTCGACCTGCACCAACGCACCCTGCGCTACGAGGTGTACTTCCTCCCCGACCCGCCGCGGAACCAGCTCGACCTGTACCGGTTCCTGCTCCAGCGCAACCACGGCCTGTACGGGGTCGGGTTCTCGATCGGGCCCGACGGCGACCTGTACCTCACCGGCCGCGTCGCGCTCGAGCACCTCGACACCGTCGAGCTCGACCGCATCATCGGCGTCCTGTACGAGATCGTCGAGGCCTGGTTCCAACCCGCGGTGCGCCTCGCGTTCAGGCGCTGAGCCCGGGCGCGGACGAGCCCGAGGAACGGTCCGGTCAATCCCCGCACTTCCCCGAGCGGGGGCCGCCTTCTGCACCTCGGGCCCGCCGTCCCGGCACCGGCGGTGCCAGGTCCGGGGTGACTGTCGCGCCCGCACGCCGCGGGCACAACCCCCAATCCGGTCTTCGTTGACACCGAATCCGCGGCCGATCTTCTAACTTGCAGGCATGGTGCAACTGGCTGTCCTCGGGGGTGGCCGGATGGGCGAAGCGCTCGTCAGCGGCCTGCGTGACGCCGGCTGGGACCTCGGATCCGTCGCGATCGCCGAGGTCGACCCGGAACGGCGCCGCTACCTCGAGGAACGGTTCCCCGGGGCCCGGGTCGTCCCCACCCCGGCATGGGCCGTCGCCGACGCAGACGTGGTCGTCGTCGCGGTGAAACCGGCCGACGTGCCCGCGGCGCTGACCGCCAGCGCGGACGTGCTCAACGCGGAGGCACTCGTCGTGTCCCTCGCCGCCGGGATCCCCCTGGCTGTCCTCGAACGGCACGCCCCTGACCGGCCCGTCGTGCGAGCCATGCCCAACACCCCGGCGCTCGTCGGGCACGGCGCGGCCGCGATCGCACCCGGCCGACACGCCACCCCCGGTCACCTCGAGACCGCCGAGGGGATCCTCGGCGCGGTCGGGACCGTCGTCCGCTTGCCCGAGGAGCACCTCGACGCGGTGACCGCCCTCTCCGGTTCCGGGCCGGCGTACCTCTTCCTCGTCGCCGAGGCACTCGTCGAGGCCGGCGTGCTCGCCGGTCTGACCCGCGACGTCGCCGACGACCTCGTCCGCCAGACGTTCCTCGGCGCCGCGCACCTCCTGGCCGGCCCCGACTCGCCCGCGGCGCTCCGCGAGGCCGTCACGTCGCCGGGCGGGACGACCGCTGCGGCCCTGCGGGTCCTCGAGGCCCGCGGGGTGCGAGCCGCGTTCCTCGACGCGGTCGCGGCCGCCGCGGCCCGGTCCCGAGAGCTCGGCGAAGCCAGCCAGACCCCATGACCCGCCGACCTCGGAGCGGGCTGCCCCGCCACCTGCCGGACCCGGTCCCGACCGCCCGGCGCCCGGTGCGCCGAGTTCGTGCGCTCAGCGCCGCTCGCCGGCTCCGCGACGCGGGCGTCTGCGGGCCCCATCCCCGGCTCGGACGTGGCGAGGTGTTCGCCGCGGCCCGCCGCCTGGCCGGCGACGCGTCGGCCCTCCATCTCGCGGGCGACGCCGTCACCGCCGAAGAGGTCCGCGACGCGATCGCCGCCGCCGCCGGCCCCTTCAACGGGTCGCGCGCCGCGATCGACCCGGACCGGGTGCTCGCCGCCGCGACCCGTGCCGGCACCCGGCTCGGCGCGGTCGCCGACACGGGCCGCCGCATCGCGTTCGCCACCGCGCAGCCCGCCTCGCTGCTTCCCCTGTACGGCGCGCTCGCCCGGGCGAGTCGCGCCGCGGGCGCGACGGTCCTCGAGCTCGACCACAGCGGCCCGTATACGTCCGGCCGGTCGCTGTGGTGGCACGACGACGTCGCCGTCGCGGTCGGTGACGGCCAGCTCTGGGCCGAGACCCATCTTGCCGCCGGCGACGAATGGCTCTTCGCCGTGGGACGCCCCGACCTCGTCGTCGCCGACGGGGTCTTCGCGGTCGCCGCGATCGGCGCCGGCGTCGAGACCGTCGCGTTCGCCGACCTCGACGCCCCCGCCCCTGCCCTCGCCGCGCACCGGGGCCTCCCCGTCGAGGTCGTGACGGTCAGTGGCCACCGGCCACCCGCCGCGTATCACCCGGTCCGGGACCTGATCCTTGCCGGTGTCACCGGGCCTCGTCCCACCCAATGAGCCCCGCCGGTGACGTCAGGGGCCAGCGGCCACACTTGGCAACAGAGACCCCGGGGCCCTACGCTGCCACCTCAGAGCGGGGGAGAGGGGTGAGCGACGTGGCGCAGTCCTTTGCGGAGGCGCGCTTCTTGACGGTCCAAGAGGTGGCCGACCTGATGCGTGTCTCGTCGATGACGGTGTATCGACTGATCAAGGGGGGGGACCTCCCGGCCGTGCGTGTCGGCCGGTCCTTTCGGGTGCGAGACGTCGACGTGAACACCTACCTCTCGTCCCGATACACCCAAGCCGGGTAACGACACCCTGCCGCGCTGATCAAACCGGTCGCGTTCCTCTCCGACTACGGGCTCGTCGACGAGTTCGTCGGCGTCTGCAAAGGCGTGCTGCACGGCCTCGCGCCCGGTGTCGCCATCATCGACATCACCCACGACGTCCCGGCCCACGACGTCCGCTCCGGCGGGCTGACCCTGGTCCGCGCCGCCCAGTACCTCCCCGACGGATGCGTGGTCCTCGCCGTCGTCGATCCCGGCGTCGGCACCGACCGCCGGCTCCTCGCCGTGGACTGCGACCACGCCACGTTCCTCGGACCCGACAACGGTCTCCTCGCGCCGGCCGTCGCGCTCCTCGGCGGCGCGCGACACGTCGTCTCGCTCACCAACGCTGACCGTCAGCTCCCCGCGCCGGGCCCGACGTTCGCCGGTCGTGACGTCCTCGCCCCCGCCGCGGCGCACCTCGCCCTCGGCAACCCGATCGATGACCTCGGCGCGCCGGTCGATCCGGCCAGCCTCGTGCCCGGGCTCGTGCCCCTCCCCACCCCCCTCGACGGGGGGGCCCTCGAGGCCCACGTCTGGTGGGTCGACCACTTCGGCAACGTCCAGCTCAACGTCGGACCCGACGAGCTGCGCGCCGCCGGCGCGGAGCCCGGCGCCACCATCGAGGTCTCCAGCGGCGAGTGGGCCAAAGCGGCCCGCTGGGTCGACACCTACGCCGATGCCCGCCCCTCCGAGCTGGTCCTCCTGATCGATTCGTACGGCCTGGTGTCGCTCGCGCTCGACCGGCGGTCCGCCGCGGCCGAGTACGGGCTCCAGCCGGGCACGGTGGTCGTTCTCGCACCCCCCGGCGCTACGGTCGAACCGTGAGGCCTGGCACCACCATCGCCATCGCTGCGCTCCTCATCATGATCTTCGCCGCCGCGGTGGCCCAGTTCGTCCTCCGGCTCAGCCCCTGACCGAAATATCACGGTCCGTGGGAATCCCGCTCAAGGGGACCACGCAGCGAGACGATGCAGGGATCGGTTCCCGGTATGCGGGCGTGGGTAGCGTGACGCCACGACAAAGTGGCGTTCACTGGCCTCCCAGCCCGCCCCAAGACCCACGCCCGCTGCCGGAACCACTCCCCGCTTGACCCGCCCCGCGAGCGACGACCGCCCGTCGAGCCGGCCGACCCCCACACCGAGGCCCGGGCTCCCCGGGTCCGTCCCGGGGCCGCACGTACGATCCGGCCCATGAACCTGGCCGACGTCCTCCTGGCCAGCGCCGCGACCACCCCCGACGCGACCGCGCTGCTCCTCCCGGACGGCACCCCGACGACGTACGGCGATCTCGCCGACCAGGCGGCCCGGCTCGGCACGCTCCTCGTCGAAGCGGGCGTGAGCCCCGGCGACCGGGTCGCGGTCGTGAGCCTCAACACCACGGCGTTCGTCGCCGCGTACCTCGCGGCGCTCCAGGTGGGCGCGGTGTGCGTCCCGCTCAACCCGGCCGCGCCTCCCGCCGGGCTCGACCGGGAGCTGAACGCCATCGACCCGGTGCTCGCGCTCGCGGCCGGGTCGGCAGTCTCCCTCGTCGAAGCGGCCGGCCACCCCGTCTCGCCGATCGATCTCACCACCCTTCCCGCTGCGCCCGCTGCCCGCGTCGAGCGCGATCCGGACGATCTCGCGGTCTTGCTCTTCACGTCGGGCACCGTCGGTTCGCCCCGCGCGGCGCGCCTCACCCACGCCAACCTCGCCGCGAATGTCGCCCAGGTCCAAGACCACCCTGGTCTGCGCCTCGAGCCCCACGACGTCGGCATGGCCCTGCTGCCGTGCTTCCACATCTTCGGGCTCAACGTCATCCTCGGCGTCGGCCTCGCGGCGGGCGCGGCCACCGTCCTCGTCGAGCGCTTCGACGCCGCGGCCACCGCCCGCGTCGCGCACGACCGCGGTGTCACCATCCTCGCCGGGGTCCCGGCGATGTTCCACGACTGGGCCGAGCTCGCACCCGACGAGGTCCCCCTCGACGCGTTCGCGTCCGTGCGACTCGCCGTCTCGGGCGCCGCGCCGCTCCCCGGCACCGTCGCCGCGGCGTTCCAGGACCGGTTCGGCCTCGTGCTCCACCAGGGATACGGGCTCACCGAGGCGTCCCCGATCGTCACGAGCACGGCGCTCTGCGACCACCCGCCCCGCCCCGGGTCGATCGGGCCGCCGGTGCCGGGCGTGGCCGTGCGCCTCGTCGACACGGCCGGGGCCGACGTCCTCGCCGGCGATCCCGGCGAGCTCTGGGTCCAGGGCCCGAACGTCTTCCCCGGCTACTGGCACGACGACCGGGCGACGGCCCAGGCCCTCACCCCGGACGGCTGGCTCCGCACCGGAGACGTCGCCGTCGTCGAGGACGACGGCGACCTGCGGCTGGTCGACCGACTCAAGGACCTCATCATCGTGTCCGGCTTCAACGTGTACCCCGTCGAGGTCGAAGACGTCCTGCGAACCCACCCCGGTGTCCACGAGGTCGGGGTCGTCGGTGCCCCCAGTCCCCGCACCGGCGAAGCGGTCGTCGCGTTCGTCGTCCCCACGCCGGGCGCCCCGCCCCCCGACCCGACCGACCTCGCAGCGCACTGCGCCCGCTCGCTGCCCCGATACAAGTGCCCCACCCGGTACGAATCGGTGCCCGAGCTGCCCCGGAACCCCGCGGGCAAGCTGCTGCGCCGCGCCCTGCTGGACCAGCGTCCCCCCTGAGGTCTCAGCCGATCGGCGCCGGGCGCGGCGCCGAGCCGCTCGCCACCCGGAAGCCGGCGAAGACGACGCTGATCCCGACGGCGAGCGTCACCGCGAACGCCTCGTCATGCCCGACGAAGCCCTGCAGCAGCCCGCCGCTGGACAGCACGATCGTCCCGACCGCGATCAGGGCGTTCGCCGCCGCACGACGCGCCGACCCCGGGGCCGCACGGTTCCTCGCGTACCGGACGGCGGACACCACCGCCCCCACGAAGATCACCGTCGCGCCGATCCCGCTGCCGATCCCGGCGAGCGCCCGCGGGAACGTCCCGAAGACATGGCTGGCGACCGGGATGGTCGTGCCCTGCACCGCCCCCATCGGGGCGCTCAGCACGACCCCGGCGGCGAGCCCGGAGAAGAAGACCACGAACCACTGGACCCGCCGGCCCACCGCCGGACCCAAGAGCAAGTCGATGGTGCCCAGCGCCAGCCAGGGGACGTCGAGGACCGCCCCCAGCAAGAAGAACACCCGGTAGGTGCCGCGGTCCCATCCGTTCGAGCTCCCCAGCGCGAGCGCCGCCCCCGCGACCGCGAACATGGCCAGCGCGACGGTCCAGTCCCAGAGTTCCCGCCGGTGGGTCTGGGTCGCCCGCACCAGGGTCGCTTCGGCGAACAGGATGGCCACCGCCGTAGCCAGGAAGGCAAGGCCCGGGACCATCGGGGCGGAGCGTAACGGTGTCGGCCCCCGACTCCCCGGTCGCCGGTCGCTTGTGACCGCGTGCACAAGGCCGGGATAGGGTTACGGGAGGCCACGCGGCGAGGGGAGAGGAGCCCGACATCACGCAGGCTCGCCCGATCCCCGAGGCGACCGTGGTCCGGCTTCCTCTCTATTACCGGGCCCTGATCGAGATGGCGGACCGCACCGTCGGGACCGTCTCGTCCGAGCAGCTCGCCGAGCTGGCCGGCGTCAACGCGGCGAAGGTCCGCAAGGACCTGTCGTACCTCGGCTCCTACGGCACGCGGGGGGTCGGCTACGACGTCGATCACCTGGTCCGCGAGGTCTCCCGCGAGCTGGGCCTCACCCGCGACTGGCCGGTCGCGATCGTCGGGCTCGGCAACCTCGGCCACGCCCTGGCCGACTACCGGGGCTTCGGCGAGCGAGGGTTCCAGATCGTGGCCCTCGTCGACGCCGACCCGGCGAAGGTGGGGGAGCGCATCGGGGACCTGACCATCGAACCCGTCGAGGACCTCGACCAGATCGTGGGCGACCGGCGGGTCGCGATCGGGGTGATCGCCACCCCCGCCGCCGCCGCCCAAGACGTCGCCGACCGGCTCGTCGCCGCCGGTGTCGGCTCCATCCTCAACTTCGCCCCGACCGTCGTCGTCGTGCCCGACGAGGTGTCGCTCCGCAAGGTCGACCTCGCCATCGAGCTGCAGATCCTCTCCTTCTACCAACAGCACCGGCGACGGGCCCTCGACCGGGCCCACGTGTGACCATGGGACCGATGGGACGGCCCGGCCTCCTCGGTTACCCCGTGAACCTCCTCGTCGCCGACCGGCGCTGCGTCGTCGTCGGCGCGGGCCGCGTCGCGACCCGCAAGATCGGCGCGCTCCTCGAGGCCGGCGCCGCGGTGCACGTCGTCGCCCCCGACGTCAGTCCCGAGGTGCAGGCCTGGCACGCCGCCGGGTCCGTCACCGTGGACCGGCGACCCTTCGTCGCCGAGGACCTCGACGGCGCCTGGCTCGCCACCACCGCCACCCCCGACCCGGCGGTGAACCAAGCCGTCTACGACGCGGGGCAAGCACGTCGGATCTTCGTCAACAGCGCCGACGACCCCGACCGGTGCTCCTTCACCCTCATGTCAGTCGTCCGCCAGGGCGACCTCGTCGTGACGATCGGGACCGGCGGCCGCAGCCCCGCGCTGGCCACCTACCTCAAAGACCACGTGGCCACCGAGATGGGCCCCGAGTGGGGCGTGCTCCTCGACCTGCTCTCCGACGAGCGCGAACGGATCCGGTCGGCCGGAACGTCGAGCGAGACCCTAGATTGGCGGGGAGCGCTCGATTCCGGCATGCTCGACCTGATCCGCACCGGGCGCGTGGCCCAAGCGAAGGAGCTCCTCCGGGCGTGTCTCTCGTCGTCGTTGGACTGAACCACCGCACCGCGGCCGTCGATCTCCTCGAGCGGATGACGGTCCAGCCGGGCTCCCTCCCGAAGGCGCTGCACGCGCTGGTCGGCCGGGAACACCTCGCCGAGGTCATCTTGCTGTCCACCTGCAACCGCACCGAGGTGTACACCCGCTCCACCCGGTTCCACCCCGGTGTCGACGACGTCCGCCACCACCTCGCCGAGCTCGCCGGGGTCGATCCTGACGTCCTCGCCGAGAGCCTCTACACGTACCACGACGACGCCGCGGTCGCGCACCTGTTCGGCGTGGCCGCCGGGCTCGACTCGATGATCATCGGCGAAGGCGAGATCCTCGGCCAGGTACGCGAGGCCTGGCAGACCGCCGAGCGCGAGGGAACCGCCGGTCAGCTGCTGTCCCGTGCCTTCCGTCACGCCGTCCACGTCGGGAAACGCGCCCGCCACGAGACCGGCATCGCCCGCCACGCGGTGTCGGTCTCCTCGGCCGCGGTGGCCCTCGCGGGCGAGCGGCTCGGGTCTCTCGCCGGCCGGCGGGTCCTGGTCCTCGGCGCCGGTGACGTCGGCGAGGGCATGGCCGTGGCGCTCGCCGGTGCCGGCGTCGGCGAGATTGTCGTCGCCAACCGCAGCCGCACCCGGGCCCGCGAGCTGGCCCGTCGCGTCGACGGCTATGCCATCTCCCTCGACGAGATCCCCGACGCGCTGGTCACCGCTGACGTGCTCCTCTCCTCGACCGGCGCCCCCGGCGTCCTGATCGAGCGAGGCGACATGGAGACCGTGATGGAACGCCGTGAC
Organism: Acidimicrobiia bacterium; assembly: GCA_035468285.1. Lineage (GTDB taxonomy): Bacteria > Actinomycetota > Acidimicrobiia > IMCC26256 > PALSA-555 > PALSA-555. The sequence continues at coordinate 49,094 of DATISY010000090.1, read as the reverse complement.
GGGCGGGCGCTGCTCGTCGTGGACGTCGCGGTCCCCCGCGACGTCGACCCCGGTGTCGGCCAGGTGTTCGGGATCACCCTCCTCGATATCGAAGCCCTCCGGGCCCTCGGGGAGCAGTCGCTCCAGCAGCGCCGGGCCGAGGTCGGCACCGTCCGGGAGATCATCACCGAGGAGCTCGACCGGTTCCGTCTCGACCGCTCGGCGCGCCAGGTCGCGCCGATCATCGCCGCCCTTCGAGCCCGGGTGGAGGAGCTGCGCACCAGCGAGATCGACCGGCGCGCCGGACGCCTCGACGCCGCCTCGCGCGAGATCGTCGAGCAGGTGACGCGCGGGGTCATCAACAAGCTGCTCCACGAGCCGACCATCCGGGTCAAAGACGCGGCCGGCACCGCCCAAGGCGAGCTGCTCACCGATGCCCTCGCCGACCTGTTCGCGCTCGACGAACCCGAGTGACACCCCCGCTGCGCGTCGCGACGCGCGGCAGCGCGCTCGCCCGGTGGCAAGCCGAGCGAGTCATCGCCCTGCTCAGCGTCGACGCCGAGCTCGTCGTCATCACCACCGCCGGGGACCGAGACCGCGACAGCCCCATCCACCACATCGGAGGACAGGGCGTGTTCGTCACGGAAGTGCAAGACGCCGTGCGCGACGGCCGAGCCGACCTCGCGGTCCACTCGGCCAAGGACCTGCCGCCCCGCACCCCGCCCGGTCTCGTCCTCGCCGCCGTCCCGGAACGGGCCGACCCCCGCGACGCGCTCGTGGGCGCCACCCTCGAGTCGCTCCCGACCGGCGGGCGCGTCGGCACCGGGTCGGTGCGCCGCCGGGCCCAGCTCGCCCACCACCGCCCCGACCTCACGTTCGGGGAGCTGCGGGGCAACGTCCCGACCCGTCTCGGGCGCCTCGACCGCTTCGACGCGGTCGTCATCGCCGCGGCCGCGTTGGACCGGCTCGACCTCGTCGACGACCGGGTGCACCGCGTCGACCCGTCGACCCTTCTGCCCCAAGTCGCGCAGGGGGCACTCGCGGTCGAGTGTCGAGCCGACGACGACGCCCACCTCGAATCGGTCCGGGCCATCGACGACCCGGAGGTCCGTCGCGCCGTCGACGCGGAGCGGGCGTTCCTCGACGAGCTCGGCGGCGGCTGTGACGTCCCGGTCGGTGCCCTCGCCGCGGTCGAGGGGTCCGGTGTGACCATCGACGCGCTCGTCGCGTCGCTCGACGGCCGTATCGTGCTGCGCGCCACGACCCGCGGCGACGACCCCGACGCCACCGGACGCGTCGCGGCCCGTGACCTCATCGGCCAGCACGGCGGCCGCCTGGTGCTCGAGGACCTCGCGTGAGCGTCGCGTTGGTCGGCGCCGGCCCCGGCGACCCCGGGCTGCTCACCCGACGCGGCGCGGAGCTCCTCGCCGCCGCCGAGGTCGTCATCTACGACCGGCTCGGCACCGACGCGCTCCTCGACCTTGCCCCCGCCACGGCGCGTCGCATCTCGGTCGGGAAGGCCCCTGGGTCGGTCGACGCCACCCAGGACCAGATCAACGCCCTCCTCGTCCAGTACGGGCGGGCCGGCGACGCGGTGGTCCGCCTCAAAGGGGGCGACCCGTTCGTGTTCGGCCGCGGTGGGGAAGAAGCCGAGGCGCTCGCCGCCGCCGGGATCCCCTTCGAGATCGTCCCCGGTGTGACGAGCGCCATCGCTGCGCCCGCGTACGCGGGCATCCCCGTCACCCACCGCGGCCTGTCCACGCACGTCACGATCGTCACCGGCCACGAAGACCCGACGAAGGGCCACACCGACGTCGACTGGGGCCGCCTCGCGGGGGCCGGAGGGACGCTTGTGATCCTCATGGCCGCGGCGACGCTTCCCAGCATCGCGGCGCAGCTCCTCGCCGCAGGCCTTCCCGCGGACACGCCCGTCGCCGCGGTCCACGCCGGGACCCGTCCCGACCAGCGGACCACGCGGGCGACCCTCGCGACGGTGACCGACCTCGCGGTCGCGGCGCCCGCCGCGGTCGTGATCGGTGCCGTCGCCGCCCTCGACCTCGGCTGGTTCGAGCAGCGGCCGCTCTTCGGGCGCACCGTCGTCGTGACCCGAGCCCGGGAGCAGGCGAGCGAGCTGCGCGGCCGGCTCGGCGAGCTCGGCGCCCGGGTCGTCGAGCTGCCCGCCATCCGCGTCGATCCGCTCCCGGTCGCGCTCCCGCCGCTCGACGACGTCGCCTGGCTCGTGCTCACCTCCGCGAACGGGGTCCGTGCCCTCTTCGACCGCGGTATCACCCCCCAGGGTGGGGACGCCCGCGTGCTCGCCGCGGTCCGGGTCGCGGCCATCGGGCCCGGCACCGCCGCTGCCCTCGCCGAGTACGGCGTGCGCGCCGACCTCATCCCCGACCGGTTCGTCGCCGAGGCGCTCCTCGACGCGTTCCCGCCCCCCGATGGCACCGGCGGGCGGGTCCTGCTCGCCCGCGCCGAGCAGGCCCGCGATGTCCTACCCGACGGGCTACGCCGGCTCGGCTACCACGTCGACGTCCTCCCCCTGTACCGGACCCGGGCTGCCGAGCCCGACCCCGCGGCCCTCGACGAGGTCCGCCGCGGGACCGTCGACGCGATCACGTTCACGTCGTCGTCCACCGTCCGGAACTTCGTCGAGCTCGTCGGGCCGCTCGACCCCCAACCCCACGTCGTGTCCATCGGCCCCGTCACCTCCGCCACCGCCCGTGAGCTCGGCCTGCGCGTCGACGCCGAGGCCGCCACCCACACCATCGACGGCGTCGTCGCCACCCTCCTCGAGACGCTGCCCTGACGCCCGGTACGCGACCAGAGAGCCGGGCTCGCCGTCGCCGTACCATCGCGGGGTGCCTTTCCCGGAACAGCGGCCCCGACGGTTGCGCCGCACCGACGCCTGGCGGCGCCTCGTCGCCGAGACCCGGGTCGGGATCGACGACCTGATCGCGCCCCTCTTCGTGAAGGAGGGGCTCACCGATCCCGAGCCCGTCCCGTCCATGCCCGGTGTCGTCCAGCACACCGTGGAGAGCCTCCGCAAGGAGGTCCGGGCCCTCGCCGAGCTCGGCATCCCCGCCGTCGTGCTCTTCGGGGTCCCCGCCACGAAAGACGCCCAGGGCTCGGCGGCCGACGACCCCGACGGCGTCGTCGCGGGGGCGCTCCGAGCGCTGCGCGACGAGGTCGGCGACGGCCTCGTCCTCATCGCCGACACCTGCCTCGACGAGTACACCGACCACGGGCACTGCGGGATCGTCCGGCCCGACGGGACGGTCGACAACGATGCCACCCTGGACCGCTACGGGTCGATCGCAGTGGCCCAGGCCGCGGCGGGAGCGGACGTCGTGGCGCCCTCCGGGATGATGGACGGTCAGGTCGCGGCCATCCGCGGCGCGCTCGACACGGCGGGACACGCCGACACCGCGATCCTCGCCTACGCCGTCAAGTACGCGTCCGCGCTCTACGGCCCCTTCCGGGACGCCGCCGAGTGCGCCCCCAGCTTCGGGGACCGCCGCGGCTACCAGATGGACCCCGCCAACGCCCGCGAAGCTGTCACCGAGGTTGCGCTCGACCTCGCGGAAGGCGCCGATCTCGTCATGGTGAAGCCCGCCCTCGCCTACCTCGACGTCGTCGGCCAGGTGCGCGCCGCCGCACCGGTGCCCCTCGGGGCGTACCACGTCAGCGGGGAGTACGCCATGGTCGAAGCCGCGGCCGCGAACGGCTGGCTCGACGGCGACGCGGTCATGCTCGAGCATCTCACCGCGATCAAACGAGCCGGCGCGGACTTCATCCTCACGTACGCTGCCCGCCGAGTCGCTGAACGGCTCCAATGAGCGACGACCTCTGGGCGCGGGCACTCGCCCGCATCCCCGGTGGCGTCAACTCCCCGGTCCGGTCGTTCGCCAGTGTCGGACACGACCCGTTCTTCGTCGCCCGAGGTGATGGCGCCTACCTGATCGCGACCGACGGCACCCGTTACATCGACTACGTCCAGTCGTGGGGCGCGTCGATCCTCGGCCACGCGCACCCCGCCGTCGTCGAAGCGGTGCAGCGCGCCGCGGCGGACGGGACGTCCTTCGGTGCTCCCACCGCCGCCGAGGTCGAGCTCGCCGAAGCCGTCGCCGCCCGCGTCCCGTCGGTCGAGAAGCTCCGGCTCGTCTCCTCCGGCACCGAGGCCGCCATGACCGCGGTGCGCCTGGCCCGGGGCGCGACCGGCCGGGCCAAGATCGTCAAGTTCGCCGGCGGCTACCACGGCCATGTCGACGCGCTGCTCGTCGCCGCCGGCAGTGGTGTCGCCACCCTCGGAATCCCCGGCTCGGCCGGGGTCACCGACGGGACCGTCGCCGACACGCTCGTCGCCCCCTACAACGACGACGACGCGCTCGACGCGCTGTTCGCCGCCCACGGGGACGACATCGCCGCGCTCCTCGTCGAGCCCGTCGCCGCCAACATGGGGCTCGTGTCCCCCGCGCCGGGGTTCCTCGCCGGGCTCCGCCGCCGATGCGACACGAGCGGCGCGCTGCTGGTGTTCGACGAGGTGATCACGGGTTTTCGCGTCGGGCCCGCCGGCGCGCAGGGCCGCACCGGGATCACCCCCGACCTGACCATCTTCGGGAAGGTCCTCGGAGGCGGCCTGCCGCTCGCCGCCCTCGGCGGACCCGGCCCCCTCCTCGACGAGCTCGCCCCCGCCGGGCCCGTCTACCAGGCCGGCACCCTCTCAGGGAACCCGCTCGCCACCGCGGCGGGGCTCGCGGTCCTGGCCCGCCTCGACGCGGGGCTCTACGACGAGCTCGAACGCCGGGCGCAGCGCCTCCAGGAAGGCCTCACCGCCGCGATCGGCGCCGCCGGGCTCGCGGTGCAGGCACCGCGAGCCTGGACGCTGGCCGGCCTGTTCTTCTCCGACGTGCCGGTCACCGACTACGAGACAGCCCGCGCCGCGGACGGGAAGCGCTACGCCCAGTTCTTCCAGGCCATGCTCGCCCAGGGAGTGTTCCTCGCGCCGAGCCCGTTCGAGGCGCTCTTCCCGAGCGCCGCCCACGACGACGCGGTGATCGCCCGGACCGTCGATGCCGCCGCGGTCGCCGCTGCGGAGATCACCGGATCGGGTTAGCGGCGCTCGTCCTGCTCGGCGGCCCGCCGTCGCCGGACCCGGTCCATGAAGAACAACGAGAAGCCGATCAGGAACACCATGACGGCCATGAGCACGAACGCCAGGCCGCCCTGCCCGTTGTCACCACCGGCGTCGACGAGCTGCTGGGCGCCCGCGGGGACCGCCGCGCCCACGACCACTGCCGCGACGACGAGCGCCGCCGAGACGAACGATCGAATGGAACGCATCGTCACCATCCTTGTCAGGTCGACGCCGGCGTCGGGACGAGCTTGGTGGCCTCGGCCTCGGCGGCCGCCAGGGCCCGCTCGTCCTTCTCCCGCCAGTGCAGCGACAGCAGACCGAGCCCGAACAGGATCACCGAGATCACGAACGTCACGAACGGTGGGATCCGCAACGAACCGAAGTCCCGCTTGAGGATCGCGAATCCGTTCGCGGGTGAGGTCTTGTCACACGTCGGGGGCGGGGGCGGCACCCCGAACGGCAGCGTGTTCGGCGGTACGGCACAGAATTGCACCACCGCGTAGAGCGGCTGATGGCTGATCTGCCAGTCCAGGAGGTGCGGGTTGCTACCCCCGACCTCGTAGTAGTTCGTGGTCGTGTAGTCCGTGACGGCCTGGAACTTGGCGTACTGGTTCGCGTTCGCCGGCGACGGGATGTTGGCGATCGGCTGCTTGGTCACGAGCGCGGCGTCGACGACCGCCTTGAGATCCGACTGGCTGGCGGTCGGCACCTTCCGGCCCTTCACCGGCGCGGAGCGGACCGCCGGCGGGATCGACGACTGATCGAGCTTCTTGGTGACCGTCACGAGCTTCCACACGGGCGGGGTGCCCTTGAGCGTGTTCAACGGTGACGCGGTGAACATCCACAGCGTCGTCAGGAGGACCATGAAGCCCGTCAGCGCGGTGAACGCACAGAGGAAACCGAGCCGGGCACCGAGGTTGGTGGCGAGCAGCACGTAGATCGACCCGCAGAACAACATGATCGCGACGGCGACGACCAGGATGCCGAGGATCGTCGGGTACCAGATCCCGCTCGGGGGTGGCGGGGCGACTTGGGCGAGGAAGGATGGCACTGAATCGCTCCGTCTACAGGTTTCGCTCGTAGTCCACGATCTCGGAGATCTGGTTCGCGGTGAGGATGCGGCCGAAGTGCGGCATCCGTCCCGACGAGATGCCCCGCACGCCGAACTGCTGGTTGGCGGGCACCCCGGCGGCGACCCACGCCAGCTGCTGGTCCCGGCCTGCGCTGCCGGGGAACTGCAACAGGGTGGTCCCGTCGGTGAGCGCCGGACCGAACGCGCCGCTGCCCTGACGGGCCGGGGGCGGCTGGTTCAGCTTCGTCGGGTCGGCGAACGACCAGTTCTTGGTGTGGCACCGGGCGCAGTTCAGCCGGAACAGGACCGCCCCTTCGCTGAGGCCCTGCACGTCAGCGTTGTTGGCCTTGGCCGAGGCGAGCTCGGCCTGCAGCTGGGCGACGTTGGCCTGCATCCCGGCGATCGTGGTGGCCGCCGCGCCCCGCGCCTGCGCCGCCGCGAGGTCGCTCTGCGCCGACGTCAGGCTGTTCTGGGTGTTCGTGACCAACGTCGTCGCGTCCGTCTTGTACTGGCCGACCGCGGCGGTCGCCTGCTGTTGCGCCTTCTTCTGGGAGAGCTGGATGCTCTGCAGGTAGTTCACGAGGTCGTCGATCCCCTGCGGTCCGAGGACCCCTTTCCCGCTCGCGACCCCCCACGGGGGCATAGGTGTCCCCGGTCTCCCATACGTGATGACCTGCGCCACCTGGTCCGGGTCGAAGCGCAGCAGCACCGTGTTGAGTGGCGGCGCCTGCCACGACACCTGCTGGGAGAGGCACTGGGGCACCGCGGGGTTGTTCTGGTTCTCCTTCGCCTGGCAGATGTCCGCCTCGGGCTGGAGGACGAACGGGGCCTGCCCGCCGCCGGCGTCGACGCCGTGGCAGTTGGCGCACAGCAGCGAGAACGTCGCGTCGTATGCCTTGCTCTGCTGGTTCGCGAAGAGGCGGGCACCCCGAGCGACCGACTCCCGCAGGAACTGCGCGTTGGCATCCGCCTCGCGGGTGGGCTCGACCAAGAAGTACACGGGGACCGACACCGCGAGGACCAACGTGAACAGCAGGGCCCAGCCCAGGACCCGCTCGAGCTTGCGGCCCTCGAGGACGTCGTCGGCCAGACCCGGGGCCAGGTTCAGCGGCGGGCGCGGCTCGGGGTTGCGGCGCAAGCTGACGACGCGGAACACGACGAATACGCCGATCGCCACGACGACGACGACGTTGAGCAAGACGATGGCGGTCTCGAAGCTCACGAGTTGGTCGTTCCTCCGGATGTGAACACCGCGGCCGGGGCGGGACTCAGACGCACAATGCCCCTTCCTGGCCCTGGCCCGTGGTGTTAGTACCGATCGGGGGTCCTTGCACGATGGTGCCCGTGTCGACCACGAACGATCCACCGGAGATCTCGAACGGGAAGCGATCCAGGCCTCGCGGGGCCGGACCACCCTTCTTCTCTCCGACGCGGTTGTACTTCGACCCGTGGCACGGGCACTCGAACCACTGCGACGACTGGCACCACGGCACCCGGCAGCCCAGATGCACGCACCGTTGGTAGAGCGCCACGTAGCCGAGCTGCAAACCCGGAAGGACGAGCGGCGAGTACACCTTCTTGGCCGCCGGGAGCGCGGCCTTCGGGTACGGGTTGATGTACACCTTCGCGGTCGCGTTGTAGAACGGCGTCTTCTTGGCGATCGCCGCGTCGACATCGGCCTTCGAGCCGATGTTGATCTTCCCACCGAACCCGCCGCCCGCCGCGGGCCACAGGAACGCCAACGACGCGGCGCCGAATCCGCTCACGCCGAGGAGCAGCCCGGTGAGGATGCCTCGGTTGAAGAACTGGCGGCGGGTGACGCCGAGCTCGTCCTCGTCGACGGGCTCGTAGCGGGCGACGCCTCGGCCACCGGCCGGGACGGGTACCGCCCCGCCGCTCTCGATCGCGCGGCGTGAGTCGTCGGCCCGGCCCCGGGCCTCCTCATCGACCTCGTCGCCCTCGGCCGGCTCGGGTCGGACGTCGGGGGGAGGCGGTGACGCGTCGCGGTGGCGCGTCTCGCGGCTGAGCCTTCCCGTGGTCGCCCGGGCCCGCGCGGTGCCGAGCACCACGAGTCCAGCCAAGGCGATCAGGACGAGCACGCCGACGATGATGACTGCCACGTTCCGCTCCTACCTACAGCTCGAAGAAGATCCCGTTGTTCCACGGGAACACGAAGTTGAAGCCCTCTCCCCGGAAGAACGATCCGATGATGACGAGCACCGCCCACAGCATGATGAACATGGTGAAGATCGCGATCGCGAACTTGCGGTCCTTCGGGAAGTGCGACGGGTTCTTGTCGACGAACGGCGCCACCGCGAGCAGCCCGAGACCGATCCCGGGGATCGTTACCCCCGCGACCATCGGGTGGAACATCGTCAGCAGCTCCTGGAGGCCCAGGAAGTACCACGGTGCCTTCGACGGGTTCGGGGTCTTGTTGACATCGGAGAGCCCGAGTAGGGGAGCCTTCACCAACGCCGAGAAGATGGTGAGCGCGGCCAGCACGATGAGGATCGCCGCGAACTCGATGACCAGCAGGTGCGGCCAGGTGTGCACCTTGTCCTGCGCCTCGGCCTTGGTCTGTTGGATCGACCCGGACTTCACGACCGTCAGGAGCCGCTGGGTGTGACCCCCCGGGCCCGTGGCGGTCGGCGCCGGCGGCGCGGCGACCGCCGTCGCGGTTCCAGCGCCGGCTGCCGCGCCGGCGGCCGCACCCCCGCCCGCGGCGGCCCGACGGGCCTTCGAGCGCTCCAACAGGTTCGCGGGGTTCTTGGCGCCCCCCGCGGTCTCGACGTCTTCGCCGCCGCCACCCGCGGCGCCGCCCCCCGCGTCGGGCGGAGCGGCCTCGGGCGGCGCGGCGCTCGCCTCCGCCGGGGCCTCGGGGGCGGCCTCGCCGCCTTCCTCACCGGGGACGGGCAGACCCAAGGCCTTCCGGCGCTCCAAGGAGCGGCGTAGGAGATGTTCGGGGACGTCAGCCACTTCGCGCTCCTACTCCCTCGACCTACAGGGGACCCGAGACTCCGCCGTCTTTACGGACCCGCCAGAAGTGCACGGCCATGAAGATGACGATGACGAACGGCAACAGCAAGACATGCAGTACGTACCATCGAAGCAGGGTGCTGCCCGAAATTTCCTTCGACCCGAGCAGCACGTATTTCACGCTGCTGCCGAACACGGGCGTGTAGCCCATCATGTTCGTCCCGACGGTCACCGCCCAGAGCGCCAGCTGGTCCCACGGGAGCAGGTAGCCGGTGAAGGACAGCAGCAGGGTGAGCGTGAGCAGGATCACGCCGATGACCCAGTTGAACTCGCGGGGCGCCTTGTAGGCCCCGTGGTAGAAGACCCGGCACATGTGGAGGAAGACGGACAGCACCATGAGGTGCGCCGCCCACCGGTGCATGTTGCGGACGAGCGAACCGAACGTGACCGCGGTCTCGAGCGTCTTGATGTCGTTCCACGCCGACGCCGTCGTCGGCCGGTAGAAGAACATCAAGAAGATCCCGGTCACGGTCAGCAGGATGAACAAGAAGAAGGACAGGCCCCCGAGGCACAGCGTGTATGACACCTTCACCGCGTGCCGCTTCACCTTCACCGGGTGAAGGTGGTACAGGACGTTGTTCATGATCACGTAGGACCGGTTGCGGGGGCTGTCGGTGTAGCCCCGCCGGTACACGGACCCGGGCCGGAAGATGGAGTTCCAGGCCTGGGAGCCCCGCATCCGCTCGTCGACCTTGTCGACCGCGGCCGCGACCCGCTGACGGCCGTGCCCGTTTCCGTTGGTCCCGTTCCCGTTGGCCACGAACCTGTCTCCTTGGTGTCTCTTCGTCCCCGTCAGCGCGGAAGGACGTCTAGAAGCGCACTCCGTACGCGTAGCCGTATCGAGCCGTGCGTGTGTGCCGGTCACCGTCGGGGGGGAGGGTGCCGAGCTTGCCGAGGATGATCACGCCCGTCGGGCAGCGGTCCACGCAGAGGGCGCAGCGGGTGCAGATGTCCTCATCCACGATGAACGCCACGTGGTCCTTGGGGTCCTCGCCGGGCTGCTCCGTGCCGACCGCCTCGGCGATCGCCCCGACCGAGACCATGTGGATGCACTTCCACGGGCAGATGTCGACGCACCCCTCGCAGAGGATGCACTCCTCCTGGTCGATGTGGAGGAACTGCTTCGGCTTCACCGACTGGGTCAGGTACGCGGGATCGACCTCTTGGAGCTGGTAGTCGGTGACGAAGTCGGGCATCGGCGGGTTCGCGTCGGTTCGGGCCATGACCGCTACGCCTTCGCTCGCAGGGGCCGCCCGAACCGGGACCGGCGGGCGGGGGCCTCACCGGCGGTCTCGGCGCGCTCGCGGACTTCATGGCGCCGCTGCCACATGACCCACAGTTTCAGGTTGAGACCGAGGAAGGCAACGTAGATCAACGCCACCACGATGTCGCGCAACGCGGGGTAGTCCAGGTTGAACGGCCAGTGCCACGGAAAGAACAGCATGTTCTGACTGCTGCGCCAGACGAACTTGGTGTTGTCTCCCCACTGGATGTACGAGTTGGCGTAGTTGAGCCACTCGCTGGGGACGATCGCGTAGCCGACCACGAACAGGGCGAAGGTCCCGACCGCGCCGGCGAAGCACTCAGCCCAGGTGGCGGGCTCCTCCGGGTCGCTGCCCTTCCTGCTCGCCACCATCAGCAGGCCGTGCCCGATCAGGGCCAGCGCGGTGGCCCACACGATGACGGTCTGCGCGCCGGTGAACACCTTCGCGCCGATGATCCCGGCTCCCAAGATGACCGGGAACGCGAGGTAGCCCAGGCGGTTCGGGAACGGCCGCTTCAGCAACGGTCGGCGCAAGAGGACCAAGAAGAAGCTCATGCCGACCCCGAGAGCGAAGATCCCCCAGAGGAGCCGACCGGCAGGACGAATCCACGGCAGCCAGTCGGGCATCAGGTTGGGCATGCCGCCGGTGTCCTCCCTCCGGAGCTGATGTCTCGAAGAGCCGAGGCTCGCTCAGGACCCTTGCCCCGTAGGCGTTTTCCTACCACGCTAACTGTGGAAACGGCATATCGGCGGCCGTGCCGCCGCGGGGACGCGACCCGTCCGGGCACCGTTCCGGCTGGCTCGTTGAGGCACCCCGCGGCCCCCGATGGCACGATGGTCGACATGGGCGTTCGCGACCGATTCGACGTGCTGATCGTCGGCGGTGGCCCATCCGGAGCCGCCGCGGCGTGCTGGCTCGCGGAGGCCGGGCACCGCGTCCTCGTCGTCGAGCGCAAGCAGTTCCCCCGCGACAAGACCTGCGGTGACGGCCTGACCCCCCGGGCGGTCCGCCAGCTCGAGGACCTCGGCCTCGCCGAGGAGCTCGAACCCCACCTCCGGTTCGAAGGGCTCCGCTCGATCGCCCACGGCATCACCCTCGAGCTGGCCTGGCCCGACCATCCGGACTTCCCGCCGTACGGCTACGTCGTGCGCCGCCGGGACCTCGACGCCATGGTCGCCAACCGGGCCGTCAAGGCCGGCGCCACCCTCTGGACCGGCACCGAGGCCGTCGAGCCCATCGCCGACGGGGGCCTCGTCACGGGCGCGATCCTCCGGCGCGGTGGCAGCGGCACCCCCGAGCCCGTCCACGCCCGGTACGTCATCGTCGCCGACGGCGCGAACTCCCGGTTCGGGCGGGCCCTCGGCACCAGCCGGGACCGGACGTACCCACTCGGGATGGCCGTGCGCGGCTACTTCCAGAGCCCCTTCCACGACGAGCCGTGGATCGAGAGCCACCTCGACCTGCGCGACAAGCACGGCCAGCACCTCCCCGGCTACGGCTGGATCTTCCCCGTCGGGGACGGGACCATCAACGTCGGCGTCGGGCTCCTCTCCACCTTCTCGGGGTGGAAGGACGTCAACACCAGCCAGCTGATGGAGGCGTTCTGCGAGACCGCCCCCGCCCGCTGGGGCATCTCCCCCGACACGGCCTGCGGCGCACCCACCGGCGGGAAGCTCCCCACCGGACTGTCCGTGTTCCCCCGGGTCGGCCCGACCTGGTGCACGGTCGGCGACGCTGGCGGGTCCGTGAACCCCTTCAACGGTGAAGGCATCTCGGTCGCCTACGAGACCGGCCGGATGGCTGCCGCCGCGATCGACGTCGCGCTCCGCACCGGCGACGGGCTTGCCCTGCAGCGCTACCCCGAACAGCTCGAAGCGACCTATGGGCTCTACTTCAAGGTGGCGCGGGCGTTCGTGCGGGCGATCGGCAACCCCGCGGTCATGCGGGAGCTCACCCGAGTCGGGTTCATGTCGCGATCCCTCATGGAGTGGGTGCTGCGGATCATGGCCAACCTGCTCCGACCCGACGAGCTCGGGCCCGCCGAGGTCGCGTACCGCCTCGTCGAGCGGCTCGTCGCGATCGCCCCCGAGCCCTAGCCCGCGACCGCACCCGGCGGCGCCCATCACCCCCCGGACTCTTCCCATCCCTCAAGAGGGGTCGGATAGCCTGCGCGCCAACGCCTGTGGCGCCGGACCGATCCCGGGGAGGGGACCAGGGTGGAGCAGTACCTGCCGATCCTCGCGATGGTCGTGCTCGTCTTGCTGTTCGTCGCGGTGTCGTTCCTCGCTTCGGCGCTGCTCGGATCCCGCAAGCGACCGACCTCGGCGAAGGAAGCCCCCTACGAGTGCGGCATCGTTCCCGAGAACGAGCCATCCGAACGGTTCCCGGTGCGCTTCTACCTCGTCGCGATGGCATTCATCGTCCTCGACGTCGAGATCATCTTCATCTACCCCTTCACGACCGTCCTCAAGGGCCTCGGCACCTACGGTCTCGTCACGATGGGTGTGTTCCTGCTCGCACTGCTCGTCCCGTTCGGGTACCTCCTCTCGACCGGCGCGGTCGACTGGGGCCCCGTGCGACAGGTCAGCGACCGGGTCGCACACCGCATGCTGCGCGCCACCGGCACCCCCGGACGGGACGGCCTCGACCCGCAGGCCGAACCCAGTGAGGAAGCGGCGTAGCGCATGGGCCTCGAGCAGATGCCGCACAACTTCTTGACCGCCCGCCTCGAGGATCTCGTGCAATGGGCCCGGCAACGGTCCGTGTTCCCCGCGACGTTCGGTCTCGCGTGCTGCGCCATGGAGATGATGGCGACCGGCGCCGCGCACTACGACCTCGCCCGTTACGGGATGGAGGTGTGGCGCGCCAGTCCCCGCCAAGCCGACCTCATGATCGTCGCCGGTCGCGTCAGCCAGAAGATGGCCCCGGTGCTCCGCCAGGTCTACGACCAGATGGTCGACCCCAAATGGGTCATCTCGATGGGAGTGTGCGCCAGCACCGGCGGGATGTTCAACAACTACGCGCTCGTCCAAGGCGTCGACCAGATCGTCCCCGTCGACGTGTACGTCCCCGGGTGCCCGCCGGGACCGGAGACCCTCTTCCACGGGATCTTGACGCTCCACCACCAGATCCGCACCGGTGACCTCCTGCGCCGGCGCGTCAGCGGCACCGGCGCTGGCGTCCACGTCGAGCAGCGCGACGGCACGCCGTCGCACGTGCAGCCCATCCCGATCCGCCGGAAATCGGCCTGAGCCCAGCCCCGAGGACCGAGATGGCCACGGATACCGACGAAGCCGCCGCGGGCGAGCCTCCCGCGGCGCCGCCCGCCGACGAGGTCGCCGCGGCCATCCTCGAACGGTTCCCGGGCAGCGTCATCCACGAGTCGCACCGTCAACCCGTCGTGTACGTCGACCGTTCGGCGTGGCACGACGTCGCCGCCTTCCTGCGCGACGAGCAGCGCTTCACGCAGTGTCTCGACCTCACCGTCGTCGACCACCTCATCGACGCGGAACGGGCCGTGATACCCGGCGTCGACCCGCAGCGCTTCGAGGTCGTCGCGAACTTCCTCTCCCACCCCCGCAACCGTCGGATCCGCGTCATCTGCGAGCTCCCCGGCGACGACCCCACCCTGGCCAGCATCGTCGACGTCTACACCGCGATGAACTTCCCGGAGCGCGAGGCGTTCGACATGTTCGGCGTCGTCTTCGAAGGCCACCCCGAGCTCACCCGACTGCTCATGCCCGACGACTGGGTCGGGCACCCGCTCCGCAAGGACGACGCCCCGGGGAGGATCCCCGTCGAGTTCAAGGAAGACCCGGCCCCCCGATGAGTGAGCCCATCGACGTGACCCCAGCGGAGGAAGCGCGCCTCGAGGCCCAGACCGACGAAGGCTCCCAACAGCTCCGCCGGGCCCACCACGAAGTCGTCACCGGTCTCTGGCCCGAGGACGACGAGACGATGGTCATCAACATGGGCCCCCAGCACCCCTCCACGCATGGGGTGCTGCGGGTCATGCTCGAGCTCGACGGCGAAACCGTCCTCCAGGCCAAGCCGGTCATCGGGTACCTGCACACCGGTATGGAGAAGACCGGCGAGGAGCTCACTTACGTCCAGGGCCCGACGAACGTGACCCGCATGGACTACCTGTCCCCGCTCGCGAACGAGCTCGTCTTCTCGCTCGCGGTCGAGCGGCTCCTCGACCTCGACATCCCGCCGCGCGCGACATGGATCCGCATGCTCCTCGTCGAGCTCAACCGGATGTCGTCCCACCTCCTCTTCCAGGCGACGAACGGGATGGACGTCGGCGCGGTGTCGATGATGGTCTACGGATGGCGCGAACGGGAAGTGACCCTGCGCTTCCTCGAGAAGATCACCGGGCTGCGCATGAACCACAACTTCATCCGGCCCGGCGGCGTCGCCGCTGACCTCCCCGAGGGATGGCAGCACGACGCCGAGGAACTCTGCCAGACCGTCGAGCGTGGGGTCCGCGAGTACTCCGACCTGCTGAGCGAGAACCCCATCTTCCTCGAACGCCTGATGGGCGTCGGATCCATCTCCACCGAGGACGCGATCGCGCTCGGTGTCACCGGACCGATCCTGCGCGCCACGGGCTTCCCCTGGGACCTGCGCAAGGCCCAGCCGTACCTGGCCTACGACCAGGTCGACTTCGACGTCGTGTACGGCCACAACGGTGACTGCTACGACCGGTTCCGGATCCGCCTCGACGAGATCCTCGAGTCGATCAAGATCGTCCGCCAGTGCATCGACGCCATGCCGCTCGGCGACTTCCGGGTCCAGGACCGCAAGGTGACTCCGCCACCCCGCGCCCGGATCGACGAATCGATGGAAGCGCTCATCCACCACTTCAAGCTGTTCACCGAGGGGTTCCGCGTCCCGCCAGGGGAGACCTACGTCAGCGTCGAATCTCCCCGCGGCGAGATCGGCTGCTACCTCGTGTCGGACGGCACTAGCAAGCCAGTTCGGCTGCACATCCGAGGCCCGTCCCTGTACAACCTGCAGTCACTCGGGACGATCGCCGTCGGAGGGATGGTCTCCGACGCGGTCGCCATCATCTCCAGCTTGGATCCGATCATGGGCGAGACCGACCGCTGATGGGCTTCACCGACAAGGACCGTCGCGCCGCCCGCGAGATCATCGGCCGCTACCCGTACGCCAAATCGGCGATGCTGCCACTCCTGCATCTCGCCCAGGACCGCGACGGATGGGTGACCCCCGAGGCCATGGAGGAGATCGCCGAGATCCTCGACCTCACCCCCGCGCTCGTGCTCGGCGTCTGCTCGTTCTATTCGATGCTCAAACGCGAGCCGGTCGGACGCCTCGTCGTGTCGGTGTGCACGAACCTGTCGTGCATGGTCAACGGCGGGATGGACCTCCACGCCCAGCTCCGGGCCAAGTACGCCGGCGACCCCGACGTCTCGGTCGAAGAAGTCGAGTGCATCGCCCACTGCGATCGTGCGCCAGCGTTCCAGGTGAACTACGACTTCCACGGTCCCGGTGACCTCGACGGTGCCGCGGACCTCATCGAGCGGTACAAGGACGGGCAGCTCGCGTTGCGCACCATCTCGGGAACATCTGCCGGCGAGGTCCGGTGATGGCCGCCACCCGCGAGGACGGACCGCGCGAGACGCCGGTCGTCACGAAGTTCCTCCGCGAGCGGCCCGACGATTCGTGGACGATCGACGCCGCCCGGGCCCACAACCACGCCTACGAGACCGTCAAGCAAGCCTTCGGCATGGACCGCGACGCCATCACCCAAGCGGTCACCGACTCGGTCCTGCGCGGGAAGGGCGGCGCCGGCTTCGGCACAGGGCAGAAGTGGTCGTTCCTCCCCAAAGACGTGTTCCCCCGCTACCTCTGCATCAACGCGGACGAAGGGGAGCCGTGCACGTTCAAGGACCACATGCTCATCGAGCGGGACCCGCACCAGCTCATCGAAGGCATCATCATCGCCGCGTACGCCATCCAAACGAACCTGGCCTTCGTGTACGTGCGCGGCGAGTTCGCGCTCGGCGCGGAACGTCTCCGCCAGGCGATCCGCGACGCCTACACCGCCGGGTTCCTGGGCGAGAACATCCTCGGCTCGGGCTTCAACCTCGAGCTCGTCCTGCACCGCGGCGCGGGGTCCTACATCGCGGGCGACGAGACAGGGCTGCTCTCCAGCCTCGAGGGTGAGCGCGCCATGCCGCGCATCAAGCCGCCCTTCCCCGCGGCGCAAGGCGTCTACGCCGCGCCGACGATCGTGAACAACGTCGAGACGATCTCCACCGTCCCGCACATCGTGCGAAACGGCGCGGCCTGGTACAACGCGATGGGCGTCAACCGCTCGACCGGGACTCGCATCTTCTCGGTCTCCGGCCAGGTCGAGCGGCCCGGCAACTACGAGGTCGAGCTCGGCATGACGTTCCGCGAGCTGATCGAGGGCCTCGCCGGCGGGGTGCGCGGCGGGCGCGCTATGAAGTTCTTCGTCCCCGGCGGGGCGTCGTCCCCGTGGCTGCTGCCCCAGCACCTCGACTCGCCGCTCGACATGGACTTCGTCACCGGGGAGCTCAAGTCGATGCTCGGCTCCGGAGCGATCATGGTCTTCGACGAGACAACTGACCCGCTGCTCGTCGCGTGGCGCCTCGCGAAGTTCTTCGCCCACGAATCGTGCGGGAAGTGCACGCCGTGCCGCGAAGGGTCGGGCTGGATCGCCAAAGTCCTGTACCGCATGGCGCACGGCCAGGGACGCCCCGAGGACCTCGACCTGCTGCTCTCGTTCGGCAACAACATCGTCCCCGGCCTCAACGCCCCGTTCGCCCAGACCACCATCTGTGCCCTCGGACCCAGCACCATGAGCCCCGTCGTCAGCCTCGACCGTTGGTTCCGCGACGAGATCACCGATCGCATGCGCGCCGACACGCAACGGCGCCACACCCTCGAGGTGGCGTCCGTATGACCATCAACGCGGTGCCGATGTCGCAGTGGCCCTCCCAGCACCGATACACGATCCCCGTCGCGCCCGGGCCCGACGTCGTCACGCTCACGATCGACGGTCAGGAGATCCACGCGCCACGCGGCGAGCTCCTCATCAAGGCCGCGCAGCGCCACGGCACCTACATCCCCCGGTTCTGCTGGCACGAGCGGCTCAAGCCCGTCGGGATGTGCCGCATGTGCCTCGTCGAGGTCGAGGGGCTGCGCGGCCTGCAGATCTCGTGCGCCACCCCCGTCGC
Source organism: Acidimicrobiia bacterium (assembly GCA_035468285.1). Taxonomy (GTDB): domain Bacteria; phylum Actinomycetota; class Acidimicrobiia; order IMCC26256; family PALSA-555; genus PALSA-555. The sequence goes on along the minus strand of DATISY010000090.1, from coordinate 31,373 downwards.
CGACGGCATGGTCGTGCGGACGGTGTCCGACACGGTCAAGACCGTCCAGGACGGTGTGCTCGAGTTCCTCCTCGTCAACCATCCGCTCGACTGCCCGGTGTGCGACCGCGGTGGCGAGTGCCCGCTCCAGGACCAGACGCTGGCGTTCGGTCCCGGCGAGTCGCGCTTCGTCGAGGAGAAGCGTCACTTCCCCAAGCCGATCCCGATCAGCGACCTGGTGCTCCTCGACCGGGAACGCTGCATCCAGTGCGGCCGCTGCACCCGCTTCGCGGCCGAGATCGCCGGCGACCCCCTCATCGACTTCGGCGGCCGCGGCGACACCACCGAGGTCATCACCTACCTCGACGAGCCCTTCCACTCGTACTTCTCGGGCAACACGGTGCAGATCTGCCCTGTCGGCGCGCTCACCTCGAGCCACTACCGGTTCCGGGCCCGGCCCTGGGACCTCGAAGCGACCGAGACGTCGTGCGGCGCGTGCTCCGTCAGCTGTCGCGGCTCCCTCGAATCGAGCTCGAACCGGCTGGTGCGACTGCTCGGCGTCGACGCCGAGCCGGTGAACCAGGGCTGGCTCTGCGACAAGGGGCGCTACGGCCTGGAGTGGGTGCACAGCGAAAGCCGTCTCACGGTCCCGATGGTCCGCAAGGCCGGCGAGCTCATCGAATCGTCATGGCCCGCGGCGCTCGACGCTGCCGCCGCGGAGCTCCGCGCCGTCGTCGACCACCACGGTCCGGGGACGATCGCGGTCCTCGGCGGCTCCCGCGGCACGAACGAAGACGCCTACCTGTGGTCCCGGTTCGCCAAGGGGGTGCTGCGAACCGACCACGTCGACGCGCAGCTCGGCGACGGGCTCCCTGCCGACATGGTCCTCGGCCTCCCCCGAGCCACGATCCCCGATCTCGACCGGGCGAAAGCCATCGTCCTTCTCGCCGGTGACCTCAAAGAAGAGGTACCCGTCCTGGCCCTCCGGATCCGGAGCGCCGTCGTCGAGGGCGGCGTCCCGCTCGTCGACATCAGCGCCCGGGACCATGGCCTGACCAGGGACGCGACCAGCGTCCTGCGGCATCCGCCGGGCCAGCCCGGCGAGGCCGCCCGCACCGTCGCCAACATGCTCGCCGGGCGCGCCCCCCGCGGGAAGGCGCTGGCACCGTTCGTGTCGGCCATCGCCGACCGGGACGGGCCCGTCGTCGTCGTCCTCGGCCGCCCCTCCGTCGCCGACCAGCCCGACGCGGTCGTGCAGGCGGCGTCGCTGCTCGCCGCCGGCGACGACGTCCGGTTCCTGTCGGCCCTTCCTCGCCCCAACGTCCACGGTGCCCTCGACCTCGGGCTCGCCCCCGGGTTCCTCCCCGGCCGCGTCACCCTCGACGCCGCCCGGGACCATTTCCCCGAGGCGTGGGGTGGCGTCCCCGACGCGGTCGGGCTCGACGCCGCCGGAATCCTGCGCGGCGCGGCCGACGGCCGCATCGAGGCCCTCGTCCTCGTCGGCTGCGACCCCCTCGCCGAGTTCCCCGACCGCGACCTGGCCCGCACCGCGCTCAGCCGCGTCGCGACGATCATCGCCGTCGGCGCGTTCCCCGACGCCGGCGTCGAAGCCGCCACCGTCGTGCTGCCCACCACCGTCTGGGGGGAGCAGCGCGGCAGCACCACGAACCTCGAAGGACGCGTCCTGCGCCTGCGCCCCCGCGTCACCCCCGAGGGCAGCACCCTCGACCCGTGGCGCGTCGCCGCCGAGCTCGCTGCCCGCTTCGGCGTCGACGTCGACCTTGAGCACCCCGACGAGGTCCTCGACGAGATCGCCCGGGTCGCACCCGCCTTCGTCGGGGTCGACGCCTCGCTCCTGCGCCGCGCCCGGGACGGTGTCGTGCTCCCCCTCGAGCACCACCGCGACGAGCTCGTCTTCGGCGCCGACCGCGGGCTTCGCGGTCCGTCCTGGGAGCCGATCCCGCCGACACCCGAAGCGCTCGAGCCACCCGCAGCGCCACCGGGAACCGAAGCCGATACCGAAGCCACCGACGGCGCCGGCGAGGAGACCCCGGCCGGGGAGGCGCCCCCGCCGCCCTCGCCGACGCCGGTCGCGCTGCACCAGTGGGTCGGGACGCCCGAGCCGCCCGCGACGGTGCCGGTCGACGCGTACGCGCTGCGCCTCGTCGCCGGGCGGACCCTCTACGGCTCGGAGGACGTCACCGCGGCCACGCCGGCCCTCGCGGCGCTCGTCGAGGGGACCGCCCTCGGGCTGAACGTCAGGGACCGGGACCGCCTCGGGGTCCAGGAGGGCGACATCGTCCGGGTCACGTCACTCGGCGGGTCCATCGACCTGCCCGTCCGCGACGACCCACACACCGAGCCCGGCTCGGCGTTCATCGCGGTGAACCGGACCGGGCCCGGCGCGCCCGACCTGATCGACGTCACGTCGCCCGTCACCGAGCTGCGTGTGGAGACGATCTCGTGACGCCGTTCGCGGGGGGCGACCCGCTCTTCCAGCACGGAATCGACTTCACGGTCGTGGTCATCGTGATCGCGAAGACGTTCATCGTCTTCGCGCTCCTGCTCGTCTCGGTGCTCCTCTACATCTGGTTCATGCGCAAGGTCATCGCCGATATGCAGAACCGGATCGGCCCCGACCAGGCGGGCCCGTTCGGGATCCTGCAGACCCTCGCCGACGGCATCAAGCTGTTCTTCAAGGAGCAGTCGATGCCGATCACGGCCGACAAGCCGGTGTACCTCATCGCCCCATTCGTCTCCGCGCTCGCCGCGTTCCTCGCCTTCGCGATCGTCCCGTTCGGCGGTATCGCCCGCATCGCCGGCCACACCACCTTCCTGCAGCTCGCCGACCCGCCCATCGGGATCCTCTGGCTCCTCGCCATGTCCGGCCTCGGCGTGTACGGGGTCATGCTCGCCGGTTGGTCGTCGGGGTCGAAGTACCCGTTGCTCGGGTCGGTGCGCGCCTCGGCGCAGGTCCTGAGCTACGAGGCCGCCATGGGCCTGTCGATCGTCGGTGTCCTCGTCCACACCGGGACCCTCTCGCTGCGCGGCATCGTCATCCATCAGTCCTGGATGGGCTGGGACTCGTTCGTGAGCCAGTGGCTGTGGCTGCCGGCCATCGGGGCGTTCATCATCTTCTTGATCTCCGCCATCGCTGAGACCAACCATCCGCCGTTCGACTTCTCGGAGGCCGAAGAGGAGCTCGCCGGCGGCTACCACGCCGAGTACACCGGCATCCGCTTCGCGATCTTCTACCTCGCCGAGTTCATGAACGTGATCACCATGTCGGCGATCGCGGTGACGTTGTTCCTCGGCGGTCCGTCCGGTCCCCGGCTCGGGTTCCTCGACCGGGGCGGATGGGTCAACGTCTGGATCATCCCCGTGTTCTGGTTCCTGCTGAAGCTCTGGATCGTGCTCTACGCCACGGTCTGGGTCCGCGCTTCGCTGCCCCGGCTCCGCTTCGACCGGCTCATGGAGCTCAGCTGGAAGTTCCTCATCGAAGCGGCGTTCCTCTGGGCCATGGTCACCGGCGTCATCGTCGTGGCCCGCGACCAGGGATGGAACCTCTGGATCACCACGCCGGCTGCGGCCGCGGGCGGAATCCTGGTGTTCGCGTTCCTCATGGCCTGCGTCCCCAAGCATGGTGAGCTCGAGGAGATCCGCTGATGGGTCGCCTCTCGGGATTCCGGGTCACCATCCAACAAGTCTTCCGGCCGCGTGTCACCGAGAAGTACCCGCAGGAAAAGCGGCCGAAGCCGAGCCGGTTCCATGGTCGGCACGTCCTCAACCGGTACGAGGACGGCATGGAGAAGTGCATCGGCTGCGAACTCTGCGCCGGCGTGTGCCCGGCCCACTGCATCTATGTGCGCGGCGCCGACAACCTGCCCGATGACCCCGTGTCACCGGGTGAACGGTACGGCTTCGTGTACGAGATCAACTACCTGCGGTGCATCCACTGCGACCTCTGCGTCGAGGCGTGCCCGACCGAGGCCATCACCGAGACCAAGCTCTTCGAGTTCTCGTTCGCGCACCGTGACGAAGCCATCTACACCAAAGCCGAGCTGCTCGTCGACGACGACGGGCGCGCCCGCCGTCAACCCTGGGAGCTGTGGCTCGGCGGCGAGGACGACGAGACCAGCGCCTGGATGCGCGCCACCTCCCCCTCGGGCAACGCCGAGTACGAGGACCGGGTGGCCTGGTCTGCCGAGCTCGGCTTCGGCGTCCGCGAGCCGGAGCACGGCCAGGCGTCCGACGCGTCTGCCGTGACCCCTCCTGACCCGAGCAGCCACCCATGACCGTCGCGCTCTTCTTCATCTTTGGGGCGCTCACGCTCGGCGCCGCGCTCGGGGTCGTCCTCGCTCGCAACCCTGTCCACTCGGCGCTGTTTCTCGTCCTCACCCTGGTCAGCGTGGCCGTGCTCTTCCTGCTCCAGGACGCCCAGCTCGTCGCCGCGGTCCAGATCATCGTCTATGCGGGCGCGATCGTCGTGCTGTTCCTGTTCGTGATCATGTTGCTTGGCGTCGACCGGCCCGAGCAGCGCACCGAGCCGCTCCGGTTCCAGCGGCCGATCGCGCTCGGCCTGGGCGCGATCGTGCTCGCCGAGATCCTCTTCCTCGCCGGTCACCGGTGGGCGACCGGCGCGAAGACGGTTCACGGCGTCGGGCTCACCGGCGGCCACTTCGGCAGCAACATCGAACGGGTCGCCCGGGTCCTGTTCACCGACTTCCTGTGGCCGTTCCAGATCACCGCGGTGCTGCTCGTCATCGCCGTCGTCGGGAGTGTCGTGCTCGCCCGCCGGAGCGGCGAACGACCCGACCCGGTCCCCCAAGACGGGGGCATCCCGTGATCGGCGCGTTCACGATCACGTCCAGCTACTACCTCGTGCTCGCCGCGGCGCTGTTCGGGATCGGCGCGGTGGGCCTGCTCGTGCGCCGCAACGTGCTCGTCATGTTCATGTGCGTCGAGCTCATGCTCAACGCGGTCAACCTCACATTTGTGGCGTTCGCCAAGGCCCTCAACGACGCTGCCGGGCAGGTCCTCGTGTTCTTCACCCTGGTGGTCGCGGCCGCTGAGGTTGCGGTCGGCCTGGCCATCATCGTGGCCATCTTCCGTCGTCGGCGCGCCGCGACCGCCGACGATCTCCGGAGCCTGGAGGGCTGACCGCATGGACGGCACGGTGACCCGGTGAACGCGCGCGACGTCCTCGGCCTCGTCGGCATCGTCGCGCTGTTGCCCCTTATCGGTGCGGCATTCCTGATGGCCTTCGGCCGTCGGCTCGGTTCCCCGCGCGCCGGCTGGGTCGCCACCGGCCTCATGGCCCTCGCGTTCGCCTGGTCTGTCGTGCAGCTCGCCGCGCTGCTGAGCCTCCCTCCCGACGCCCGCAGCCACGTCAGCATCATCTTCACCTGGCTGCCCGCCGACCAGCTCCACGTGAACATCGGGTTCCTCGCCGATCCCCTGTCCATCACCTGGTGCCTGCTCGTCACCGGCGTCGGGACGCTCATCCACCTCTATGCCATCGGCTACATGCGCGACGACCCGAACACTGGGCGGTTCTTCGCGTACTTCAACCTGTTCGCGGCATCGATGCTGATCCTCGTGCTCGCCAGCAGCTACCTCCTCACCTTCCTCGGGTGGGAAGGCGTCGGCCTCTGCTCCTATCTCCTCATCGCCTTCTGGTACGAGCGCAGCACCGCCGCCCTCGGGGGCAAGAAGGCGTTCATCTACAACCGCGTCGGCGACATCGGGTTCCTCATCGCCATGTTCCTGCTGATCGCGCAGTTCGGCACCCTGGACTACGGCGCCACCGGCCACGCCGCGCTGCACGCCTCGGGTGGCATCACCACCGCGATCGCGCTCCTCCTCTTCCTGGGGTGCACCGGGAAGAGCGCTCAAATCCCGCTGTTCCCGTGGCTCCCCGACGCGATGGAGGGCCCCACCCCGGTCTCCGCGCTCATCCACGCGGCGACGATGGTCACCGCGGGGGTGTTCCTGATCTGTCGGGCGCACCCCTTCTTCGACGCCAGCCACTCCGCGATGACGGTCGTCGCATGGATCGGCGCGATCACCGCGCTCGTCGCCGGCACCATGGCGGTCCTCCAACCCGACATCAAACGTGTGCTGGCGTACTCGACGATCAGCCAGCTCGGCTACATGTTCCTCGCCCTCGGCACCGGGGCGTACGCCGCCGCGGTGTTCTTCGTGCTGATGCACGCCTTCTACAAGGCCTGCCTGTTCCTCGGCGCCGGATCCGTGATCCACGGCAACGGCGAGAACCAGGACATGCGCGTCATGGGCGCCCTCCGCCGGTTCATGCCGTACACCGCCGGTGCGATGGTCGTGGCCTGGCTCGCCATCGCCGGGGCGCCACCCTTCGACGGGTTCTGGGCGAAGGATGGCGTCCTCGAAGCGGCGTACGTGCGCCACGACTTCGGCATCTGGGCCGTCGGGATCGTCGCCGCCGTCATGACCGCCCTCTACATGACGCGGCTCATCCTGCTGACCTTCTTTGGCAACGCCCGGTGGGGCACGTCGGATGCCCCAGCCGTGGCCGCGGTCAGCGGAGGGTCCGACGATGATGACGTCGTCGCGAGCGAGGACGTCGAAGCCGAGCTGGGGTACGAGCCCGACTACCTCCCGACCGTGGTGTACGGGGAACCGCCCCGAACCCCCCGCCTCCATGGTCACGAACCGCACGAGAGCCCGATGCTCATGGTGCTCCCGATCGTGACGCTGGCGGTGCTCTCCATCGTCGGCGGGATCATCGACATCCCGCTGCGGGGCGGGACGCACCTCGACGCGTGGCTCGAGCCGGTGTTCCGAGGCGCACCGATCACCGAGAGCTTCGCGGGCGCCGCGGCGCTCAGCGCCACCGCGCTCGCCTTCGGCGCCGTCGGGATCTTGGTGGCCTTCCTCTTCTATCGGCGCGGCCTGCCGTCCCCGGCCGACGATCCCCTCCAGGAACGGCTCGGCGTCGTCGGCGACGTCATCGGCCACGGGTACTACTACGACGAGGCGATCTCGAAGGCCGTTGACGGGCCGGTCCGGGGGTTTGCCACGTTCCTCGACCGGGACGTCGACCAGCGGGTGATCGACGGCGCGGTGAACGGCACCGGGCATCTCGTCCGCCGGGCCGCCGAAGGGCTGCGCCACGCCCAAGACGGCCTCGTCCGCCGGTACGCGATCGGAATCGCGCTCGGCGCGGCCGCGCTGCTCCTCTTCTTCCTCGCGTACGCGGGACGGTGATGTGACCGACTTCCCGATCCTCACCGCCATCATCGCGACGCCGCTCATCGGGGCGGTCGTCGTCGCGCTCCTCCCAGGCCGGCGCCCCGAGCTCGTCAGGGCGGTCGGGTACGCGTTCAGCGTCGCCACGCTCGGCCTGGCCTGCTGGCTGCTGGCCGACTTTTCGACCAAGAAGGTGTTCTTCCAGTTCGTCGAGAACCGGCCGTGGCTCCCTTCGATCGGGTCGCGCTACATCGTCGGTGTCGACGGGATCAGCCTCTTCATGATCCTCGCCACCGCGTTGCTCATCCCGATCGGGCTCCTCGCCTCCCAGCGGTACCCGACGCAGCGACCGAAGGCGTTCACCGCGTGGTTCCTGCTGCTCGAGTTCTCGCTCATGGGGATCTTCCTCTCCCTGGACCTCATCGTCTTCTTCTTGTTCTGGGAGATCCTCCTGGTCCCCATGTACTTCCTGATCCAGGGCTGGGGTCACGGACGGCGCCAGTACGCGGCCACGAAGTTCTTCATCTATACGGCTGCTGGATCATCGTTGATGCTGGCGAGCACCCTGATCCTCGGATTCATCCACCAGTCCCAGACCGGCGTCCTCTCCTTCGACTACCGCGTCCTGGCCGCGTGGAGCTGGCACGGCCTGTCCAGCACCACCGAGGTCTTGCTGTTCTTCGGGTTCCTCGCCGCGTTCGCGATCAAGGTCCCCCTGGTCCCGCTCCACACCTGGCTGCCCGACGTGCACACCGAGGCGCCGACCGCGGGCTCGGTGGTGCTGGCGGGCGTCATCCTCAAGATGGGCGCGTACGGGCTGCTGCGCTTCTCGCTCGAGCTGTTCCCTCACGCCTCCGTCGACCTCGCGCCGCTGCTCCTCACCCTCGGGGTCATCGGCATCCTCTACGGGGCGATCGTCGCCGCGATGCAGAAGAACCTGAAACGGATCATCGCCTACTCGTCGGTCGCACACATGGGGTTCGTGATCGTGGGCGTCTTCTCGCTCACCGTCATCGGTCTCGACGGCGCGGTGTTCACGATGCTCAGCCATCCGCTCACCACCGGCGCGCTGTTCCTGCTCGTCGGCATGCTCTACGAGCGTCGCCACACCTACGAGATCGCCGAGTACGGCGGCATCTGGCGGTCCGCGCCCCTCCTCACCGCGTTGTTCCTCGGCGCGATGTTCGCCGGCATCGGCCTTCCCGGCTTCTCGGGTTTCATCGGGGAGTTCCTGTCACTCGCGGGCACGTTCGTGTCCCGACGACCCTGGGCTGTCGCGGGCGTGGTCGGGGTCATCTTCGCCGCGGTGTACATGCTGTGGGCCTTCCAGCGGACGTTCATGGGCAAGCCCACCGGTATCAACCTGAAACTGCCCGACGTCAACCTCCGCGAGGTGATGGTCGTCGCGCCGCTTCTCGCCCTCAGCCTCTTCCTCGGCCTGTACCCCAAGCTCGCGATCGAGCGCGTCGAGCCCTCGTTGAAGCGCACCATCGTCAACCTCGAGCTCAAGACCCACTTCCGTGAGAAGCGGCCCAAGGGCTACGCACCCACGAAGCTCCCCGATGGGGTCACCGCCTCCCAGTCGATCCAGCTCGGACGGGGCGCGCCGTGACCCCGCCGATCGTGCACCCCACCGTCAACTGGCTGGCCATCTCGCCCGAGATCGCCCTCGCCGCCGCCGGGGTGTTCATCGTCATGCTGCGGTCGGTGCTGCGCCGCCGGCCGATCGTCGTGCCGCTCTGCACGGTCGTCGCGATCTCTGGCGTCGTCGCGGCCGGCGCGGTCCAGTACCGGCTGTGGCACCTCCTGCGTGGGCACCGGGCGATGACCACCATCGCCGGCATGGTCCGCGTCGACCCGTTCGGCGTGTTCCTCGGCGTCGTCGTCCTCATCGCCACGGTCATGGCCCTCCTCCTCTCCGTCGCCTACCTGCGCCGGGAGGGTCTCGAGGCACCCGAGTACTTCGCGCTCATCTTGTTGTCCGCCGCCGGGATGCTCGTCATGACCACCGCGAACGACCTGATCGTCGTGTTCCTCGCCCTCGAGGTGCTGTCCATCCCGCTGTACGTGCTCGCGGCGTTCGACCGGCGACGGCTCAGCTCCCAAGAAGCCGGGATGAAGTACTTCGTGCTCGGCGCGTTCTCGTCCGCGGTGTTCCTCTACGGCGTCGCGCTCACCTATGGGGCCACCGGCACCACCTCCCTCACCGGGATCGCGCGGTTCCTCGCCAACACCACGCTGCTCGACCAGGGCACCCTGCTCGGCGGGATCGCGCTGCTCCTCGTCGGCCTCGGGTTCAAGGTCGCCGCCGTCCCGTTCCACATGTGGACCCCCGACGTCTACCAAGGATCTCCGACACCGGTGACGTCCTTCATGTCGGCGGCGACCAAAGCCGCCGGCTTCGCCGCACTGATCCGGATCTTTGGGGTCGCTTTCCCGCTCTACCGCAGCGACTGGCGGCCCGCGGTCTGGGCGCTCGCCGTGCTCTCGCTCGTCGTCGGGAACGTCGCGGCTGTCATCCAGACCGACGTGAAGCGGATCCTCGCGTACTCGTCCATCGGCCATGCCGGGTTCATCCTCATCGGGTTCCAGGCCAACACGTCACGCGGCCGGGAAGCGGCCCTCCTCTACCTGTTCGTCTACGCGTTCATGACCATCGGGGCGTTCGCGGTCATCACCATCGCCGCCCGCCGCGGCGACGACCACCACTCCCTCGACGACTACCGCGGGCTCGCCCTCGAACGGCCCGTGGTCGGTGGCCTCCTCATCTTCTTCGTCCTCGCGCAGGCCGGCGTCCCGTTCACCGGCGGCTTCGTCGCCAAGCTCGAGGTCTTCAGCGCCGCGGCCCAGGCGCACGAGTACGCCCTCCTCATCATCGGGGTGCTCGCGAGCGTCGTCGGCGCCTTCTACTACCTGCGCATCGCGCTCACCATGCTCAGCGCACGACCCGACGATGCACCCGAACCGGGCGGGCTGCTGCGCCGGGTCGACCCGTGGTCCGGGATCGTGCTCGTCGCCTGCGTCGCGCTGGTCGTCGTCGTCGGTGTCGTCCCCGGGACGTTCGTCCACTGGGCACGCGACGCGACGTTCCTGCTGTAGGAACCGACTCGTCGACCGGGGCAGACCGAAGGCCCCGTAGGCTCCCCCCGACGAGAGGAGGGCGGCGATGACCCGCATCGTGGACACGCCGGAATGGGCGTCACTCGCGGACCACTACGACCAGCTGCGCTCGGTGCATCTCCGCCAGCTCTTCGCCGAGGACCCCGGCCGCGGCGACACCATGCACCTCGAAGCCGGTGACCTGTACCTCGACTACTCCAAGAACCGACTCACCGGCGAGACGATTCGGCTCCTTGCCGCCCTCGCCCGCCGGGCCGACGTCGAGCAGCGGCGCGACGCCATGTTCGCCGGCGAGAAGATCAACGTCACCGAGCGACGCGCCGTGCTCCACGTCGCGCTCCGCGCCCCCCGCGACGCCCGCATCGTCGTCGACGGCGTCGACGTCGTACCGCAGGTCCACCGGGTCCTCGACCGCATGACCGACTTCGCCGATCGGGTCCGATCCGGGGCGTGGACCGGCCACACCGGCCGACGGATCCGCAACATCATCAACATCGGCATCGGCGGCAGCGACCTCGGCCCGCGCATGGCGTACGAGGCGCTCAAGGACTTCAGCGACCGCTCCCTGACCGTCCGGTTTGTCTCCAACGTCGACGCCACCGACTTCTGGGAGTCCACCCGCGACCTCGACCAGGAAGAGACCCTGTTCATCGTCGCGTCCAAGACCTTCACCACGCTCGAGACCATGACCAACGCCCGCACCGCCCGCGAATGGGCCCTCGCCGCGCTCCACACCGACGCCGCGATCGCCAAGCACTTCGTCGCCGTTTCGACCAACCAGGCCGAAGTCGAGAAGTTCGGCATCGACCCCGCCAACATGTTCGAATTCTGGGACTGGGTCGGCGGGCGCTACTCCTACGACTCTGCGATCGGGCTCTCCCTCATGGTCGCCATCGGCCCCGACGCCTTCGGGAGCATGCTCGCGGGATTCCATGTCATCGACGAGCACTTCCGCACCGCGCCGATCGAACAGAACCTGCCGATGATCCTCGGGCTCATCGGCATCTGGTACGACAACTTCTTCGGGGCCGAGACCGTCGCGATCCTCCCGTACGACCAGTACCTGGCCCGCCTCACCGACTACCTCCAGCAACTCGACATGGAGAGCAACGGCAAGTCCGTCACCCTCGAAGGCGAACCCGTCGGCTGGCAGACCGGACCGATCGTGTGGGGCCAACCGGGAACGAACGGTCAGCACGCCTACTACCAGCTCATCCACCAAGGGACGAAGCTGATCCCATGCGACTTCATCGGGTTCTGTCGTCCCCGCCACCCGCTCGGTGACCACCACAACCTGTTGATGGCGAACCTCTTCGCCCAGCCCCAAGCACTCGCGTTCGGGAAGACCGCAGCGGAGGTCAGAGCCGAAGGCGTCCCCGAGTTCCAGGTCCCGCACCGCACCTTCGCCGGCAACCACCCGACGAACACCATGCTGATCCCCGAGCTCACCCCCCACACCCTCGGTCAGCTCATCGCGCTCTACGAGCACAAGGTCTTCACCCAAGGCACCGTCTGGGACATCAACTCGTTCGACCAGTGGGGCGTGGAGCTCGGCAAGAAGCTCGCGTCTGACATCATCCCCGAGCTCGACGCCGCCCAGGAACCCGAGCTCGCCCACGACACGTCGACGAACGCGCTCATCCGCCGGTACCGACGTCTCCGGACGTGACCGCGACCGCGCCCGGGATCTGGCTCGTCCGTCACGGCGACACCGAGTGGAGCCAAGAAGGCCGCCACACCGGCCGCACCGACCTCCCGCTCCTGCCAACCGGTGAGGACGAGGCGCTCGGGCTCGCGCCCCGTCTGCGCGACCAGACGTTCGCGCTCGTGCTGACGAGCCCGTTGCGACGGGCCCGCGACACCGCACGGCTCGCCGGCTATCCCGACGCGGTCGTCGACGAGGACCTCCTCGAATGGGACTACGGCGACTACGAAGGCGTCACGAGCGACGAGATCCGCGTCGACCGGCCCGGCTGGACCATCTGGAACGGGGACCCACCGGGCGGGGAGACCGCCCCGCAGGTGCAGACCCGGGTCCAGGCAGTGATCGCCCGGTGCGAAGCCGCGCCCGGGGACACGTTGCTCTTCGCGCACGGGCACATCCTGAGGGCCCTCACCGCGGTGTACCTCGGCTTCAACGTCCGGAACGGCGCCCAGTTCGCCCTCGAGACCGCGACGCTCAACGTCCTCGGCCACGAGCACGAGGACGTCACGCTCCGACGCTGGAACGCCTGAGCGTCCGTCCTCTGCCGCCCCAGGCCCAGAACCGTCTCGACCGAGGCTGCGATCGGCCCTCGTACTCGTCGAGCGCGTCCGACGCCAGCTTGTACGCCTCGTTGACGATCGCACCGCCACCCGAAAAGTCGAAGAACTCGCGGTCATCCCGGGGCGCCGGCAACACGACCACTTCGACGTCGGGTGGGACCCACTGCAGCTCGAGCTCGAAGCGCTGATCACGCGAGATCGCGAACGCCCGGATCGCCACATCCAACGGGGAGCGGATCGGGCGGTCACCCAGCGGGTCCGAGACGTCGAGCACGAAGATCCGACCGGTCGGACCGGCGAGCGCATGCGAGATCGGCACCAGGTTCACGACCGCCCCGTCGACCAGCCGATGCCCGTTCAACTCCACGGGCGGGAAGATGCCCGGGATCGCCGCGCTCGCCAACAGCGCCGGGGCCGTCGGACCCGACACGATGAGAATCTCGTCGCCGGTGTCCAGGTCCGTCGTCACCACCCGCAACGGGACCTCCAGGCTGGCGAAGTCCGCCGCCGATCCCGCGGACTCCACCACCCCGAGCAGACCCTCGCTCGGGGAGAGGTGGTCGTCGCGGCGCAACACATTCCACGCCCGCTTCAGGACCCCGCCCGGGAAGACCTGCTCACCTCGTAACCCCAGCCACACCCGCTCCAGTTCATCGACCCGCTCCAGGGTCGGTGACGTGGCGATCGAGCAGCCGTTCAGCGCACCCGCCGAGGTGCCCACCACCACGTCGGGCACGATCCCATGTTCGAGCAGCGCGCGGAGCATCCCGACCTGCGCCACACCCTGGTTGCCGCCACCCGAGAGCACGAACGCTGTGCCAGGCGGCCGTGCCCCGCCAGCGCGCCGCGGCGATCCTGGCATGCGACCCCTCCTCCTCGTCTCGGTCATGGTCGCGCAGGGACCTGCGCGACCACGGTTCAGGCTCCCGGCGGTTCAGGCCCGGCGGACCCTCACTGATAGCCTGCGCGCCCGGTGCATCCCCGGGGGATCGAGAGGGCCGGCTCGCAGTGACCGAGTTCTACCGGCAGTACCTGTCCGTCGCCGTCCTGATCGGGGCCGCCGCGCTCATGTTCGGCGCGATGCTCGGCGCCGGCCGTCTCCTGCGCCCGAACCGGCCGCAAGAAGACAAGTACATCAGCTACGAGTCCGGCTCGGACCCCGTCGGGGGCTGGGGCCAGTCGAACGTCCGCTATTACATCTATGCGCTCCTCTTCGTCATATTCGACGTCGAGGCGGTCTTCATCTTCCCGTGGGCCGTCAACCTCAAGACCCTCGACGTGTTCGGCCTCGTCGAGATGAGCGTCTTCCTCGTGGTGCTCACCCTCGGCCTCGTCTACGCCTGGCGAAAAGGAGTGCTGCGGTGGGCCTAGTCGAACAGGGTCGACTGCCGAAACCACTCACCTGGCTGCTCAACTACAGCCGCAAGTACTCGCTCTGGATGTTCCAGTGGGGCCTCGCGTGCTGCGCCATCGAGATGGGCGCCGCGCTGGCCAGTCCCCGCTACGACATGATGCGCCTCGGCGTCATCCCGTTCCCGGCGAGCCCTCGCCAAGCCGACCTCGTCGTCATCTCCGGGACCGTCACCGACAAGATGGCCCCGTCCATCAAGCGCCTCTACGAGCAGATGCCGGACCCCAAGTACGTGATCTCGATGGGGTCGTGTGCGAACTGCGGCGGCCCGTACTGGGACTCCTACTCCGTGACCAAAGGCGTCGACCAGGTCATCCCCGTCGACGTCTACGTGCCCGGATGTCCCCCCCGGCCCGAGGCACTCCTGCAGGGAATCGTCCTGCTCCAAGAACGAATCCAACACGAGGGCCTCGGCAACGACGAGCTGCAGAAGCGCTGGCGTGGGGAGCCGATCGTCGTTGGCTGACGAGCCCATCACCGACCCGCCGGACGACGCCGCCGAACCCGCGTCGAACCCGAAGCACGACTGGATCCTCGAGCGGCTCCGCGCCGCGCTGGGCGCCGACCTCCTCGACAGCGCGGTGGCCTACGACGACCTCATCATCCGGGTCGCGTCCGGAGCATGGCGGCGAGCCGCCGAGGTCGCCCAGAACGAGCTCGAGTGCGACTACCTGTGCTTCATCTCCGGCATCGACTGGCAACCCGCCCCCCGCGAAGGTGACGAAGCGAGCGGCGACACCTCCTCGCCCGTCCAACCCACCGAGACGACCTACGGTGCGGCCGGATCCGCGGGACGGTTCCAGGTCTTCGCGCACGTGCAGTCGACCAGCGGCCACCACGGGCTGACCCTCAAAGCCGACGTCGCCGACGAATCACCCAGCGTGCCGTCGTGGGTCGACATCTACCCGGGTGCCGACTGGCACGAACGGGAGTGCTGGGAGATGTTCGGGATCGTGTTCGACGGTCACCCGGGCCTCCGGCACCTGTACCTGCCGAACGAGTTCGAAGGCCACCCGCTCCGCAAGGACTTTCCGCTCCTCGCGCGCGTCGTGAAGCCCTGGCCTGGCCTGGTCGACGTCGAGGCCATGCCGGACGAGGACACCCCGGAGCCCGCCGCGGTGCCCGGCGGCGACGAGACCCCCTCGTGAGCACCACCCTTCCCCCTGCCGACGGCTACGCCGTCGACCGGTCGGCGTTGCGTCACCTCGCCGACGCGCAAGTGGCGGTCGAGCTCGACACCGGCGACATGATCCTCAACCTCGGCCCCCAGCACCCGGCGACGCACGGGACACTCCGCATCGTGGTGCGCCTCGACGGTGAGCGCGTGGTGACCGCCGATCCGGTCATCGGGTACATGCACCGGGGATACGAGAAGCTCACCGAGTTCCGCACGTATCCGCAGATCACCACGCTCGTCAACCGCATCGACTGGCTCTCCAGCTTCGCCAACGAGGTCCCGTTCATGGACGCCGCGGAACGGCTCATGAGCATCGAAGCCCCACCGCGCGCCAAGTACATCCGGACCATCCTCACCGAGCTGTCACGCATCGCGACCTTCCTGCTGTTCCTCGGCGAAATGGGCCTGCAGGTCGGCGCGCTCACCCCCGCGTTCTACGGGTTCCGGGACCGCGAGTACGTCCTGAACCTCATCGAGGCCGCCACCGGGGGACGCTTCCACCCCAACTTCAACCGGATCGGCGGCATCAAGGACGACCTCCCCTGGGGATGGATCGCCGAATGCCGCTCGACGATGAAAGTCGTGTTCGACGCGTGTGACGACTTCGAGGACCTCGTCCTCGGCAACGAGATCTTCGAAGCCCGAACCCGGGGCATCGGAATCATCCCCGACCACGTCGGCGCCTCGTACGGCGTCTCGGGCTCCAACCTCCGCGCCTCGGGCGTCGACTGGGACCTGCGCCGCGACGGCCCCCCGTACCTCGTCTACCCCGACCTCGACTTCCGGGTCTGGACCCACCCCGACGGTGACTCCTACTCGCGCTACTGGGTCCGCCTCCAAGAGACGCGCGAGGCGGCCCGGATGGTCCTGCAGTGCCTCGACGCCATCCCCAGCGGCCCCGTCATGGCGAAGGTCCCACGCATCATCAAGGTGCCCGAGGGCGAGATCTGGGTCGAGACTGAGAACCCCCTCGGACAGATGGGCTACTACCTCATCTCGAAGGGCGCGACCGGGCCGTTCCGGGTCAAGATCCGCTCCGCGTCGTTCAGCAACGTGTCCATCGTCCCGTGGCTGCTGCGGGGCGTCTACGTGCCCGACGTGATCACGATCCTGGCGTCCCTCTACTTCATCCTGGGTGACATCGACCGGTGATGGCGGCCATCCCTACGCTCGCCCTGAACCTCGGCTGGGGCACGACGCTCGCGATCAAGACCATCGTCATCCTCATGATCATCCCGCTGGGCGCGATCATCCTCGGATACGTGTTCCTGCTGAAGATGATGAGCCACATGCAGAGCCGGCTCGGCCCCATGGACCCCGGCGGCTTCCACGGCTGGTACCAGCTGGTCGGCGACGGCCTGAAGTTCCTCCAGAAGGAGGACATCATGCCCGCCGAATCCGACCGGCGGGTGTTCGCGGCCGCTCCCGCGGTCGTCGTCATGTCCACGTTCCTCGTGTTCCTCGTGATCCCGATGGGACCCGACCTCGTCGTCAAGAACCTCGACGTCGGCGTCTTCTACGCGCTCGCGGTGTCGAGCCTCTCCGTGATCGGCGTGCTCATGGCCGGATGGGCGAGCGCGAACAAGTTCGCGCTGCTCGGCGCTCTCCGAGCCGCCGCCCAGCTCATCGCCTACGAGCTCCCGCTGCTGCTCGCGGTCGTCGGCGTCGTGATCCAAGCCGGCACCATGAGCCTCCAGGGGATCGTCCTCAACCAGCAGCACGGCTCGATCTTCGGCTGGAACGGCATCGGCGAGCCGTTCATCCTCACCCAGTTCATCGGGTTCGCGCTGTTCCTCGTCGCCTCCCAGGCCGAGCTCACCCAGACGCCCTTCGACATGCCCGTCGCCGAGAGCGAGCTCGTCTCGGGCTACATGGTCGAGTACACGGGATTCCGGTTCCTGTTCTTCTTCATCGGTGAGTTCGGCACCGCCTTCGCGTTCGCGGCGATCGCCGCCACCCTGTTCCTCGGGGGCTGGGCCATCCCCGGCCTGCACGGCGACCTCGCCAACATCCTCGGGCCCTTCGTGCTCTTCGCGAAGCTGATGTTCGTCGCCTTCCTCATGTTCTGGGTGCGGTTCACGTACCCACGCCTGCGCGAAGATCAGCTGCAGGCGTTGGCGTGGAAGTTCCTCATTCCCCTCGGTCTCGCCAACGTCCTCCTCACCGGCGTCTTCAAGGTGGCGCTCTGATGCCCGCGAAGCCCTCTCGGCCGAAGATGCCCGGCCTCATCGGCGGGCTCGGAGTGACGCTCAAGACCATGCTGCGCCCCGCCGTCACGGTGCAGTACCCCCACGAGAGAGAAGCCCCCACCCCCCGGGCCCGAGGGGTCATCGCCCTCAAAGAAGAGAACTGCACCGTCTGCATGCTCTGCGCCCGCCAGTGCCCCGACTGGTGCATCTACATCGAAGGGCACAAGGAGCAGCGACCCCCGCGCCGCGAAGGTGGCCGCCCCCGCTCGGTGAGCGTGCTCGACCGCTTCGACATCGACTACGCGTTGTGCATGTACTGCGGGATCTGCGTCGAGGTCTGCCCCTTCGACGCGCTGTTCTGGAGCCCGGAGTACGAGTACTCGGAGTTCCAGATCTCGAACCTGCTGCACGACAAGGTCAAGCTCGGCGAGTGGATGGAGACCGTCCCCGAGGCGGAGCCCCTCGAGGTCGGCGCCGAGTCGAAAGGCAAGAAGTAACGCCATGTGGGAGCAGCAGGTCGCCTTCTGGTTCCTCGCCGTCGCGATGGCCGTGGCCGCCATCGGCGTGGTCCGGTCCCGCAACGTCGTCCATGCCGCCCTGTTCCTCGTCGTCGTCCTCGCCGGTGCCGCAGCCCAGTACATCCTCCTCGCGGCAGAGTTCGTGGCCTGGGTGCAGGTCCTGATCTACATCGGCGCGGTCGTGATCCTCTTCCTGTTCGGGGTGATGCTCACCCGCGCGCCGATGCGAGGCGAAGGGACATCCCTCGACAACGACCAGCGGTTGGGCGCGCTCGTCGCCGCCCTCTTCGTCCTCGGGGTACTCATCGCGCTGTTCGTCGACGCCTTCGGCGGGAAGAAGATCCACTTCAGCCACGCGCTCGTGTCCCTCGGTCGCACCAGCACGATCGGCCAGGACATCTTCCGGGTCTTCGTGGTTCCCTTCGAGATCGTCTCCATGCTGCTCCTCGCCGCGCTCGTCGGCGCCGTCGTTCTGGCCCGAAAGGACTGAGGTGCAACTCAACGAGTTCCTGATCCTCAGCGCCTTCCTGTTCTGCACCGGGATCTACGGCGTACTGGCGCGCCGCAACGGTGTCCTGGTGCTCATGAGCGTCGAGCTGATGCTCAACGCGGTCAGCATCAACCTCATCGCGTTCTCGGCGTTCACCAGGAACATCAGCGGTCAAGTGTTCGCCCTGTTCGTGATCACCATCGCCGCCGCGGAGGTCGGCGTCGGCCTGGCCATCGTGCTGCTCATCTACCGCAACCTGCGCAGCCCGAACCTCGACGAAGTCGACCAGCTAAAGGGCTGACGAACCATGCTGCAAAACGCCTGGCTCATCCCATCGCTGCCCGCGGTCTCGTTCCTCGCGATCATCTTCTTCGGGAAGCGCTCCCCGTAGAAGGGCGCGGTGATCGGCGTCGCCGCTGTCGGCGCCTCGTTCATCGCCTCCTGCGTCGCGGCCGTCCAGTGGATCCAACGGGTCGACGATGCGACGGGCACCAGCCAGGGCCTCGCGGCGTTCACGAAAGGTCTCGCCACCTCGAGCGGCGCGCACCAGGTGGTGCGGCCCGTCACGGAGTCGGTGACCTGGTGGCAGAACGGATCTGCGAAGTTCGGGGTCGGGACCTACGTCGACGGCCTGACCGTGATGATGCTCGTCGTCGTCACGCTCATCTCACTGCTGGTGCACATCTACTCCACCGCCTACATGCGAGGCGACCGCCGCTTCACCTGGTACTTCGCTGCGCTGTCCCTGTTCACGGCATCGATGCTCACACTCGTGGTCGCGGAGAACCTGCTGCAGCTCCTCGTGGGCTGGGAGCTGGTCGGGCTCTGCTCGTTCATGCTGATCGGCCACTGGTGGGAGGAACCGGCCAACAGCCGCGCCGCGATCAAGGCGTTCCTCACGACCCGCACCGGTGACATCGGCCTGATGATCGGCGTCATCATCTTGTTCTTCACCGTCGGGTCGTTCGGGATCGGCGCCACCAACCTCTACGCCAGCGGCGCCCACGCCCACCACGACCTCCTGCTCGCCGCGGCCATCTGCCTGATGATCGGGATCATGGGAAAAAGCGGCCAGTTCCCGCTTCACACCGGGCTGCCCGATGCCATGGCTGGCCCGACACCGGTGTCCGCGCTCATCCACGCGGCCACGATGGTCGTCGCCGGCGTGTTCCTCGGCGCCCGCGTCTACCCCGTGTTCTTCAATGGGTTCTCGATCGGGCACGGCGGCGTCAACTTCATGGCGCTGATCGGTGGCGTCACGATCGTGATCGGCGCGGTCCTCGCCTTCGTCCAGACCGACATCAAGAAGGTGCTGGCCTACTCGACGATCAGCCAGCTCGGGTACATGGTCATGGGTCTCGGCGTCGGGGCCTGGACCGCGGCGGTGTTCCATCTCTTCACCCACGCCTTCTTCAAGGCGCTGCTGTTCCTCGGGGCCGGCTCCGTCAGCCACGGCGCTGGACACACCTTCGACATGCGGGAGATGGGCGGCCTGCGCAAGCGCATGCCCACCACCTTCTGGACCTTCGTCATCGGCTCCGCGGCGCTGGCGGGCATCTTCCCGCTCGCCGGGTTCTGGTCCAAGGACGAGATCCTCGTCAACGCAGGTTCGAACGGCTTCGACGCGTTCCTCGTCGTCGGGCTCATCGGTGCCTTCCTCACCGCGGCCTACATGACCCGTGCTGTGTACCTCACGTTCCTCGGCGAGTACCGCGGTCACGAGCACCCTCACGAATCGGAGCGCCTGATCACCGTCCCGCTGCTGGTCCTCGCCGGCCTCTCGGTCGCTGCCGGGTTCATCAACGCGGCTCCGCTCGGGATCGAGAAGTTCAAGGAATGGGTCGACCCCCAGACCGCGTTCCCGACGCTGAGCCACGCCGCGTTCGACTACCCGAAGGCGGTGATCTCGGTGGCCATCGCCATCGTCGCGATCGGGATCGCCGCGTACTACTGGTTCCAGAACGAGGAGCAGCGGGCGTTCAAGGACCTGACAAAGCGCAACGCCTTCGCGCGGGCCGGGTACACGTTCCTCGTCAACAAGTACTACCTGGACCACTTGTACGAGGACGTCATCATCGGCGGGATCACCGGGCCGGTCGCCCGGGCCTCGTACTGGGTCAACCAACACG
Source organism: Acidimicrobiia bacterium (assembly GCA_035468285.1). GTDB lineage: Bacteria > Actinomycetota > Acidimicrobiia > IMCC26256 > PALSA-555 > PALSA-555. Next base: position 10,868 of record DATISY010000090.1, on the reverse strand, counting down.
TCATCGACGGTGTCGTCAACGGTCTGGGGCGGGGTGCGAACGTCGCAGCCCGCTACACCTACGAGCTCGTCGACCAGCGCATCGTCGACGGCAGCGTCAACGGGCTGGCGTACGAGACCAACGCGGCGGGCGGCGAGATCCGCCGCATCCAGTCCGGACGTGTGCAGCGGTACGCGCTCCTGCTCTTCCTCGGCGTGGCGGTACTGAGCCTCGCCGTATTCCTGACGAACGTCCTCTGAAGCGAGGTATCGAAAAGCCATGCACTGGTTCGATGACTGGGCGTTGACCCTGGCGGTGTTCATCCCGCTGGTCGGGCTGGCGGTGGTGGTCTTCATCCCCCGCGTGCACGAGCAGGCGATCAAGACCACAGCCCTCGTGGCGTCGCTGGTCACTGCGGCGGTCGGGATCGGGATCCTCGCCGACTTCGACTACGGACACGGCGGGAAGCTGCAGTTCGGCGTCAACAAGTCGTGGATCCCGCTGATCAAGTCCCGGTACCACATGGGGCTCGACGGAATCGCGCTGCCGCTGCTCATCCTCTCGATGCTGATGGTGGTCCTGTGCATCGTCTACTCGTGGGATCACTTCCCGGAGCCGCACAACCCCAAGGGCTTCCTTGCGCTCATCCTGCTCCTCGAGATCGGGATGAACGGCACGTTCGTGGCGCAGGACCTCATCTTGTTCTTCGTCTTCTTCGAGCTCGTCCTGCTCCCGATGTTCTTCATGATCGGGGTGTGGGGCGGACCGAACCGCCAATACGCCGCCATCAAGTTCTTCCTGTTCACGCTGTTCGGCTCGGCGCTCATGCTGGTGAGCTTCTTGGCGATCTTCTTCTTGTCGAAGCCCCAGACCTTCGACATGGTGACGCTCTCGCGGATCGGCGGGGCAGGGATCGCCCACGGCACCCAAGTCCTCGTGTTCGTCGGGCTCTTCCTCGGGTTCGCCATCAAGGTGCCCATGTTCCCGTTCCACACCTGGCTCCCCGACGCGCATACCGAGGCCCCCACCGTCGGCTCGGTGCTCCTCGCCGCCATCCTCCTGAAGCTCGGCACGTACGGGTTCATCCGCATCGCACTCCCGATCCTCCCCGGCGCCGCGCGGACGTGGGCGCCCTGGATCGGGCTCCTCGCCGTGATCGGCATCATCTACGGGGCCTTGTGCTGCCTGGCACAACGGGACATGAAGCGCCTCATCGCGTTCTCGTCGGTCTCGCACATGGGCTTCGTCATGCTCGGCATCGCGACGCTCACCAGCTTCGGGCTCAACGCCGCCATCTTCGGGATGGTCGCTCACGGCCTCATCACCGGCATGCTGTTCTTCGTCGCCGGATCGGTCCAGGAACGCTACGGAACCCGCGAGATGAGCCGGCTCGGCGGCCTGCTCACCCAGGCGCCCAAGCTCGGCTGGATCTTCGGCTTCTGCGTCATGGCCTCGCTCGGGCTGCCCGGCCTGGCCGGATTCTGGGGCGAATTCCCGGCGATCCTCTCCGCCTACAACCCGGCCAAGCTGACCCAAGGTCTCGCCAACGGCGACCCCCTGTTGACCTTCCGCGTGTTCATGGTCATCGCCGCCATCGGCACCGTCCTCGCCGCGGGCTACCTCCTCTGGATGTTCCAACGCGTCGCGTTCGGGACCGTCAAGCCCGAGTTCGAGCACGCCCACATCCACGACGTCCACCTCCCGGAGTGGATCGCGTGGACGCCACTGCTGCTGCTCATCACCGCCCTCGGCATCTACCCGGATCTCATCTTCCACGTCAGCAACCCCGCGGTGAGCAACGTGGCGAAGGTCTTCGGAGGCTGACGAGTGAATCCCCACGTCGACTTCCACGCGCTCGCGCCGGAGATCGTCCTCACCGCGACGATCATCATCGTGCTGATCGTGGATCTCTTCACCGAGGACCGGCGGCTCCCCGCCCAGATCGCCGGGTTCGGGGTCCTCGGCTCCCTCATCCCGGTCCTGACGCTCGCGGTCGACGGGACCAGCCGGTCACTGTTCGGTGGGGCCTTCGTCGTTGACCCGTATTCGTTGGTCCTCACCGGCTTCTTCCTCGTCGCCGGCTACGTCAGCCTGCTCGTGTCCGTCGACTACATCGGGGAGGGCGACTACTACCAGGGCGAGTACTACGTGCTCCTGCTGACGTCTCTCCTCGGCATGGTCGCCATGGCGTCGGCCCGGGACCTCGTATCGATCTTCGTCGCGCTCGAGACGATCACCATCCCCACCTTCGTCCTCGCCGCGTGGCGCAAGCACGACACCCGCTCCAACGAGGCGGGTCTCAAGTACTTCCTGATCGGGGCGCTCTCCTCCGCGGTGATGCTCTACGGCATGTCGATCGTCTTCGGCCTCGCGAACTCCACCGTCCTGGTCGACATCAACAAGTACGCCGCCGGGTCCACCCCGGCCCTGTTCGCCGTCGCGGTGTTCCTCACCCTCGTCGGGTTCGCCTTCAAAGTCAGCGCGGTCCCCTTCCACTTCTGGGCCCCGGACACCTACGAGGGCGCCCCGACACCGGTCACCGCGTTCCTGTCCGTGGCCTCCAAGGCGGGCGGGTTCGTCGCCCTCCTCACGATCATCCGGTTCGGGTTCTTCGCCTCCGGTGACTCGTGGCAGCCCGTGCTGTGGGTGCTCGCCGCGGCGTCCATGACGCTCGGCAATCTCGCTGCCCTGCGCCAGACCAACATCGTGCGGATGCTGGCCTACTCGTCCGTGGCGCAAGGCGGCTTCATCCTCGTGCCCCTCGCCGTCGCCGGCGACGTGCACGGCAACTCGGCGTGGCAAGCCGTCGTCATCTACATCCTCATCTACGGGGCCATGAACCTCGGCGCCTTCGCCGCGGTCATCGCCGTCGCCCGCCGGACCCGCTCCGCGGCGATCGCCGACTACGCCGGGCTCGGTCGCACCAGCCCCGCGATCGCGGTCCTGTTCACGCTCTTCCTCTTCTCCCTCGCCGGAGTCCCTCCGCTGGCCGGGTGGTTCGCGAAGTTCGTCATGTTCCGTGCAGTGTTCGACGCCAACACGACCGCCGCCGTGGTCCTCGGTGTCATCGCGGCGGTCAACTCGGTCATCGCGTTCTTCTACTACGCCGGCGTGGCGCGCCGCTTCTGGTTCGACCAGCCCGCCGCGGCATCGGAGGCCGTCGCGACACCGTCCCGGCTGCCCGTCGCGCTCGGCGGCGCGCTGGCCCTCATGGCCGCTGTGGTGCTCGTCATCGGCGTCTACCCGCAGTTCTTCGCCCGCCTCGGGGAGCTCGCGTTCCAGCGCGGATGAGCCGCACCGGGATCTCCGCGCCCGGCTGGTAGCCGCGGCCGTGCTGGCCGGCGCGGCCGCCCCCACGCTGCGGGACCGGATCCGCCGCGGCGGGCCGATTCCCTTCGCCGAGTTCCAGCGCGTCGCGCTCGACGCGTTCTTCGCCGCGGGCCACGGCGCGGGCCGCGCCGGGCGGGACTTCGTAACCAGTCCCGAGGTCGGGACCCTGTTCGGAGCCCTCGTCGCGCGCGGCCTCGACGAGGCGTGGGACCGCCTCGGCGCCCCGGACCCGTTCGTCGTCGTCGACGCGGGCGGCGGTCGCGGCCGCCTCCTCGCCGATGTGCTCCGGGCCCGGCCCGCATGCACGCCCGCGTTGCGGGCCGTGCTCGTGGAACGTTCCCCCGTTCTGCGGGCCGAGGCTCGCATCCTCCTCCCGCTCGAGCCCGCCGAGGTCGTGCTCGGGCCGTTCGCCCCCGGCGACCCCGACGCGCCTGCCGAGCCGGTCCGGGGCTCCGGGCCTGTCGTCACCGCGCTCAGCGAGCTGCCCGCGGCCACCTACGACGGTGTGATCGTCGCCAACGAGCTGCTCGACGACCTCCCGGTCCGGATCGTGGAACGTCTCGCTGACGGATGGATGGAGGTGCGCGTCGCACTCGCGCCCGACGACGAACACTTCGTCGAGCTGCTCGTCCCCGCAGCGGGGGACCTCACGGTCCGCGCCGACGAGCTCACCGTCGGGACACCGGTGCGCGCCGGCGACCGCCTCCCGCTTGCCCTCGCCGCCGAGGACTGGCTCGCGCAGTGCGGACAGTCGCTCCGACACGGCGAGGTGTGGATCATCGACTACGCCGCCCCCGTCCGGAGCGTCCTCGCCCGTGGGCCGAGCGGCCCGCGGGGGTGGCTCCGCACGTACCGCCAGCACGGCTTCGGGACCGACCCGCTCGACACACCCGGCGATCAGGACCTGACCTGCGACCTCGTGCTCGAGGCGCTCCGCCGCGCCGCGCACCAGGCGGACCTGCGCGTCCGGGACGAGCTCGACCAGGCGGACTGGCTCCGCATCCTCGGACTCGACGCGCTCGTCGAGGAGGGCCGGCGCGGCTGGGCCGAGGGCGCGCACCGCGGCGACCTGCGCGCGGTCGCGGCGCGCAGCCACGTTGTCGAAGCCGCCGCGCTCACGGACCCGTCCGGGCTCGGACGCCATCAGGTGGTGCTGCTCGAACGCCCGTGAGACGGCCGCGGCCCCAGGGGGCTGCGTTAGCCTCGCCGGGCTGCCGAGCGTCCGGACCAGGAGAGTGGCGCATGTCCGACACCATCGAGTCCCTGCTCGCCGAGGGTCGCACCTTCGCGCCGCCCCCGGAGTTCAAGCGTCAGGCTCTCATCACCGACGCGGAGATCTACGACGAGGCCACCGTCGACCGGGAGGGCTTCTGGGCGCTGCAGGCCAGTCAGCTCCTCGACTGGTACGAGGAGTGGCACACCATCCTCGACTGGGATCTGCCCTTCGCCCAGTGGTTCGTCGGCGGCAAGCTCAACGCCGCGTACAACTGCCTCGACCGACATGTGGACGCCGGCCACGGCGACCAGGTCGCGTATCACTGGGAGGGGGAGCCGGGGGACCGGCGCACCATCACCTACGCGCAGCTCCTCGAGGACGTGTCCCGGCTCGCGAACGCGCTCCTCGCCCTCGGGGTCCGGCGGGGTGACCGCGTCAACATCTACCTGGGCATGGTCCCTGAGCTGCCGATGTCACTCCTCGCGTGCGCCCGCATCGGGGCCGCCCACTCCGTCGTGTTCGGCGGGTTCTCCTCCGATTCGCTGCGGGACCGGATCAACGACGCCGAGGCAAAGGTGCTCATCACCGCCGACGGCGCCTGGCGGCGAGGCAACGTCGTACCACTCAAGGAGACCGCCGACGTCGCGCTCGAGGAATGCGCGACCATCGAGCGGGTGCTCGTTCTGCAGCGGACCCGGCAACCCGACGTGGCGATGACCGAGGGCCGCGACGTGTGGTGGCACGACCTCGTCCCCGAGCAGTCTCCCGACTGCCCACCCGAGCACATGGACAGCGAAGACCTCCTCTACCTGTTGTACACGAGCGGCACCACGGCGAAGCCCAAAGGCATCATGCACACGACCGGCGGCTACCTCACCCAGGTCGCCTTCACCCACAAGTACGTCTTCGACCTGAAGCCCGACACCGACGTGTACTGGTGCGCCGCCGACGTCGGCTGGGTCACCGGTCACTCCTACATCGTCTACGGGCCCCTCATGAACCGGGCCACGAGCGTCCTGTACGAAGGGACACCCGACCACCCGGACAAGGACCGGCTCTGGGAGATCGCCGAGCGGTACGGCGTCACCATCCTCTACACCGCTCCGACCGCGATCCGCACCTTCATGAAATGGGGCCAGGAGTACCCCGAGCGCCACGACCTCTCCTCGCTCCGGCTGCTCGGGACGGTGGGGGAGCCGATCAACCCCGAAGCGTGGGTCTGGTACTGGCAGCAAATCGGCGGGGGCCGCTGCCCCGTCGTCGACACGTGGTGGCAGACCGAGACGGGCGCCATCATGATCAGCCCGCTCCCCGGGGCGACGACCCTGAAGCCGGGCAGCGCCACGTTCCCCCTCCCCGGCATCGGCGCCGACATCGTCGACCGCGACGGCCAGGCCGTGGCGATCCCGGGCGGCGGGTACCTCGTCCTCACCCACCCGTGGCCGGCGATGCTGCGCGGCATCTGGGGGGACCCCGAGCGGTACCGCGAGACTTACTGGGGCCGGTTCCCCGACCGGTACTTCGCCGGTGACGGCGCCAAACGCGACGAGGAGGGCTACTACTGGCTGCTCGGCCGCGTCGACGACGTCATGCTCGTCTCGGGCCACAACATCTCGACCGCGGAGGTCGAGCACGCCCTCGTCGGGCACCCCGCCGTCGCCGAAGCCGCCGTCGTCGCCAAGACCGACGCCACCACCGGCAACGCCATCGCCGCGTTCGTCACCCTCCGGTCCGGCAACGAGCCGAGCCAAGCGCTCGTCGACGACCTCCGGGAACACGTCGCCCACACCATCGGCCCCATCGCCAAGCCCAAGACCATCCTCTTCACCGAAGACCTCCCCAAGACGCGCTCAGGGAAGATCATGCGCCGCCTCCTCCGCAACGTCAGTGAGGACGAGACCCTCGGTGACACCACCACCCTCGCCGACCCGACGGTCGTCGAGGGGATCAAGGCCCGGTACCTGGCCGACCAGGCCGCCGGCGACGAGGAGTGACCGAAGCCCCGGCCCATTGGACGTGGCGCGACGGACCCGTCGCGACCGGGCCGGCCGCGGTCGTCGACCTCGACGGCGTCCTCTCCGACGCGGCCAGCCGCCAGCACTACCTCGAGGCCCCCCGACGCGACTGGCGGGGGTTCTTCGACGCCTGCGGTGAGGACCCAGTCATCGAGGAGGTCCGGGTCCTCCTCGACCTCCTCGACCGGGACCTGCGCATCGTGCTCCTCACCGCGCGACCCGAGCGGGTCCACCCCCTCACCGAAGCCTGGCTACGGCGGTACCGGATCCGCTGGGACCTCCTCGTCATGCGGCCGTACGGCGACTACGACCTCGCCCGCGAGTTCAAGGAGACCTCGGTCTGGGACCTGCGGGCCTACGGCTTCGACCTCCGGCTCGCCATCGAAGACGACCGCCGCAACGTCGCCATGTTCCGCGGCGAGAACGTCCCCTGCCTGTACATGCACTCCGGCTACTACGACTAAGCGGGAACGAAGCCGACCCACGCGGACGTTGTTTCGAGAAGGCGAGCCCACCCTCCGGCGCTCCCCCGAGGTGACGACATGACCATCCGCAACACGCTCAAGACCACCGTCCTGCTCGCCCTCCTCGGCGGCATCTTCATGGGGCTCGGCGGGCTCCTCGGTGGCACCAGCGGCCTCACCATCGGCCTGGCCCTCGGGGTCCTCTTCGCCGGCGGCTCCTACTGGTTCAGCGCCAAGCTCGCCATCGCCGCCGCCCGCGCCAAGCCCGTCACCCCCGCCGAGGCTCCCGGGCTCTACGCCATCGTCGAGGACCTCACCCGCCGCGCTGGCATGCCCATGCCCCGGCTCTACCTCTCACCCGCCCAGCAGCCCAACGCCTTCGCCACCGGCCGCAACGAGCACCACGCCGCGGTGTGCTGCACCCAAGGGATCCTGCAGGTCCTCGACGAGGACGAGCTCCGCGGCGTGCTCGCCCACGAGCTCTCCCACGTCCGCAACCACGACATCCTGATCAGCTCCGTGGCCGCCGCGGTGGCGATGGCGATCCTGTTCGTGTCGCGCCTCGCGTTCCTCGGAGCGATCTTCGGTGGAGGCGGCGGCGGTCGTGACGGTGAAGGCAACGTGTTCAGCGCCCTCGCGCTCATGATCCTCGCCCCGATCGCCGCGCTGTTCGTCCAGATGGCCCTCTCCCGGTCCCGGGAGTACCAGGCCGACCAGAGCGGCGCGCACCTCCTCCACACCGGGGAGCCGCTCGCCCGGGCCCTGGAGAAGATCGAGGCGTCCGTCAAGCGCGTCCCGATGAACGTCAACCCCGCCGAGGCGACCGCCTACATCATCAACCCGCTGACCGGCCGGCAAGCCAACTTCGCGCACCTGTTCTCGACCCACCCACCGACCGCCGAGCGGATCGCCCGGCTCCGGGGCCACGCCTCGTAAGCCCGTCTAGTCCCGCATGTTGGTGAACTGCAGCGGGATCCCGAAGTCGTGCTCCCGCATCGCCTGGATCGCGGTCTGGAGATCGTCGCGCTTCTTGCCGCTGACTCGTAGCTGGTCACCCTGGACCTGATGGGAGACCCCCTTGAGGCCCAGCTCCTTCACGAACTTCCCGATCTCCTTCGCCCGGTCCTGGTTGATCCCCACGTTCAGGGTCACGACCTGACGCACCGTGCCCTTCGCGGCCTCCTCGACCTTCCCGTACCCCAGCGCCTTGAGTGACACCTTGCGGCGCACGAGCTTCTCCTCCAGGACCTGGGTCAGGGCCTTGAGCCGCTCGTCACTCTCGGTGTGCAGCTCGATCGAGGACCCCGCGAGCTCCACGCTCGTGCCCGTGCCCTTGAAGTCGTAACGCGTCGAGACCTCGCGGGCCGCTTGGTCGACCGCGTTGCGGACCTCTTGCATGTCGACCTGCGACACCACATCGAATGTCGGCATGTGAACCCCCGAAGCCGGCGAATCGGTGACTGCTATCGTACGCGGCCCCGGGGTCGGTGCCCGAGTGGCCAAAGGGAACGGTCTGTAAAACCGTCGCGCAAGCTTCGCTGGTTCGAACCCAGCCCGGCCCACAACTACGACCGCCGTCGCTCCTCCACGGCAGGCCCGACCGCCGAAAATTACCGTGCAGCGGAGGCCCGGAGCCGAAAGCATGGCCCCATGAGCCGCTCCGCGTTCCCCCCGACCCCGCACACGACGTTCAAACGACAACCAGAACGGGGCAGCTACGACCGCGCCGCAGCGGAGGCCATCCTCGACGCGGCGTTCCTCGCGCACGTCGGCTTCGTCGTGGACGACCAGCCCATCGTGATGCCCATGGTGCACGGTCGAGACGGGGACCGGCTGCTGCTCCACGGCTCCGTGGCCAGCCGGCTCCTCCGGGCCCTCGACCGCGGCGCCCCCGTGTGCGTCACCGTCACGCTCGTCGACGGCCTCGTCCTCGCCCACTCCCACCTCCACCACTCCGTGAACTACCGGTCGGTCGTGATCCTCGGCACCGCCCGCCGGGTACGCGACCCCGGGGAGCAGCGCCGCGCGCTGGCCTGCATCGTCGACCACGTCGTACCCGGCCGGGCCGGCGAGTCACGTCCCGCGACCGACGCCGAGCTCGCCCAGACGATGGTCCTCGAGGTCGCGATCGAGACCGCCTCGGTCAAGACGCGCGCCGGTGGCTCCGCCCTCCCCGACGAGGCCGACCAAGCCCTGCCCATCTGGTCGGGGGTGCTGCCCCTGACCGTCGCCGCCGGCGCGCCCGCCGCTGACGACCACGCCTCGCCCGTGACCGGCCCACCCCCCTCGGTGTCGCCCTGGTTGAGACCCGGCCAGGCGGCGCCGCCGGCCTGACCCGCGGGCGGCGCCGTCGCTCACCCGCTCCGGTCGATCTCGGCGGTGAGCTCCCCGACGACCCGACCCAGCTCCCGGGTCAGCACCGAATCGTGGCGGTCACGGAGGATCTGCGCGACCTCGGCGTAGTACCGCTGCTGCGCGTCCGCCGGCGCGTTGAAACGATCCCAGATCTCCGGGCCGTGCTCGCGCAGATCGCTGAGGATCGAGCGGGCGTTGTGCAGCTTGTCGGCGGCGCTGACGCGGAGCGCCTCGCTCGGCAGCGCGGGATCCCGGAGATGATCCAGGTAGCGGCGCTTCCGGGCCTCCCAGTCCTGGTCGCGGGAACTGTCCCGGTCCTCGGAGCAGGCCACGACGATCTCCGCGACCGGGGCACCGAACCGTGCCCGGATCTCCGCCTCCGCCACATGGCAGTCCTCGATGGCGTCATGGAGCACACCCGCGATCGCTTCCTCTTCCGTGCCGCCGTCCTCGAGCACGAGTGACGACACCGCCAGGAGGTGCGAGACATACGCGATCCGGGTGCCCTTCCGGGCCTGGTCGGCATGGAGGTGCGACGCCCACCGGACCGCCTCGGTGAACCGGCCCGTCAAGACGGCGGTCGGGAGTTCGTCACGGGCAGCCCTCACGGCACCATCCTCACAGCATGCGCTGCATCAACACGACGTCGAGCCACCGGTGGAACTTCCTCCCGACCTCCCGCTCGGTGCCGGCCGGCTCGAACCCACACGCGGCATGCAGGCCGATCGACGCGGCGTGATGCCCCACGATCCGGGCGATCACCGTGTGGAAGCCATGGTCCGTGCCCCGCCGCAGCAGGTCCTCGAGGATCAGCCGGCCGTACCCGCTCCCCCGATGGTCGTGATGCACGTAGACCGAGTCCTCGACCGTCGGCGAGTACGCCGGACGGGGCCGGTACGGCGACAAGGACCCGAACCCGACGAGCGTCCCGTCGCCCTCTACTGCGACGACCGCCGGATGGGCCCCGCTGTGCTCCGCGATCCAGTCGTGCTGCTCCTCGACGGTTCGGGGAACCATGTCGAACGTGACCGTCGACTCGAGCACCTCCCGGTTGTAGATCGTCCGGATCGCGTCGGCGTCGCGCAGTTCCACGAGTCGAATCGATACTCCCATCGGACCGGAACGTACCTGGTTGCTATCCTTTGCGCTCCGCCCCCTTAGCTCAGTCGGCAGAGCACTTCCATGGTAAGGAAGGGGTCTACGGTTCGAGTCCGTAAGGGGGCTCGGCGGTGTAGCTCAGTTGGTCAGAGCACGCGGCTCATAATCGCGGCGTCGCGGGTTCGAGTCCCGCCACCGCTACCAGCCACAGCAATCCGGGCCCGAACTGGTCCCGGCCAGTGATCCGAAGGAGACGGAGCGACCTCCCATGGCGAAGGCGAAGTTTGAGCGGACGAAGCCGCATTTGAATATTGGGACGATTGGTCATATTGATCATGGGAAGACGACGTTGACGGCGGCGATCACGAAGGTGTTGTCGGAGAAGAATCCGAATACGTCGTTCACGGCGTT
>DATISY010000089.1:0-14486 GCA_035468285.1 Acidimicrobiia bacterium | reverse complement strand
GGGCGAGCACGGACAGGCCGAGCGCCAGGACCAGGTCGATGCGATACAACCGCGCGAGGCCGGCGAGGACGCCGGCCACGACCGCGAGACGCTCTCCCCGCGTCCCGGCGGCATCCCGGCTGGCGGCGCCGGCGACCAGCGCCAGCAGTCCCAACCCGACCCCACCGACCCAGGCGAGCGCGGTCAGCGACGTGGGGACGATGAAGAGCAACGAGAGCAGCGCGCAACCCAACGCGACGGCTCGACCCCACCGTCGGGCCAGCGCGAACACGCCGAAGACGATGGCCATCTGCTGGAGCAGCCCGACGAGTCGCTCGGCGGTCAGCGAGGTGCCGAACACCTTGAAGACCCCGGCGAGGAACCAGAGGCTGCCGGGCCCGTAGAGGTGGAGGAAGTCCTTGTTCGCGATGGCGCCGTGCAAGACCTGCTCGGGGAAGACGAGCATGAAGCCCTCTTCCATCGGCGGCCCCTGGATCCGCAACAGCCCACGGAGCGGGATCAGCAACGCGACCAACAGCACCGTGACCGCCGCCAGGTCACGGCGGTCGACACGCTGCCACCATCTCGACGTGGCGGCCGTCGTGTCCACGGTAGGCATGAGTCTCCCAGCACCAACGACAGGTTCAACCCGCGAGGCTGGACTCGCTTCCCACAAGGTACGAGCGGCCGAAGAAGAAGGCCAGCGCGTACGCGGCGGCGACCACGATGAGCAGCGCGCGATAGCCCACGACGAGGGCCGCGTACTCGAGGATCCCGCCGACCATGGCCCCGAGGAGATTGGCGGCGAACGCGGTGGTCGACGTGCTGACCGACTTGAACCGCTGGGTGAAGACGAGGTTCGCGAGGAACACGGGAGCGAACGCGAGGGCCGTCGCGGCGACGAAGCGGGGAACCACTGCCAACGACAGCAAGGAGCTCTGCGGAACCACCCAGGCGACGATCAGGGACACGAGCAACAGCAGATAGAGGCGGGCGGGACGCCGGAACGTCACGCGGCGTGACACCTCGACCGCGACGAGGACCGTCAACAGGATCCCGAGGAACACGAGCGCGTTCACGAACCAGGTGGTCCCGAACAGGAGTGCGTACTGGACCACGTTCTTGGTCTCCAGCAACAAGAACGCGACCCCCATGAAGAACAGATCGATGTACCCGCTCATCGCCCGCAGTCGACCGCCGACGACGCGGACGAGGAAGAGCGAAACCGCCAGGATCAAGAGGTTCGTATAGAGGTACAGCGACGGCAGCGACGACGTCCGCAGATAGGGGAACGGGTGGTCGTCGGTCGACGGTGCCGGCACGGCACCAGCCGGCTTCCAGACACTGGAGCAGCGGATGTCGGCACGGCTCGGCGCATCGACGAGCACCGTGAAGTAGGTCCCGCTCAGACCGACCTGGCCGATGCACGGTGACTGCCCGAACACCGTCTTGAGGGTCCCGGCGAGTCGGTCACGCAGCCAGGTCTCTCGGTAGAAGTTGTCCATCGCGAACACGCCATGCGGAGCGAGATGCGATTTCGCCGTCTCGATCGCCTCTTTCGTGAAGAGGTAGCTCTCGAGGCGGACCGAGGACTGTCCCGGGACGAGGGTGATCGAGTCGGTCAACGCCAACAGAATCAAGTTGTAGTGGTTGCTGGTCTGCTCGAGGAACGCGCGGCCGTCGTTGATGTGGACGGAGACGCGCGGATCGCTGTAGGGGTGGTCGGGATGGGTCTCGACGCCGATTTGTTGGATCCGAGGGTCGATCTCCACCGCGTCGACATGGTGGGCGCCCCGGGCCAATGCCACGGAGACGTCGTTCCCGCCACCGGCGCCGATGACGAGCACGTTGTTGAGGTTCTTGTGGACCAGCGGGTCGTAGACGAGGTTGTAGAGCGGGTTCTGGTCGTTGTGGAGGTTCGCCTGGTGGGGAACGCCGTTGACGCTGACGAAGGACTGGCCCCCAGCCGGGGAGCTGCGTTCGGTCTTGATCTTGTAATAGGGCGACCAGCTGATCCCCGTCCCGAACGACTCGAACGTGAGCAGGACCAGCACCGAGCCGAGCGCGACGACCTGCAGGACGCGGAGCCAGGTCTTGGTCCGGCCGCTGACCTCCAGGCCGAGCAACGCGACCGCGACGACGGCGCCCCACGCGACCGACGGGGCTCCAAGCAGTGACACCACCGAGATCGCCACGATTCCCAGGACACTGCCGATCAGGTCCAGGCGGTATGCCTCGAGGGGCTCGAATCGCTTGAAGGTGCGCGCCACGCCTTCTGCGACGAACGCCATCACCGCGGCGACGGCAAGGAAGATCAGGGTGAGGGTGATTTCGCGTGGGGGTCCGCTCTCTTGGAGGCGGCCGAAGTAGATCAGGTTGCCGCTGCTGCTCTTGAGCTCGACGGGAAAGAACCGGATGAACGCGACCAACGCGGCCAGGGCGACCGGCGCGTACGGGAACAGGTTGTGGCGACGATTGGCACGGAGGAAGCCGAGGCCGATCCCGAGGAAGCTCCCCAGCAACACGAAGTTCGTGAAGAAGGAGAGGTGGACGATGTTCTCACCGGTCCACCGGATCAGCGCCAGCTCGAGGAAGAGCAGCAGGAACGACAGCAGCACCAAGCGCAGCCGGTCCCGCCCCGTCGGCGGCGGCGACTCCACGCTGGGCCCGGTCTGTGGAGGCGAGCCCGCGGGAGCCGCTACGCGTGTCTCAGACTGCACAAGCGGGCGACTCTAGCCGGGGGGCCTCACGCAGGGTCCGTCGGCCCGGCGCACGTCTCGGGCCTGCGACGTCGATCGCGACTGATCGGAGGCAGCGCGGCGTACCCAGTAGTGGGAGCGCCCGACGGCGCTCTCAGTACGGCCATTCCCCTGTGTCATGGCCGAGGAGCCAGGTCAGCGGGCGCAACCGCAGCACGAGGAGGACCTTGACGGCAACGTTGCGTGCGAACCAGGGGAGCTGCGCCAGTTGATGGCGGACGCTCCGCCACCGACCGTCGGAAGAGGAGTCTCGACGGTACTCGGCGAGTGAGCCGACCCGCCCCACGTATCGCACGTCGCGGCTCGAGAGCAGCTGGCTCACGATCGCGCCGGTCACCCCGACGGAGCAGAACGCGTCATGGATGAGGATCGTTCCCCCTGCTGACACGCGCGCACCCCAGACTCGGATGTCGTCGCGAGCCGGCCGATAGCGATGCGCGCCGTCGATATAGAGGAGGTCGATGGGTCCGGGGACGTCCGGCGGCGCCGCCTGGGAGGGGACGCGGACGTGCCGGACCCGACCCTGGACGCCGGCCCGGTCGAGGTTCTCGAGGAACGCCTGATGATCACGTTCGCCTTCGTTGGCGCTCCCGTGGATCTCTTGGGGCCCGCGGTCGTTGCCGGCGTGCGGGTCGATCGCCACGACCTCTACGTCATCGGCGGCGGCGCGGGCGAGCACGATCGCCGAGCGGCCGCGGTAGCTGCCGATCTCCACGATGCGACCACCAGCCGGCACGCGCGCGGCACGCTCCCAGAGCCGGCGAGCCTGGGCGTCGGTCATCCATCCCGCCACGTCCGCGACGGCGACCAACGTGTCGTCGAAGCTGGGGGGCGACGATCCAGTCACGTCCTCTTCTCCGTCTGCTCGTGGGTCGGCTCGGTGCATTCTGGGGCGTCGGGCCGCCCTTCACCAAAGACCAGCCCGGTCTCGAGCCCAGCCCCGGACACGGCACCGAGGCGGACGCGGCGGTCAGGGGCGACCAACGTGACCCGAGCGCAGGGCACCCGGTCGCGTAGGCTCCCCCTTCCGTCTGGGACTGGGCCCGCAACGCCGGGGGCGGAGCCAGGCCCCCGTCTGCCGGGACTCCTGTAATGACTGATCACGACGCCACGATCGCCAAGCTCGGCAGCGTCGCGGCTGAGGCGGGCCTCCGACGGGTGAGCGTGCTCGCATGGCGGGACCTCGACGACCCCGAGGCCGGCGGCTCGGAGATCTCGGCGTCGAACCTGGCGAAGTATTGGGCCGAGGCCGGTCTCGAGGTCACGATGCGGACCTCGTTCGCGGCCGGTCACCCCCAGGTCGCCTGGCGCGACGGGTACCGCGTCATCCGCAAGGCCGGCCGATATCTCGTGTTCCCCCGTGCCGCGTTCAGCGAGATGCTCGGATGGCACGGCGGACGCGACGGGCTCGTCGAAGTGTGGAACGGGATGCCGTTCTTCTCCCCGATCTGGTCACGGACCCCGCACATCACCTGCGTTCACCATCTCCACGCCGAGATGTGGCAGATGACCCTCCCGCCGCGCCTGGCCGCCCTCGGGAGCTTCATCGAATCCGAGGTCGCCCCGCCCTTCTACCGCAGGGTCCCGATCGTGACGCCCTCGGAATCGAGCAAGCAGGAGCTGGTCAAGGCCATGAAGTTCCGACCCGAGCGGGTCACGGTCGTGCACCCGGGTGTGCACCCCCGCTACCACCCCGGTGGGGACAAGTCCGAGGTTCCGCTCGTCGTCGCCGTCGGTCGGCTGGTCCCGGTCAAGCGCTTCGACGTGCTCATCGACGCCCTCGTCGCTCTGAAGCGCCAGCACCCGACACTCGAGGCGGAGATCGCGGGGGACGGCTACAAGCGCGAGGAGCTCGAAGCGCAGATCCGTGCCGCGCGGGCCGAGACGTGGATCCGGCTGCCGGGCCACATCTCCGACGAGGCCGTCGTCGATCTGTACCGGCGAGCGTGGGTGTTGGCGAGCGCCTCCGCCCGCGAGGGCTGGGGGATGAGCATCACCGAGGCCGCCGCGTGTGGAACGCCGGCGGTCGCCACCCGGATCGCGGGCCATCTCGACGCGGTCGACGACGGACGCAGCGGCATCCTCGTCGAAGGTCGCGACGAAATGGTGGGCGCCCTCGACCAGATGCTGCGGGACGAGGACCTGCGACGTCGGCTCGGCGCGGGCGCCGTGGAACGTGCCGCCAACCTCACCTGGGAAGTCGCGGCCCTCGCGGTGCTGGAGGTGCTCGCGACGGAGAGGCTGCGCGTTCGGTCATCGCATCGATGAGCGCCCCGCTCACCCGCGACGCCCGCATCGAACCCGACGAGGCCCCACCGACGCCTCCGACGAGTCGTCGGCGGCGCCTCGTCGGCTACGGGCTGCTCGCCGCGCTCGCCTATCTCCCGGTGATGTGGACCGCACCGGGACGAGTCGTTGCCGACACGAAGCAGTACTTCTATCTCGACCCGGGCCGCCTGCTCGCACGGGCACCGTTCCTCTGGCAGGGCAACATCGCCTTCGGGACTGTCACCCACGAGAACATCGGCTACCTCTTCCCGGCGGGCCCCTTCTACTGGGTCCTGGAGAACGCGGGGGTGCCCTCGTGGGTTGCCCAACGCCTCTGGCTGGGCTCGATCCTCCTCGCCGCCGGTCTCGGTGTCCTCTTCCTACTCCGGACCCTGCACGTACGCGGCCCCGGGGTCGTCGTCGCCGCGCTCGCGTACATGCTCAGCCCATACGTCCTGCAGTACGCCTCGCGTCTCTCGATCCAGCTGATCGCCTGGAGTGTGCTGCCCTGGATCATCGCGATCGTCATCCGCGCGCTCCGCGAAGGAGGCTGGAAGTACCCGGCCATCTTCGCGATCGTCGTCCAGCTGGCGGGCAGCGTGGTCGCCACCGTGCTCCTGTTCGTCTTGCTCGGGCCGATGCTGTGGTTCGTCTACGCGGTCTGGGTAACGAGGGAGGTCTCCTTCGCCCGCGCGGTGCGCACCGCGGCCAAGATCACGGTCCTCACGATCCTCGCCTCGCTCTGGTGGCTGGCCGGACTGACCGTGCAGGCGGGTTATGGGCTCAACGTCCTGAAGTACACGGAGACGATCAAGACCGTCTCCACCGCTGGTCAGGCAGGCGAGATCCAGCGCGGTCTTGGCTACTGGTTCTTCTACGGCGGTGACAAGCTCGGGCCGTGGATCGAGGCGACGATCGACTACACGTCGCGTCGTTGGCTCATCCTGGTCAGCTACGGCGTGCCGGTGCTCGCCATGCTGTCAGCCGCGTTCTTCCGCTGGCGGTATCGCCTCTACTTCATCGGCCTGATCCTCGTCGGGGTCGCCGTCGCGGTCGGTGCACACCCCTACGACGATCCCTCGCCGATCGGCGGGATCATCAAGTCGTTCGGCGAAGGGTCCACCGTCGGCCTCGCGCTCCGCAGCGTCGGACGTGCCGGACCGCTCGTCGTGCTGGGCTTCGCGGTCCTGCTCGGCGTCGGGGCGAACGCCCTCGCGGGATGGCTCACGGCTCGGGGTCGGCTCAAGGTCGGCCTCGTCGTCTGCGCGCTGCTCGGCGCGCTCACGATCATCAACCTGCCGGCGTTGTGGAACGGGACCTACTACGGCAAGAACCTCCAACGGGCCGAGACGCTGCCGTCGTACTGGACCGACGCGATCTCGAAGCTGGACAAAGGCTCGCACAACACCCGGATCCTCGAGCTGCCCGGAGCCGACTTCTCGGCCTACCGCTGGGGTGACACCGTCGAGCCCATCACACCCGGGCTCACCGACCGGCCCTACGCGGCACGCGAGCTCATCCCGTACGGGTCCGCGCCTTCGGCCAACCTCCTCGACGCCTTCGACCGACGCCTCCAGCTCGGGCTCCTGGAACCCGCCTCGGTCGCACCGGTCGCTCGGTTCATGGGCGTCGGTGATGTCGTCCTCCGCAACGACCTCCAAGTCGACCGGTTCAACCTGGCCCGCCCGAAGGCAACCGCGCTGACCTTCACCCCGACGCCAACCGGCCTCGCGGCACCACTGACGTTCGGGCACGGGCTTGGCCCCCCATTGGCCATCCCCCTGCTCGACGCGCGCACCTTGGCGCTTCCGGCCGGGACCCCGGACCCGGCACCGGTCGTGGACTTCCCGGTCCAAGCGACTCGTCCGATCGTGCGCACCGACTCGACGGGTCCCGCGGTCATCGTCTCCGGCGACGGGGAAGCGCTCGTCGACCTGGCGCAGTCGAACCTCCTGTCCGGCCAGGAGCTCGTCCAGTACACCGGCTCGTTCGCGAAGGACCCGCGGGGCCTCCAGGGGGCCATCGATGGCAGCAGCGTCCTGGTCGTGACCGACACGAACCGGAAACGGGCGCAACGGTGGGACAACGTCAACTACAACGTCGGCTACACGGAGCGCCGCGGCGGGCAACCCCTCGTCACCGACACCAACGACAACCAGCTCGTCGTGTTCCCCGACGCCGGCGCGAACGCCGCCACCACCATGGAACAAGGCGGCGTCACCGTCTCGGCGACCGGGTACGGCCAGCAGGCCGTCTACCTCCCCGCGGACCGGCCCGCCCAGGCCTTCGACGGGAACGTCAACACCGCGTGGACCGTCGGGGCGTTCCAAGCGGTCGACGGTCAGCGCATCCGCGCCGATGTCTCCCATCCGGTCACGACGGGCACCCTCAACCTGGTGCAGCCCCTCACCGGGCCGCGGGACCGCTCCATCACACGGGTCACGCTCCGGTTCGCGGACGCGCACGGCCACGCCGTCGGCGCGCCGGTCACCGCCGATCTCGGTCCCGCGTCGCGCACCGCCGCGGGCCAGACCCTCCGCTACCCGAGCCGCACGTTCTCTCGCCTCGAGATCACCGTCGCCGCCGACAGCCTGGGCCCCCAGCCGACGTACCCGCACGCCAGCGGCGTCGGCTTCGCCGAGATCCGGCTCCACGACGACCGGACACCCAGCCAGGACGTCCGGGTTGACGAGGTCGTCCACCTACCGACGGATCTCGTCGCCGCCCCCGCCGCACGCTCGCTGCAGCACCCGCTGGTCTACGAGATGACCCGGCTGCGCACCGTCGTCGCGCCCCCGAACACCGCCCAGGAAGAGGCGGCCCTCGTCCGGTCCTTCACCGTGCCCTCCCAGCGATCCTTCGGGATCGTCGGGACCGCCCGGATCGCCACCGACGCACCCGGCTCCGCCATCGACGCCGCGCTCACTGTTCCGGGCACCTCGTCCGGTGGACCAGCCGCCACCTCCTCGGAGTCCCTCTCCACCACCGCGCAAGCGCGGGCCTCGTCGGCCATCGACGGCGACCCGGCCACCGCGTGGAGCACCCAGGTCGGTGACCCCACGGGCCAATGGATCGACGTGCAGACGCCGAACACGGTCACCTTCGATCACCTCAACCTGCAGCTCGTCTCGGACGGCCGTCACTCGGTGCCGACCCGGATCACGATCGACGCCGGGGGGGGACAGGTCCGGACCGTGAACGTCCCCCCGGTGGGCACGACCCCGGTCGAGAACGGCACGGTATCGGCCCCGGTGACGTTCCCGGCCGTGACCACGAACCACGTCCGGGTCACCATCGACGCGATCCGGCCCGTCGACGCCACCGAGTACTTCTCGAACCTCCCGACCCACCTCCCCGTCGCGATCGCCGAGCTCGGCATCCCGGGCGTCCAGCGCGCCGCGGCCCCGGCGACGTTCCCGGCCGCCTGCCGCTCGGACCTCGTCACGGTCGACGGTCACCCCCTCCCGATCCGGATCAGCGGCGACACCGCGCCAGCCCTCGGCAGCGCGACGCTGCGCGTCGAGGCTTGCGACTCAACGTCGCCCCTCGTCCTCGGCCCTGGTCCTCACGTGCTGCGCACCGTCCCCGGGACCACCAGCGGCATCGACCTCGACAACGTCGTCCTCGCCTCCGGCGTCGGTGGCCAGGCCCTGGCGCTCGACCAGCCCGTCGCGACGACCACGGCTGCGGCGCCGGCCGCTCCCCGCGTCGTGCTGCGCAGCAATGGCGAGACGACCATCCGAGCCCAGATCCACCACGCGACCGGGCCGTTCTGGCTCGTCCTCGGCCAGAGCTTCAACAACGGGTGGAAAGCCACCGTCGACGGCCGCGACCTCGGCTCGCCCCGTCTCGTCGACGGGATGTCCAACGGCTGGCGCGTCGATCCCCACGGGCGCCACGACCTCGCGGTGACCCTCACCTGGACACCCGAGAACCGAATCTGGCTCGCCCTCGTCATCTCGGGCCTGACGATGCTCGTCTGCGCCGCGCTCGCCCTGTTCTCCCGGCGCAAGGTCATGGCGACCGCCGCGCTCGACCCCGCCCCGGTCGTCGCGACCCCCCTCCTCGCGTCCGGCGCTCAGCCCTCCCGGCGGGCGCTGATCTCGACGACCGCGGCGGTGACCATCGCCGGAGCGCTCCTCGTCACCCCCGGGGTCGGTCTGGTCGCGGGCGCCGCGACGTTCGCCGTCCTGCGGCGACCCCGACTCCGCTGGCTCCTCGCCGTCGGGGCGCCCAGCGCACTCGCGATCGCCGGTGGGTACGTCTTCCTCCAGCAATGGCGCCACGAATACCCCGCGGTGTTCGAGTGGCCCACCTTCTTTGACGGTGTCCACACCGTCGCCTGGCTGGCGGTCGTCCTGCTCGCCGCCGACGCCACCGTCGAGTTCATCCGAAGCCGCCGCGCGGCCGATCACCCATGACGGAACCCTCGCCGTCCGGGTCCCCCACCCCCGTCACCACCCAGCCTCGCACGTGGGTCGTTTCGGCGCCCACGTCGACGCGCGACAGTGTCAGGCCACCTGGCGCGGACCGGAGGGTCGGTGTCAACCGCTGAAGTCCCCGGGGCGAGCTCCCGGTACCGCAAGCTCTCGGTGATCGTGCCCGTCTTCAACGAGCGCAACACCGTCGCGGAGATCGTCCGGCAGATGCGTGCCGTCGACCTCCCGGTCGCGCGCGAGATCGTCGTCGTCGATGACGGCAGCGACGACGGCACTCGAGACGTGCTGTCCCAGCTTGCCGATTCCACCGTCCATGTCGTCCTGCATCCCCACAACCGGGGGAAGGGCGCCGCGGTCCGCACCGGGCTCGCCCAGGTCACCGGCGACCTGGTCCTCATCCAGGACGCGGACCTGGAATACGACCCCGAGGACTGGCCCAAGCTGATCGCCCCCGTCCTCAAAGGCCGAGCCCAAGTCGTGTACGGGTCGCGGTTCACCGGCGAGCGGCGCAACATGCTGTTCCTGCACTGGGTCGGGAACCGCTTCCTGTCGCTCGTCACCAACGTCCTCTACAACACGACGCTCTCCGACATGGAGACCTGTTACAAGCTCTTCGACCGCGAGCTCATCGCTGGTATCGACCTGCGATCTGATCGCTTCGACTTTGAGCCCGAGATCACCGCGAAGATCCTCCGGCAGGGAATCCGCATCTACGAGGTCCCGATCTCGTACTCGGGACGAGAGTTCGACGAGGGCAAGAAGATCACCTGGCGGGACGGCCTCGCGGCGCTCAAGACCCTCGTCAAGTACCGGTTCGTGAAGTGACGACCGCCGGGGCGGCCGACACCTGAGACCGCCGCCACCGTTGTGGGGACGTGCCTGGAACCGATCGCACCCAACGCCCGGGCGCTCGACGTGGCCGCGGGGTCGTGAGGCGGCCCGGGCCCGGAGGGGAAGGCCACGGGACGAGCGGTGGCCCCCTTCGGCGGTGTTCCGTCCCGAATCGATCCGCCGGTATGGTCGGTCCGAGACGCGCCCGTGTTGCGCACCCAGGGGGAAGGTGTGAGCGAGTCTCGGCGGTTCCGCTACCAGCCCGCGCTCGACGGGATGCGGGCGCTCGCGGTCGGGTCCGTCATCGCGTACCACCTCGACGCGGGGTTCATGCACGGCGGGTTCCTGGGCGTCGACACGTTCTTCGTCCTTTCGGGGTTCCTCATCACCTCGCTGCTGATCGGGGAGTGGAGCCAGCACCGCACGATCGAGTTCGCCGCGTTCTGGGCCCGCCGGGCTCGCCGGCTGCTCCCGGCGCTGCTGCTGGTCCTCTTCGCGGTCGCCGTGTACGCCGCCGTGGCCGTGCCCGCCACCCAGCTCGACCAGTACCGGGGCGATGGGCTCGCCACCCTCTTCTACGGGGCGAACTGGCGGTTCATCGCCTCCGGCCAGTCGTACTTCACGCTGTTCAGCGACGCGTCACCGCTCCGACACATGTGGTCGCTCGCGATCGAAGAGCAGTTCTACCTGGTGTGGCCCCTGATCGCGTTCGTGTGCCTGCGGCTCGCCCGTGGCCGCCAGTGGCTGCTGGCCGCGGTGTGCGTGGTCGGGACGGCGGCGTCCGCGGTCACGATGGCGGCGCTGTACCAGCGGGCCGACCCGTCTCGGGCGTACTACGGGACCGACACCCGGGCCCAACTGCTGCTTGTCGGCTGCCTGCTGGCGATCGTGCTGGCCCGCTGGCGACCCACGACGGGCCGCGCCCGGACCGCGGTGAGCGTGGCGGGCGCCGTCGGCCTGGCGTACAGCGTCTGGGCGTGGTTCCAGATCAGCGACACCGCCCCGTGGATGTATCGCGGCGGCTACCTCCTCTTCGGTGTCGCCGTCGCGGCGGTGATCACGTCCGTCATCCAGCCCGGCCGGTTCCCCGTCCGCGCCGCGCTGTCCACCCGCCCGCTCGTCTGGGTCGGGCGAATCTCCTACGGCCTGTACCTGTGGCACTGGCCGGTCATCGTGGTGTGCTCTCCCGACCGGATGGGCTTCGACGGCTGGGAGCTCACGGTGTTTCGCCTCGGTCTCACGTTGGGGATCGCGACGCTGTCCTACTACCTGGTCGAGCTCCCGATCCGCGAGGGACGACTGCTCCGGCTCCGCTTCCGCGTCGCGATCCCGACTGCGTTCGTCGGCGCCGGCGTCGCGGTGATGGTCGCCACCGTCGGGGCTGCCCCCCTCCCCGCGTACCTCCAAGGTGCCACCCATGTCGTGAAGGCCGCGGGCGAACAAGCCCGCAAGCCCGCACCGAACGTGGCGACCGCCGGCCGCCCGACGGTCGGCTCCCATCGCCTCCTCCTCGTCGGCGATTCGCTCGCGGTGAGCCTGCTCCCCGGCCTCGAGCAGGTCACCGCACCGGTCGGTGTCGACCTCGCGTCCCGGGCCGTCGCGGGATGCGGGCTCCTGACCGGGATGCCCCTCGATCCCAAGCAGCAGCCGTACCCGTGGAGCCAAGCGTGCTCCGACGCCGTCCCGAGGATCGAGGCCGACGCGGTCCGTGACACCCAGCCCGACGTCGTCGTGTGGCTGAGTGGCGCGTGGGACGCGCGGGACCGCATCGTCGCAGGCAAGACCGTCAAGGTCGGGTCGGCCCGAGACGACCGGGTGGTGACCCAGCTGATCGCCGACGCCGCGCAGCGCCTGACGGCCTCCGGCGCTCACCTCGTCATCGTCACCGTCGCGCCCGACGCGCCGGGCAGCCAGCTCGCGGCGGACCCGCAGCGGAACCGACGACTCGCCGACCTGAACCGTCTCCTGCGCACGTTCGCGCTGACGCACCACGTCCCGGTGACGGATCTCCGCTCGATCGTGTGCCCCCGCACCCCGGCGAAGAAGGCGTGTCCCCGGGTCGTGCACGGGCTGCTGCTCCGCCCGGACGGGTATCACTTCGGGCCGACCGCGGCCCGCTTCGTTGCCCAGCGGCTGCTCCCCCGGGTCCTCGGCCCGGTCGCGGCGGCCGTGTCGACGACGCCGTCGTCCGCGCCCGCCAAGCCGTAACGGGCGGCCCTAGGGCGGGGGAGGGGCGGCGGCGATGAGCCGGAGCCGGGGGACGAGCCACTGCACGATGAGCTCGGCGGCCGGTCCCTCGTAGTGCATCCCGTCGGCGCGCAAGGTGATCCCGTCGATCGTGTTGATGCAGTGGTTCTGGGGGCAGATCAGGTCCTTGAAGTCGACGGTGGAGGCGCCGGGCACCGCCGTCGTGGCGGCCCGCTCGGCGGTCCGGATGCACTCGTCACGCGCGAAGAAGTCGGGGCCGAACGACGGGGCCGCCAGCGCGAGCGCGACGCGGGCTCCGCCGCGGGTCAGGATCGAGAGGGCGTCGACGACCTGGTGCTGGAACCACTGGTCGTAGGCCGGCTGGCAGGGATGGATCCACCGCCCGTTGACCTGCCAGTCCCCGACCACCTGGCCGGCCAGGGAGACGAACGCCACGTCGGGACGGTCCCGGGCCACCGCCGAGGACCACGCCCGGCTGCAGTCCACGTCGGCGGGGGCCGCGCTCCCGTCGGCGAGGCGGTGCGCCGTCGCGCCCCGCTCGAGGCCGCAGCCGATCTCGGTCCGGTCGGTGGCATGGAACGCCAACGGCCCACCGAGGCTCTGGAAGGCGGGGACCAGCCGGAGCGCGACCGAATCGCCGGTGACCATCACCTTGAACGGCCGAGCCGGCGCGCTCGACGGCGGGCTCGGGGCCGAGGGGGTCTGCTTGGCGCGGTCGGCCGCGGCCGTGAGATGCCGCAGCGCCGACACCGGGTTGGTGTGCGGCGGGGCGGGTGGGATCGTCGCCACGACGACCACGACGAGGGCGGCGGCGAGCGCCGCGGGGGCGAGGACCCGGATCCGCCATCCCGCGAGGGCGCCGTGACGGATCGGGGACTCGACGAGGGAGTAGCTGGCGACCGCGATGGCCAGGGTGATCCCGATGCGGACGGTGGTCAGGGGCCAGCCGCTCAGCCCGACCCGCGCCGAATCAGCGACGAGGTACACCGGCCAATGCCACAGATACACCCCGTAGGAGATCACGCCGAGCGCGCGCAGGGGCCGGATCGAAAAGACCCGCGCCACGAGCCCGGTGCGGGGATGCGCCGCAGCCGCGATGACGAGACCCGCGGCGAGCGAGCAGGCGAGCAGCAGCCCCTGGTACACCGCCGGCGTCGTCCCCGAGAGCCGCAACCACGCCCACGCGAGGAACCCCAGACTGACGACACCGACGGTCTCGAGGACCGTGCGTGCGTTACGCGACCCGGTCCATCCCCGCGTCGCGACCAGCGCGGCGAGCGCGGCGCCGATCAGGATCGACGACGCCCGGGTATCGGTCCCGAGATACACCCGCTGGGGGTTCGCGCCAGGGTGGTAGAGGATCAGCATCGTCGCGAACGACGCCACGACCCCGACGGTCGCGGCGATCAGGACGCGGCGCGGCGCGCGACCCCAGGCGAAGAGCCCGACGAGCACGACGGGCCACACGAGGTAGAACTGCTCCTCGATCGCCAGGCTCCACGTGTGCTCCAGCGGCGACGGCGCCCGGAACAGGTCCCAGTAGGAGTGGCCCTGCCCGATCTGATGCCAGTTGGCGACGTACCCGAGGGTCGCGAACCCGTCACCCCGGATCTGGGCCAGCTCCCGCGGCGCGGCCCACACCACGGCGTAGACACCGACGCCGATGAGGACCAGGAACAACGCCGGCAGCAACCGTCGGCCGCGCCGGGCCCAGAACGCCGACAGCGAGATCCGATCGCGTCGGGTCCGCTCGGCGATCAGCAACGACGTGATGAGGAAGCCCGACAAGACGAAGAAGAGGTCGACGCCGAGCCACCCGCCGGTCAAGTTCCCGGCATGGAAGAGGAGCACCGCGCCGACCGCGGCGCCGCGGAGGCCGTCCAACGCGGGGATGTGGCGCGCTCGCCCGCCGCGGCCGGCGTCGATCCGACCCGAGGGTCGACGCATTGCCACGATGGATCCCCCTCTCGGTGCGTGACGCCAGATGCTCGCGGTGGATCAG
>DATISY010000088.1:0-14907 GCA_035468285.1 Acidimicrobiia bacterium | reverse complement strand
GCTCGTCGGGTTCGGGACGCCCGCCGTGCGCCAGCCAGCTCTGCAACACGCCGATGCCCGACCCGACGTTGCGCAACGACATGGCCAGGTAGATGACACCGTCGGCCTCCTCGACGAAACCTCGACCCCCCTGCACCGCTGCCCAACGGCACTCGAGCCGCCGCATCTTCTCCGCCGGGTCCTCGAGCCGAGACGGGACCAGCACGGGACGCAGCCCGACCTCCAACGCCCGTTCGGCGGTGCGGGCGGCCCGGTTGGCGGAGCGCACCGACGCGAACGTCGCCACCCCGAGCACCAACGTCCCCCCGGCAGTCGCCAGGGAAGAGATCGTCGGCCAGTCCGCCACAAGCTCAGCGTAGGTGAGGACAGTCGCGGCGGACGGCCCACGCCGCCAGTCCCCGCATGTCCGCGCGTGTGACACCCCGGACGTTGTGCTCGCCGGCGGGGCCGTTAGCCTCCGCTTGAGTGTCAGGCTTCCGATGACGAGCGCCGACCGCACGTCACTGCTCGACGAGGCGCGCGCCGTCCTCGAACGGAACCGGCGCGGCGCGTGGACTTGCCCGTCGGCCGAGCTGTACCCCCATCTCTGGCTCTGGGACTCCTGTCTCATCGCCATCGGTGTCGCCCGGTACGACGCGCCGCGCGCCGCCGAGGAGCTCCGGTCGGTGTTCCGGGGTCAGTGGACAAACGGGATGCTTCCCCACATGATCTTCGCCGACGATGTCCCAGATGTCGGGAGCCGTCGCTTGTGGCAGTCACGCCACAACGCGCAGGCACCCCGCGACGTCGACACGTCGTGCATCACGCAACCGCCGCTTCCGGCGGTCGCGGCGTGGGCCGTCGCGCAGGCGCTCCCGACCAGCGCGCGGCGCGAGCTCCTCGCCGACCTCTTGCCTCGCATCGTGGCGTACCACCAGTGGCTGTACCGGGAGCGTGACCTCGCGAACCGGGGCCTGGTGACGCTGATCCACCCGTGGGAGTGCGGGCTCGACACGACCCCGCCGTGGATGCGTCAGCTGGCGCAGTTCCACGGGCCGTGGTGGATGCGAATCGCGTTGGCGTGGCACCTGGCGCGGCTCGTGCGGTTCGTCCGCCGCGACACCCGCTACGTGCCGGCCTCGGAGCGGCCGAGCGACGACGACGGGCTTCGGATGCTCGCGCTCGCCCGGTCGGCGAAGCGCTACGACTTCGAGCTGCGCCGCATGCCCCGGCGGGACTCGGTCCTCGTCGAGGATCTGGCGTTCAACGCCATCCTCGTGGTCGCCAACCGGGCAGTCGCCGAGATCGCCGCCGATCTGGGCGTCCCCGTCGACCCCGGGCTCGCCGCGTCCGCCGCTGCCACGGAGGCCGCGCTCGACACCTTGTGGGACGAGGCCCGGGGGCAGTACTTCTCCCGCGACGCGGCGACGGGCGACCCCATCCCGTTGTCGACGGTGGCGACCTTCCTTCCCCTCTGGGCCGCCGTGCCGGAGCACCGGGCCCGCCGCCTCGTCGAGCTGCTCTGCGACGGGGCGGCGTTCTGGCCCTCGGTGCCGGTACCGAGCGTCCCCGTCGATGCCCCCGAGTTCGAGCCCGACCGGTACTGGAAGGGGCCGACGTGGATCAACATGAACTGGATGGTCGTGCAGGGCCTGCTCCGGTGCGGCGAGCCGACTCTCGCCGAGGACCTGCGCGGCGCCACCGTCGAGCTCGTGGGGCGGACCGGGTTCTCCGAGTACTTCTCCCCGCTCACCGGTCGGGGCTTCGGAGCCGAGGAGTTCTCCTGGACGGCCGCGCTCACCATCGACCTCCTCCGCGGCGCTCCCCCCGGGGCGGAGGGCACGGGACCAGCGCAGCCGTGACCGGGGCGTCGGCGCCCCTGGGGTTGACACGACGATCCTCGGATCTGATAATCCCGTCCGAATTTTGGTCGCTCGTTGATCAGTACCTCATGGCCATGGTGAGCGAGGAGGAGACACGAGGTGCTCGAGGAGGCGTCGTTTTCGATCGAGAGGACTGGGCAGCACGTCGTGGTCTGCGGGGAGCTGGATCTCGCCACCGCATCGCAACTCGAGCGGGCCCTCGCCGAGCTCACCGGTGACGTCATCGTCGACTGTCAGGACGTCTCGTTCCTGGATTCGACAGCGCTCAGCGTCCTGGTCCGGGCCCACAACCGGCTCGAGGCCGAGCAGGGCCACCTGACGATCAAGGGCCTCTCGGAGCGGTGCCGTCGCGTCTTCGAGGTCTCCGGGGTGGACCAGGCCCTGCACCTCTCGTAGCGACCATCGCGTCCGGACGGCTCGATCCGCGCCGAGGATCCAGGTCCCCTCGGACCGGGTCAGGTGGCGAAGTGGTCGATGACAGCCCGCGCGTAGTGGTCTTCCCAGCGCCCGGGCGGCTGGGTCTCGGTGTACTGCCGGTCGAGGAGGACGAGGAGGTAGACGAGCTCGCTGCGGACGGGCGTCGTGCCGAGCAGCTGGGGTAGCTCGGAGTGGTTGACCAGCCAGTCGGCGTACCACGACGCCCAGTCGTCGTCGGCGCCGTCGACGATCCGGAACACCTGGTGGTGGGTCTCGCCGGCCTCGTGCAGCAAGGCGCTGACTGCGGTGACGGGGTCGCTCATCGGTCGTTCTCCCCGGGACGGGTCTGGTGCGAGCTGCAGTGTGCACCCGGCCGCCCGTGCTCGCCCTCGGGTTCGGTCTGCCCGCTCAGAGCGCGGGCCCGAGCGCGCGCCCCCGCTGGGCCCGGCCGCCGATTTCGGGCAATGCTGAGGACCACCAGGCACGAACCGGAGGAGCTGTCGTGGCCGAACGCAAGGATCTGGTGGCCCAGATCGCGGCCAACAAGCGTCGGACGGTGTACCTGATGTCGGGGTTCGCGATCGTCATCACCGGTGCGGTCGTCGCCTTCGACGTGGTGTTCCAATTCGGGCCCGCGTTCATCGTGATCGCGTTCGTGTTGGCGCTCATCTTCGTGTGGGGCAGCTACTTCTACTCGGACAAGCTGGCGATCGCCGCCGCCCGGGCGAAGGAGGCAGACCCCCAGGAGTACCAGCAGCTCCACGACATCGTCGAGGAGCTCTGCATCGGGGTCGGGCTTCCCAAGCCGCGCGTCTACGTCGTCGACGATCCCGCCCCGAATGCGTTCGCCACCGGACGGAACCCGCAGCACTCGGCCATCGCGGTCACGACTGGCCTGTTGCAGATCATGAACCGAGCCGAGCTCGAAGGTGTCCTCGCGCACGAGCTGAGCCACATCCGCAACTACGACGTCCTCATCTCGACCATCGCGGTCACCCTCGTCGGCTTCGTCGCGCTGCTCACCGACTTCGGGTTGCGGCTCCTCCTCTTCGGCGGTCTCGGCGGTCGCGGCCGAGACAACAGCGGCGGCGAGTTCGCCATCTTCGTCCTGGTGCTCTCCGTCGTGTTCCTGATCTTGGCGCCCATCGCCGCGAAGCTCATGCAGTTCGCGGTGTCCCGACGGCGGGAGGCACTCGCCGATGTGTCCGGCGTGTACATCACACGAAACCCGCAGGGTCTCATCTCGGCGCTCGAGCAGCTTCAGTCGCGTCCCGGGATCGTGCACCACGCCCCGGCGGCCACTGCGCACATGTGGTTCGCGTCGCCGTTGGACAAACACACCAAGGACGTGCACGGCTGGTTCAACCGGCTGTTCGAGACCCACCCGCCGCTCGAACAGCGCATCGCCGCGCTGCAGGAAGTGGCCGGCACGATCCCGCCACCCTCGACCGCCTGACGGCACCGTCCCGCGACCCGGGGACGGCCCCGCCGCCGGCTCAGGCGGGGACGACCGGCTGCCCGGTGAGCGTCTTGTAGGCGTACGCCAGCGTCACCACGGTGATGCCGTACGTGAAGATCAGCCCGACCCCGCAGGCGATCAGCCCGATGAGGTTGATCCCGATGAGCACGATCCCCAGGCCGAGGAGCTGCCAACGGTTCCCGCGGGTGATGTCGGCGGAGCGACGCAACGAGTCGACGGGCGTGGTGTCGGGATTCTCGACGATCACGTATCCGAAGAAGTGCCACATGATCGCCAGGACGATGCCAGGGATGATGAACAGGACGAACCCGAGGAACACGCCGATCGCGACCAGGATCGACGCCACGAGGTAGCTGCCGAACCCGTCGGTCTGGAACAGCAGGCTGACGTCGGGCCGGCGGCCTTCGACGACGGCAAGCGACGCTCGGATCAACCCCATCG
Source organism: Acidimicrobiia bacterium (assembly GCA_035468285.1). Taxonomy (GTDB): domain Bacteria; phylum Actinomycetota; class Acidimicrobiia; order IMCC26256; family PALSA-555; genus PALSA-555. The sequence continues at coordinate 10,707 of DATISY010000088.1, read as the reverse complement.
CGAGGATGATCCCGACGACGAAGGCGATGAGCTGGATGACGATCCGCGACGCCAGCCCACTCACGTTGTTGCCGACGATGCCGATGAGGAAGTTGACGACGAAGACGACCAACGCCAACACGATCAGTGGGCCCGCGTTCTTCCAGTAGGCGCTCCAGCCGTAGGAGATGGCCCGGCCGATGTCGAGCGATCCTCCAAGGGGCGGGGGAACCGAGCCGGGCGGAGGCGGCGGCGGCTCGTCGGGGGGAGGCGGTGGGGGCAGCGTCGACATGGGTGCTCCTCAGGTGTGGGCTTGCGAGCCTGGCTGGATCCATCGCCGGGATCAAGACCCTGGTCGCAACGGGCCGCGCCCGCCACCCCGTCGCGGGACCGGTTAGCGAACGGCCGCTCGGGCATAGGACCGTCTACACCATTGCCGACACGAAAGAGGGGCACCATGCCAAGCGCGACCACACTGCTCGAACAGGACCACCGAACGGTCGAGAAGCTCTTCGCCCAGTTCAAACAAGCCAACGACCCCTCGATCGCGACACGCATCTGTGAAGAGCTCGGCGTCCACACCGAAGTCGAAGAGGAGATCATCTACCCCGTCTTGCGGGGCGGAGGTCTCCAATGACCTGGCCGACGAAGCGGAGAAGGGAACACGCGGAGGCCAAGCAGCTCATCGGCCGCATCAAGCGAACCGACGACGCCGGCCACCTCGGGGCCCTCGTCTCGGAGCTTGAGCGGGCAATCCAGCACCGCGTCTCGGACGAGGAGACCGAGGTCTTCCCGAAGGTGCACGAGGACCTCGGCGCCGACCGCATCAACCAGCTCGGCGACGCCATCGAGGCTCGCAAGAAAGCGCTCAAAGCCGCAGAGCGCACGCGGAAGCGGGTCGGGCGCGTTCGGGAGGCGTCCGACCCGGGCGCCGCGTCCCACGCCTGCCAGCCCGGTCAGGGGCCGGCGTCCTCACCCACCTCGAGCAACGCAGTGCGCAAGGCCGCCCGGAGACGGCGCGCGGTTCGCGGAGCGAGATGCGCGACGAGTCCCGCGCCTGGACGATCCATCTCCTCGACGGTGAGCTCGATGCGCACGTCGTTGCACTCGTCGCAATCGTCCAGCGCCGCCACTGCCCACGCCAGCCTCGTCCGGTCCGGGTCGCCCGCAGGGTGGTCGTCTTCGCCGTAGTCCGCCAGTCGCTTCATGTCGTCAGTGAACCCGATCCCCTCCGGGCCGGGGCGCCGGTCCCCTGCTGAGCCGGGGCCGAACCGCGGGCCCCGGGGGGCTGCACTGCCGCCCGCCGCGCGCCCGTCTCGCGCGGCAGGCGGGAGAAGCGCTTGAGTTGCCGGGATTCGGGTCCGATGTACCTGGGGGCGCCACGCGCGGCGTCCACGTCGCCGGTGGCCCTCGGAGCGCATCGCATGCACGGCATCTGGATCTGGCGCCGCTGGACGCGCTGGCACCTGAGTCCCGGGATCCTGGTCGTCGCCGCGGTCGTCCTCGTCCTCGACGTCGTGACCGCGTGGCGTGGCATCGCGATGGGGTCCCTGGGCCGGGTCGAGACATCGCCCGCCCTTCCGCTCGGGATCCTGCTCGCGTGTCTCGTCGGGCTGCGCCGCCTCGGTCTTGACCGCGCCAACCTCGCCGCCTGGCGGGAGTTCCTGCTCGTGAGCGGGGCGGTCCTCGTCGTGGGGATCTGGGAGTACAGCGCACGGATCGCCGGCTTCCGAGAAGCGCTCGGCCTCGTGCTCGCCGCCCTCGACGAAGAGCTCGTCTACCGCCTCGCGGTCCTTATCCTCGTCGGCGCGTTCAGCGCCGCGCTGTTAGGTCGCAACTGGCGCAACCCCGAGGACTGGGGCGTCGTCCCCGGGCTGACCGCGCTCCTCGCGTCCGGGCTGATCTTCGCGCTCCTCCCTGGCCACGTGGCGCAGATGAACGGCACCCTCCGCGCGCTGCCGTTCATCTCGCTCGGCATCGTCTTGGGTTACGCCGTCCTGCGCACCGGGGGGCTGTTCCCCGCCGTCGTCGTCCACGCGTCCCTCAACCTCGTCACCATCGCCGCCTTGAGCGGGCATGTCTCGAACCTGTGGCGGGCGTCGTTCGCCGCGACCGCGCTCGTCGCCCTGGTTGCGAGCACGATCGTCGCCGGGGTCCGCCTCGGCATGCTGCAACGAGTGTCGGTCCGATCACGGTGGCGCTACCACACCTGATCCACCGGCACGCCAACTCGGGCGACCGGTGCCGCGGGGGTGATCCGCGGTCGTGATAGACAGCGCCGCGCTGAAGCGCACCACCGCGACCGCCAAGGGGGACGTTGTGCCGCGTGCTGGAGCTCGGCACCGTCGCCGAGTCGACGCCTTCGACGTCGCCGTCCAGACCCTGCTCAAGACCAACCCGACTGTCGACGGTTCGACGCTCCGGGACGCGTTCGCGACCACCGCGACCGCGTTCCCCGGCGTGACCGGCACCATCCGCCTCGACGCGGCGGGTGACCAGGCCTCAGCGCCGTACGCGTACTGGTCCATCTGCCAGCCCAAGGGCCGCAAGGCCCAGTGGTCCGCACCGGGACATGGACACCGGACGTGACCACGCCCACCGGGCACGGAACGGTGCGCAGCGGGAGCTGCCCTCGCTGAGCGCGTCCCGGAGGCACCAGCCGGCGAGCGGTGTCACACTCGTGGGCTGACCGGTGCCGACCGCGAGGAGCAGCCGATGACGACCACGATCGAGCGGTTCGGTGCTGATGCCGACGCGGCTGTGATCAGCGCGGCGGTCGAGCGCGACGGCGCCGCGATCATCGAAGGGCTCTTGTCACCCGACGTCGTGGCACGCGTGAACGACGAGGTCGACGACGCCCTCCTCTCGGCCGATCCCGACGAGGCCATGTTCAACCCGGTGATGCAGGCGTTCCACGGCCCCTGCACGAAGCAGGTCACCGGGGTGGCCGGCATCTCCCGCACCTTCGCGACGGACGTGATGTGCGATCCGCTCCTGCTCTCGATCTGCGACCAGATCCTCCTGCCGTCGTGCGCCCGGTACCAGCTCAACCTCGGGCACCTGCTTCAACGCGGCCCCGGAGCCGAAGAGCAGTGGCTGCACCGCGACGAGGCCGTCTGGAGCGACGTCCCTCAACCGCACCCCGAGCTGCAACTCGCGTCGGTGGTCGCCTTCGTCGACTTCACCCGCGAGAACGGGGCCACCCGGCTCGTGCCGGGCAGTCACCGCTTCGAGGACCGTCAGCTCACCCCGGCAGCGCAGATGCAGCGACCCCGGCCCGACGCCGACGACCTCGCGTACGCCGAGATGCCCGCCGGCTCCGCGGTCGTGTACGTCGGAGGCACCATCCACGGCGGTGGCGCCAACATCACCGACACTCCCCGGCGAGGCGCCCACTTGAGCTACTGCCTCGGCTGGCTGCGCACCGAGGAGAACAACTACCTCGCCGTGCCACCGGAGACGGCCGCCACCCTTCCTCGCGTCGCGCAAGAGCTGCTCGGGTACGCCGTGCACGACAGCATCGGCCGCGGCGGCGGGTACCTCGGCATGCTGCGCATGCAGGACCCCGTCGAGCTCCTCGCCCGCGGCGAGCTGCCGCGGACCCCGATCGGCGTCGATCCCACCGCCTGAGCGCCTGCCCCGAACTGGCCGACCCACCCACAACACGCGACGCCCTGGGCTACCGTGCGCCCATGACGAACCCCAACGATGTCGAGACCGTCGAGCGCGTCATCCCCGCGCCCCCCGCCAAGATCTTCGAGCTCCTCGCCGACCCGCGCCGCCACCCCGAGATCGACGGGTCGGGCACCGTGCGCCAGTCCAAGGACGCACCGGAGCGCCTCACGCTCGGGTCCCGGTTCGGGATGTCGATGAAGATGGGCATCCCGTACTCGATGGTCAGCGAGGTCATCGAGTTCGAGGACGGTCGCCGGATCGCCTGGCAGACCCGACCACCGAGCCCGCTGGGCGCCCGCCTCGCCGGCGGACGGATCTGGCGGTACGAGCTCGAACCCGTCGCCGACGGCACCCGTGTCCGGGAGAGCTGGGACATCACCCACGAGAAGGTCAAAGCAATCGTCCGCCCTGCTCGCAAGAAGACCATTGCGGCGATGGAGCAGACGCTCGCCCGCATCGAAGAGATCGTCGCGAAGTAGGCCGCGTCGCTGGCGGCCACGCGGGTCCGTCGACGCCCGGAGCGTCACCCACCATGAGCATCCCGCCGTCGGGTCCTGACGTCGCCTTCGGGGGCCTCCTCGAGCGTGCCGTCTCCGACCCGCACCAGGTCGACCCGGTCGTCGAGTCGATCGTCGCCGACCTGTCGCTGGACGAGCGGCTGGCGATGATGTCCGGCGACCTCGACTTCTGGCCCGGGCTCGTGGCGATGCTGAGCGGCGGGTACGGCCATACCCCATACATCGGCGGAGCCGTCGAACGGGTCGGGCTGCCCGGCATCCGGTTCACCGACGGCCCCCGCGGCGTCACGCTCGGCCACTCGACGTGCTTCCCGGTCTCGATGGCGCGGGGCGCGACCTGGGACGCCGACCTGGAGGAGCGGGTGGGGGAAGCGATGGGCGCGGAAGCGCGCGCGCAGGGCGCCAACCTGCTCGGGAGCGTGTGCATCAACCTGCTGTACCACCCGGCCTGGGGTCGGGCCCAGGAGACCTACGGCGAAGACCCGTCACATGTCGGCGAGCTCGGCGCCGCCGCGGTGCGCGGCATCCAACGCCACGTCATGGCATGCGTCAAGCACTTCGCGTTGAACAACATGGAGAACGCCCGCTTCCAAGTCGACGTGACGGCCGCTCCCCGGGTCCTCCAGGAGGTCTACCTCCCCCACTTCCACCGCTGCGTGGACGAAGGCGCGGCCTGCATCATGAGCGCCTACAACTCGGTCAACGGCGAATGGTGCGGTCACAACCGCACCCTCCTCACCGACATCCTGCGCAACCGTTGGGGGTTCGACGGGTTCGTCATCACCGACTGGCTCTACGGCATGCGAGACGCCGAAGCCGCGGCCAATGCCGGCGTCGACGTCGAGATGCCCTTCCGGATGCACTACGCGCACCATCTCCGCGCCCTCGTCGACGCCGGCGCCGTCAGCGACACCCAGGTCGACGACGCTGCCCGACGGCTGCTGCGGACCATGCTGCGGTTCGCCGCGTCGACCACGGTCCCCACCGGCGACGTGGTCGCCAGCGACGAGCACCGCGGCCTCGCCCGGCGCGTCGCCGAACAAGCAATGGTCATCCTCCGCAACGAGCCCGTCGACGGCACACCGGTGCTCCCCCTCGACAGTGGCGCCCTCCACCACATCGCCGTGATCGGCCGGCTCGCCGACACCGTGAACACGGGCGACGCGGGCTCGAGCGACGTCCGCCCGCCCGACGTCGTCACCGCCCTCGCCGGGTTCCGCGACGCGTGCGACGGCACCGTGACCTACGACGACGGCACCGACCCGAGCCGGGCCGGAACCGTCGCCGCGGCCGCCGACGTCGCGGTCGTCGTGGTCGGCTACACCAGCGCCGACGAGGGCGAGTTCATCGACCCGTCCGCCAATCCGGAGCTCTACGCGCTCTTCCCGCCTCTCGAACCCGACGACCCCATCGCGGCTGAGCTCACGAAGGCGATCCAGGGAAGGGGAGCCACCCAGGCGCGCGGCGGGGACCGGGCCCGCCTCACGCTGCGCCCCGCCGACGAGGAGCTGCTCCTCGCCGTCGCCGCGGCCCAGCCCCGCACCGTCGCGGTGCTCGTGACCGGCAGCGCCGTCGTCACCGAGGCGTGGCGCGCCGCGGTCCCGGCCATCGTCGTCGCCTGGTACTCGGGCATGGAAGGTGGGCGGGCGCTGGCCGACATCCTCCTCGGGCACGCCGAGCCGTCCGGGCGACTGCCGTGCGCGTTCCCCGTCGACGAGCGTGATCTCCCACCGTTCGACCGTCACGCGCACCACGTCGAGTACGGGCTGTTCCACGGCCAGCAGCACCACGACCGCAGCGGGAAAGCCCCCGCGTACCCGCTCGGGTGGGGCCTCGGGTACACCACCTTCCGCTACGGCCCCGCCGAGGTCGCGGTGCACGTCGACCACCTCGACGTCAGCCTGGACGTCACGAACACCGGCACCCGGCCCGGCGCCGAGGTCGCCCAGTGCTACGCCGCCGCCCCCCACTCGGCCGTCGAACGACCCGCGCGATGGCTCGTCGGCTTCGAACGCGTCCCCATCGACCCCGGTGCGACCCGTCGGATCTCGATCCGGCTTCCCATCGCGCGGCTCGCGTACTGGGACGAGACGCGCGACGGCCTCGTCGTCGAAGCCGGCCGCTACGAACTGGCCGTCGCAGCGCACGCCGCCGACCCCGGTCAGGTCGTCTCGGCCGACTTGGACGAGCGCCGAATCGGCTGAACAGCCGCAGGCGGATGAAGCGGCGAACCGTAAGATCCCGCCGTGTCCCATGACGAGGCCACCGAGCGCCGCGCCCTCCTCGACGGCATCCGTGTCCTCGACTTGAGCATCTGGCGCCCCGGGCCGTACGCCACCCAGCTGCTCGCCGACCTCGGCGCCGACGTCCTCAAGGTCGAGCCCCCCGGCGGCGACCCCATGCGCGTCTTCCCCCAGCTCTTCTCCAGCCTCAACGCGAACAAGCGCAGCATGGTCCTGGACCTCAAGGACCCCGACCAGCGGGCACACGCACACACCCTCGTCGCCGAGGCCGACGTGTTCGTCGAGGGGTTCCGACCTGGTGTCGCGGACCGCCTCGGCGTGGGCGAGCACGAGGTCCGGGCGATCAACCCCTCGATCGTGTACTGCTCCATATCGGGCTACGGACAAGACGGACCCCTCGCCCGGACCCCCGGTCACGACCTCAACTACCAGGCCTACGCCGGCATGCTCACCGCGACCGGCGGACCGCCCGTGGAGTCGACCGTGCCGGTCGCCGATCTCAGTGGTGGCGTCTTCGCGGCCATGGGCATCTGCGCCGCGCTTCTCGGAAGAGCGACCAGCGGCGCCGGGGAACGCATCGATGTGAGCATGGCGGAGATCCTCGCCACGTGGACCGGTCCCTTCACCGGTGCGGCGGTCGCGGGGACGGACAAACCGATGGGTCGACTCGCCGCCTACGGTTCTTTCCCCACCGCCGACGGCCGCTGGATCACCCTCGGCCTGCTCGACGAACAACATTTTTGGGAACAGCTCTGCGACGCGCTCGACCTCCCGGACGTGCGCAGCCTCGACTTCCGGTCCCGCTTGGACCGCCACGACGAGCTGTCCGAGCGAATCTCGGCCGCCATCGCCAGCCGACCCCTCGACGACCTCGTCACCGCCCTCGGCGACGAGGTCCCCGTCGCTCCCGCCCTGACCCGAGCCGAGATGCTCCGGCACCCCCAACACGTGCACCGCCAGATCGTCGGCCTGAGGACCGGCGACGGGACACCCACGATGGGCTACCCCGTCCGGTTCAGCGAACGTCCCGCACGATCGCCGGGACGGCCGCCTTCACTCGGCGAGCAACAGGAGGAGCGATTCCTCCCTCGACCGCCCGTGTCCGGCAACCCCTGAGGCTTGCGTCGCGAACGAGGTCGCGGGTGCGGCAGCCGCCTTCTTCGCTCGCTGCTCGGCCACGGAACACCCGGCGGCTGGTCGCCAGTGTGAGGTTCGGGAACGCCGATCTCAACGACACACCCGCGAAGAGATCGTCACGGGCCGTGTTCGGTCGACCGCCACCGGAGCACCGTTGATCCGTGATCAGCTGGTTTTGATGAGCCTGACGCAGAGCATCTTGGAGACGTTGAGGAGGAGCTTGGCGGCGACGACGGGGTCGTCGGCGATCATCTTCCGGAGGGTGCTCTCACTGAGGCTGAGGACCCGCACCGAGTCGGTGGCGGCGTAGGTGTCGAGGACGCGGGGTTGTTCGAGGAGGAACGCCATCTCTCCGAAGACCTCACCGGTTGCTAGGACGGCGACGACGCGGTCGTCGTCGCGGACCTCGAGGGTCCCACCGAGAACGACGAAGATGTTGCGGGCGACACCACCCTTCTTGAGGATGCGGTCGCCGGCAGCGCACTCGATGACGTTGCTTCGGTTGAGGCAGCGCTCGACCTCGTCGTCGGTGAAGCCGTGAAAGGCCGAGATCCGTTGGTCCTCGATCTCGTGGAGCGCCTGGCGGATCTGACCGGGGTACTCACCCGAGGCGGTCATGAGCGGGCTCAGCACCGCGCCGCCCGCATTGGAGAGGACCCGGTCGACGCACGCGGGCATGCCCAGCTCGGTGGCGAGCACTTCGAGCGCTTCCGGCCCTTGGGGAAACGCGACCAGGGGGATGAGGTAGCCCGCCTCGACGCCATTGATGTTCTTGTCGGCGTAGGTCTTCCGGCCTTGGCTCAGATAGAGCGACAGAAGGTGTGGCTCGCAGGCGCTGAATTGGAGGCGGACGTCGTGCGCCACCGCGACCCGTTTCCGGCAGTCGAGGAGGTCGTCGACCAGTCCCGTGCCCCGGTACTTCGGCGTGACCATGACGCGCTCGCCGACGGCCAGGATCTCGTGGGGCAGCTCGTCGAGGAAGGAAGCGAGGCTGTACTCGTCCACCTGGCGGTTCGAGAACCCGCGTCCGCCCCAGCTCAGGCGGGCAGTCCCGACAACATCGTCGCCGTCACGGGCGAAGAAGATCCAGGCCGAGTCGTCCTCGGGTTCGACGAGGCGCCGGCCGCCATGGTCGGCGGTGTCGTGGTAGCGGCCCATCTCCTCGACGTACACCGTGTAGCGGAACCGGTAGACCGCTTCCTTCTCGTCCTCGGTCTGGGCTTGGGCAACGACGACGGCCATTCCCGCATGCTGCCCGGTGCGGCGTTCGGAGTCACGCACCGACCGGGGGCCGCGCCGGGGAGCCGGGGTCGCTGTCCAGGCCTACGGACGCGGTGGTTGTCGCCGTGGCCGCGCTGGCGCTGACCGGCGCCCGCTGAGCGCGCCCGTCCCTTCGAGGATCCGACGCGCAGTCGATGAGGCTGGGCGTCGCACGTTCTGAGGAACCGCGACCCCGGGAACCTAGCGATCAGCGGCGGGCGGTGCTTCCCGTCCCGAGCGGCGTCGATTGGGACGATCGCGGCGGCACGACGTTCGACCGAAGGATTGCGTTAGTCGCGTTTCCCGGGAGATGCGTGGCTCCGGCAACCCCGGTGATCCCGAGGACCACAACGCTGACCATGGCCGCGATCAGGGCCCGTCGGCCGGTGCGTCGGGCCCGCACGGGTGCGAGCTCGTCCGTCCCGTCGTCGGTCCGCACCGGGTCGCTCGTCGCCGCCTCCACGCTCGAGGGCTCGACGGGCAGCGGCGGGACCACCGCCAGGCGGGGGACGATCAAGCCCCACTGGATGGGCGGCGAGAGCTCACCCAACTCCGGAAGCCAGGAGATGTAGGGCTCGTGCGAGAGGCCATCGACCACCCAGGCGCTCCAGAGGTCCCCGCCCCACCACCGGAGCCGGGTGGTGGGCGCGAACGGGTCGAGGAGCCATGACCGTGGGGCCACACCGGCCTGTCCTCGCATTGGTTCTGCCTTGCCCATTGGTGGAATCCCGCCCACCCAAACGTTGCCTGATGGAAGCCATTTCGTCAACTGCCACAGGACTTCACTCTGGTCTCTTCACCCCCAGCGTGGTCCGCAACCAGGTTGGGGGGCCGGGTGTGACCCGTGCCTATGGGCGGGGGGCTGCCTGGTAGATCGCGATCGTCGGGGGCTCGGCGGCGAGGCGGGTGACGGTCCGGACGAACTGGGCGGAGGCGGGGACCCGGAAGTGGGCGTCCAGGGCGGCCCCGTCGGCCCACCGCTCGAAGAAGACGAGCCGGGTTTCGTCCTCCACGTCTTGGTGGACCGCGTGGCTGAGGCAGCCGGGCTCGCCGCGGGAGCGGCGCACGTGCTCGAGCGACACCGCGAGCAACTCGTCGAGCGTCTCAGGGCGAGCCTGGACCTCGCCGGTCACGATCAAGATCTCGGTCGGGTCCGGGGTCATCAGTTGGCCTTGATCAGCCGGAGGGCACAGCATCCACGTTGAGGCGAGCATGGCCGCACCGTCGGGATCATCGGCGATCATCGTACGCAGCGCCTTCTCGCTGAGGCTCAGGACCCGGGCCTGGCCGTCGCGGTGCGGACGTCGAGCCCACGGGGGAGTTCGAGCAGGAACGCGATCGCACCCAAGACCTCCCCGGACTGAGGACACCGAAGACCGGTTCGTGTACACCGCGAACCGGGACCGGTGGACGGTGTCCTTCTCGTCGGGCGTCAGGGCAACGCCGACCTGGAACGGCATCCCGGCATGGTGCCCCGGGTCGTCGACACCTGTCACGTGGTCCCGGCCGCCCCCGAGCCCCGCAGGATGCGAGCAGCCCGGCGCGTTCGCTCGGACACCTCCGGAGGGCAAGGCCGCGGGCGCGACCGGGTGGGCCACGCGCCGGAGGACCGCCCGACCGGCGCGGGCCCAGCCGCGACCGGTCGGAGGACGGTCGACTCCCCGCTCTGCCGTCCTCGCCGCAGGGCGGCGTGACGACCCGCGTCCACGGCGGGCGGTTCGGACGTACGCTGCGAGGAGTCGCCGTCGAGCGCGGCGACGCCGAGGCGGACGGTGCGCACCAGGGTGTGGACCGCCTGGGACGCCCAGCGCACAAGGGTGGTCGAGGAACGTGAATCCGAACCTCGCGTTCGTGCTCTTCGTCATCGGGATGGCGGGCGTCGTGTTCGAGGTCCT
>DATISY010000087.1:0-7941 GCA_035468285.1 Acidimicrobiia bacterium | reverse complement strand
CGTCCTCGTCGCCGTCGACGTCGCCGACCCCGGCAACCTCGGCACCATCATCCGCAGCGCCGAAGCCGCCGGCGCGGCCGCGGTCGTCGTCACCGGCGCCTCCGTCGACGCCTACAACCCCAAGACCGTACGGTCCTCCGCGGGCGCGATCGTCGGCCTCCCGATCCTCGAGCAACCCGACCCCGCCGGGGCTCTCGACGCGCTCCACGACCGGGGCCGCCACACCGTCGGCACCGCCGCGACCGGCGGACGCGACGGCGACACCCTCGACGTCACCACCCCGATCGCGCTCGTCGTCGGCAACGAGGCCCACGGTCTCGCCCCCGACGTCCAGGCCCGCCTCGACGAGATCGTCACCATCCCCATGCACGGCGCCGCCGACTCCCTCAACGTCGCGATGGCCGCCACCGTCTTGCTCTTCGACCTCGACCGCCGCCGCACGCGCACCCCGACGGGACCCACCCGATGAGCCTCGCCGACGAGGAAGCCCGACTCGACGCCGCGCTCACCGAAGCCCGCGCCGCGATCCCGAACGCCACCTCGACCGCCGCGCTCACCGACCTCGAACGCCACTTCGCGGGCAAACGATCGGCGGCCGCCGCAGCCAACGAAGCCATCAAGACCCTCCCCGCCGCCGACCGTCCCCACGCCGGCCAGGCCGTCCAGACCTACCGGCACGCGATCACCGACCTCGCCGAGCAGCGCCGCGCCGCGCTCGCCGCCGAGGAAGCCGCCACCGCGGCGGTCACCGAACGCCTCGACCTCACCCTCGGCGCCCACACCCGACCCCGCGGGCACCTCCACCTCGTCACCCAGACCCGCCGCGAGCTCGAGACCATCTTCACCGGGCTCGGTTACCGCGTCGCCGAAGGCCCCGAAGTCGAAGACGACTGGCACAACTTCGAGGCCCTCAACATCCCACCCGCGCACCCCGCCCGCTCCATGCAGGACACCCTCTACGTCCGGCTCGGCGGCGACGAGCAAGTCATGCTCCGCACCCACACCTCCCCGGTCCAGATCCGCACCATGGAGAACCAGCCGCCCCCGATCTACGTCGTCGTCCCCGGCCGCACCTACCGCAACGAGACGCTCGACGCCCGCCACTCACCCGTGTTCCACCAGATCGAATGCCTCGCCGTCGACCGCCACATCACCATGGCCGACCTGTTCGGCACCATCGAGACGTTCGTCCGTCGCCTCTTCGACGACGACACCATCCGCACCCGGTTCCGAGCCGACTACTTCCCCTACACCGAGCCGTCCGCCGAGCTCGCCGTCAGCTGCGTCTTCTGCCACGGGGAGGGTTGCCGCGTCTGCTCCCAGACCGGATGGATCGAGCTCGGCGGCTGCGGCATGGTCGACCCCAACGTGTTCAACGCCGTCGGCCTCGACCCCGAGGAATGGCAAGGCTTCGCGTTCGGGTTCGGCCTCGAACGCCTCGCCATGATCCGCTACGGCATCGACGAGATCCGCACCTTCGTCGACAACGACCTCCGCTTCCTCGAGCAGTACTGATGCGCGCCCCCCTCTCCTGGCTCCGCGACTTCACCCCCCTCGACGCCCCCGTCGCCGAGATCGCCGCCGCCCTCAACCGCGTCGGCCTCGAAGTCGACGCCATCGACGTCCTCGGCGACGACATCACCGGGGTGCGCGCCGCCCGCGTCCTCGACGTCACCGTCCACCCCGACGCCGACCGGCTCCGCCTCGTCGACCTCGACACCGGCGACGGCACCACCCGCGTCGTGTGCGGCGCCCCCAATGTCCACCCCGGCATGCTCGCCCCCTTCGCCCCCGCCGGCGCCACCCTCCCCGGCGGCCTCACCCTCGAGCGCCGCACGATCCGCGGGCAGGTCTCCGACGGGATGCTCTGCTCACCCCGCGAGCTCGGCCTCGGCGACGACCACGCCGGCATCCTCGACCTCGACCCCGACACCGTCCCCGGGACCGACGTCCGCGAGCTCCTCGGCCTCGACGACGTCGTCTTCGACCTCGCCATCACGCCCAACCGGCCCGACGCCATGTGCGTCGTCGGCGTCGCCCGCGAGCTCGCCGCCGCGTTCATCCTCCCGTTCCACGTCCCCGAACCGGACGCACCCACCGACGCCGACGCCCGCCGGCCCGTCACCGTCACCGTCGACGCCCCCGACCGTTGCCCCCGCTACCTCGCCCGCGTCGCCACCGTGACCCTCGGCGACTCCCCACCCTGGATGCAGCAACGCCTCGTCAAGGCCGGGATGCGCCCCATCAGCAACGTCGTCGACGTCACCAACTACGTCCTCCTCGAACGCAACCAGCCGCTCCACGCCTTCGACCTCGACCGGCTCGCCGGACCCGGCATCGTCGTGCGCCACGCCGAACCAGGGGAGCACCTCACCACCCTCGACGGCGTCGACCGCACCCTCGAACCCGACGACCTCCTCATCTGCGACGCCGACCGCGTCCCCCAAGCCCTCGCCGGGATCATGGGCGGCGGCCACTCCGAGGTCGCGTCCGACACCACAGCGATCCTCCTCGAATCGGCCTACTTCGAGCGCATGGGCATCGCCCGCACCTCCAAGCGCCTCAAGCTCCGCTCCGAATCCAGCGCCCGCTTCGAGCGCGGCACCGACCCCGACGGGGTCGCCACCGCCGCCGAACGCGCCCTGGAGCTCCTCACCCACGTCGCCGCCGCGGGCGTCGCCCCCGACGCCGTCGACCAGTACCCCGAACGGGCCGCCCGGCCCCGTATCGCCCTCCGCACCAGCCGCGTCAACGCCATCCTCGGCACCGCGCTGCGCGACACCGACGTCCTCGACGCGCTCCGCCCCCTCGAGATCGACGTCACCGGCGGCGACGACGACATCGTCGCCGTCCCCCCGACGTTCCGACCCGACCTCGAACGCGAGATCGACCTCATCGAAGAGGTCGCCCGCCGCGTCGGCTTCGACCAGATCGGCCGCACCGTCGCCCGCCCCCACAACCAGGTCGGTGGCCTCACCGCCGCCCAGGCCGAACGGCGTGTCGTCACCGACGCCCTCGTCGGCGCGGGAGCCGCCGAGGTCGCCACCATCCCCCTCGTCGCACCCGACCTCCTCGCCCGGTTCGGCGCCACCGACCCGGTCGCGCTCACCAACCCGCTCCGCGCCGACGAATCGGTGCTGCGGGCCGCCCTGCTCCCCGGGCTCGTCACCACCGCCGCGGCGAACACGGCCCGGGGACGCCCCGACCTCGCCCTCTTCGAAGTCGGCACGATCTTCCTCCGCCCCCCGGCCGGGCAGCTCCTCCCCGTCGAGCGCGTCGACGTCGCCGCCCTGCTGACCGGCGGCCGCTTCCGTCGACCACTCGAACCCGACCGGCCCGTCGACGCGTACGACGCCGTCGACCTCGTCCGAATCCTCGCCGACACCCTCGAGCTGGCCCGCTGGGACCTCGAAGCCGCGAGCATCCCCGGCTTCCACCCCGGCCGCGCCGCCCGCCTCCGCGCCGACGGCCACGTCGTGGGCGCGGTGGGGGAGCTGCACCACGACGTCCTCACCGCCGTCGGGCTCACCGGGCCCGTCGTCGCGTTCGAAGCCGACCTCGACGCCCTCCGTGACGCCCCCCGCCGAGACCGCGCCTTCCGGCCCCTCTCCCCGTACCCGCCGTCCACGATCGACCTCGCCTTCGTCGTCGACGACGCCGTACCCGCCGCCGCGATCGCCGCCACGCTCCGCGACGCCGCCGGTGGCCTCGCCGAGGAGGTCCGCGTCTTCGACGAGTTCCGGTCCTCCGAGCTCGGCGCGACCCGGCGGAGCCTCGCCTTCGCGCTGCGCTTCCGGGCCCCCGACCGAACCCTCACCGACGCGGACGTGGCCGAGCTCCGCCAGCGCGGCATCGACGCCGTCACCGCCGCCTACGGCGCGACCCTGCGCTAACCGCGACCCGCGTCCTTGCGACGCGTCGCCCGCCCCACCACGCGCGTCGTCCCGTCGTCGAGCCCGACGACCGTGATCGTGGCGTCGTCACCCTCGACGTCGACGTGCGCGTCGACGGTCTCGCCGGCCGTGACCCGGCCGACGAACTTCAGCTCGAACGTCCCCGTTGCCAGCCATTCGTCACCCCACTCGTCGAGCAGCAACCCGTACGCGGGCCCGGCGACCTGCATCCCCTGGGCCACCAGCTCCGTCAGTCCGAGCTCACGGGCCGCGTCGAGATCGGCGTGGAAGTTCCCGCGACGCGAGTACCAGCGGAGCAGCTCCGCGGTCAGGGTGAGCCCCCGCGTGCGCTCCGTCATGCCGTCACCGGCGTGAACGTCGCCACCGAGGTCCACAGGCGCGTGTCAACCGTGGACACCGTGGCCTCGACGACCATGTACTCCCGGTCTCGTTTCGTGTACCGCTCGGTGACGACACCGCTCACCACGAGCGCGGCGGGTGCCCGCCACGCGTCGTGACAGACGAGCCGCTGCGCGGTCTGCAGCATCGGCTGGGGAAGCTGGGTCTGGACGAGCAGGATCGTGAGGTTCGCCGCCATCGGCGGGTACAGGTACCCGGCGGCCCGCGCCGGGTGCTCGACACCCGCGCCCGCCCAATACCGGTCGTTCGCCGCCTCACTCACCGTGAGCGGCAGGGGACCGAGCTCGACACCCTCGGCGAGCACGCCATCGCCTCCTTGACGCAGGTCCGGTTGGTGCGACAATGCCAGGGTGCGGCCCCGACCGCGGACCATCGTCCCCGCCCTGGCGCTGCTGGTCCTGGCGGGAGGGTGCGCAGGATCTAACTCATCCAGCCGTCCCGTGCACCGCTCCACGACGGCCTGCACCCAGCCGCCCGTGACGCTGCCCACTGCCCCCGGGGCCGACACTCGTGTCGCTGCCTCAGGCAGCAACGGTGGCGGCTGCTTCGTCCAGACCGCCCGCTAGACCCCCGCACCGGCGGCCGGCCAACCGGGAGGCCGCCCGTCGAGGGCCCGGTCCCCAGGAAGACCGCCCGCACGCTATGCAACGTAGTGTATGATATGCGGCATGGCGTATCGAGCCGGGATCGTGGGAGGGTCGGGCTACACCGGCGCGGAGCTGCTCCGCCTCCTCGCGGGACACCCCGACGTCGAGGTCGTGGCCGCCACCGGGGACCGCCACGCCGGCACCCCGGTCGCCGCCCTCTACCCGTCCCTCACCCCGGCGTACCCCGACCTGGTCCTCGAGCCGCTCGACCCCGCCGGACTCGACGGGCTCGACCTCGTGTTCCTCGCCCTCCCGCACGGCGAGTCGCAGCGCCTCGCCCCGGACCTCCTCGGCCGCGTCGCCCATCTCGTCGACCTCGGCGCCGACTTCCGTCTCCCCGCCGCCACGTACGAGCAGTGGTACGGCGAGCCCCACACCGCGCCCGACCTCCTGGCCCGCTTCGCGTTCGGGCTCCCCGAGCTGTTCCGCTCCCACCTCACCCCGGACACCGCGGTCGCGGCGCCGGGCTGTTACCCGACCGCAGCCGCGCTCGCCCTCGCGCCCCTCCTCGCGACCGGTCTCGCCGACCCGGCCGGTCTGCTCGTGAACGCCGCGTCGGGTGTCTCCGGCCGCGGCCGCGCGCTCAGCGACCCGAGCCTCTTCTCGGAGGCGAACGAGACGGTCCACCCGTACGGGCTGCTCACGCACCGTCACACCGGCGAGATCGAGCATGCCCTCGGCGCGGTGCACGGCACCCCCGTGTCCGTCCTGTTCACCCCGCATCTCGTCCCCATGACCCGCGGGCTCGTCGCCTCCTGCTACGCCCACCCCGCGGTGGACCGTCTCTCCACCGCCGGGCTGCTCGCCACCTACCGCGAGTTCTACGCCCACGACCCGTTCGTCACCGTCCTCGACGACCCCCCGACGACGAAAGCGACCCTGGGCTCGAACTCGGCGCACCTCACCGTCCGCTACGACGACCGCACCGGCACCATCCTCGCCTTCGGCGCGCTCGACAACCTCGTGAAAGGCGCGTCGGGACAGGCGATCCAAGCCGCCAACGTCGTCCTCGGCCTCCCCGAGCCGACCGGCCTCCCCGTCGTCGGGATCATGCCGTGAGCGTCACCGCCGTCCCCGGGTTCGACGCGGCCGGCGGCGCGTGCGGCGTCAAACCCGACGGCGCACCCGACCTCGCTCTCGTCGCCACCCGGGACCGTCGGCCCGTCCCCGCCGCCGGCGTCTTCACCACCAACCTCGCCACCGCCGCGCCGGTCCAGATCAGCCGGGCGCACCTGCGCGACGGGCACGCCGCCGCGGTCATCGTCAACTCGGGGAACGCCAACGCCGCCACCGGCGAACCCGGCCGCGCCGACGCCCGCACCATGTGCGAACGCACCGGCGCCGCGCTCGGCTGCGCCACCACCGACGTCCTCGTCTGCTCCACCGGGCTCATCGGCATCCCACTCCCCGACGACGCCGTCGCCACCGCCATCCCGAGCCTCGCCGCCCAGCTCCGCGACGGTCCCGACGCGGGTGACGCCGCCGCCACCGCCATGCTGACCACCGACACCGTCGCGAAGCAGGCCACCGCCGTCGCCGAGAGCGCCGACGGGTCCCGCTACACCGTCGGCGGGATGGCCAAAGGGGCAGCCATGCTCGCCCCCGCGATGGCCACCATGCTCGCCGTGCTCACCACCGACGCCGCCGCCACCCCCGCCGCGCTCCACGAGGCCCTCGACCGCGCCGTGCGTGACACGTTCAACGCCCTCATCGTCGACGGCTGCACCAGCACCAACGACACCGTCCTCGTCCTCGCCAACGGCACCGCCGACAACCCCACCGTCGACACCACCGGCCCCGGCTTCCACGCCCTCGTCGAGACCCTCACCGAGGTGTGCGACCGCCTCGCCCACGCCATGGCCGCCGACGCCGAAGGCGCCACCAAGCTCGCCCGCGTCATCGTCCGCGGCGCCCGCAGCCCCCACGACGCCCGCCAAGCCGCCCGCGCCGTCGCCGGCAGCCAGCTCGTCCAATGCTCGCTCTACGGCGCCGACCCGTACTGGGGCCGCATCCTCTCCGAGCTCGGCGCCAGCGGCGCCCACCTCGACCCCGAACGCGTCGACATCGCCTACAACGGCATCACCGTCGCCCGCGGCGGCGTCGCCGCCCCCCACGACGAGGACGCCCTCGAACACGCGATGGGGGAGCGCGACATCGAGATCACCTGCGACCTCCACGACGGCATGGGCCACGCCCAGGTCCGCTTCACCGACCTCACCCACGCCTACATCGACGAGAACCGAGGCACCTCATGAGCGTCGACCGCACCGGCGACGTCCACGCCAAAGCCGCGGTCCTCGCCGAAGCGCTCCCATACATCCGCGAGTTCACCGGACGCACCGTCGTCATCAAGTACGGCGGCCACGCCATGGACGAACCCGGCCTCGCCGACCTCTTCGCCCAAGACGTCGTCCTCATGCGCCTCGTCGGCATGAACCCCGTCGTCGTCCACGGCGGCGGACCCCAAATCACCGACCTCATGCGCCGCCTCGGCAAAGAACCCCAATTCGTCGACGGCTTACGCGTCACCGACGCCGAAACCATCGACATCGTCCGCATGGCCCTCGTCGGCAAGGTCAACCGTGACATCGTCACCTCCCTCAACCGTCACGGCACCTACGCCGTCGGCCTCTCCGGCGAAGACGCCGGACTCATCACCGTCGACCAACGCGACACCCGCCTCGGCTTCGTCGGCGACGTCCGCGACATCCAACCCGCGGTCCACGACCGCATCCTCCGCGAAGAGCTCATCCCCGTCATCGCCACCGTCGGCGTCGACGACGACGGCCAGGCCTACAACGTCAACGCCGACGCCGCCGCGTCCTCCATCGCCCAAGCCCTCCACGCCGAGAAGCTCGTCTACCTCACCGACGTCACCGGCCTCTACCGCGACATCGGCGACGACACCACGCTCGTCTCCCGCATCGACGTCGCCGGACTCACCGACCTCCTCGACACCGCCAAGATCGGCGAAGGCATGA
>DATISY010000086.1:0-2613 GCA_035468285.1 Acidimicrobiia bacterium | reverse complement strand
GACGAACAGCCCGTGCCGTGCTCCGAGCGGGGCGGCTGGCAGGTGCCCGGAGGAGGAGTCGAACCTCCACGCCCCGAGGGGCCGGCGGGTTTAAGCCGCCTGCGTCTGCCGTTCCGCCATCCGGGCTCGGGCCGAGGGTAGGTCGCCCCGACCCGAGTCGTCGGTGACGGCGTCGAGGAGCTCGCCTCGGCATCGTCGGGCGGCGTCGCCGTCGAGACGGTTCACCCGGACCAGTCCTTCGACCATGTCGGTCACGACGTCGTCGAAGGGGCGGTCGCGCAAGGTGACGGACACGACCGCCCCGTCGGGGTAGCGGCGGAGGGTGCGGTGGGCTCCCGCGACTCGGGGTGGGGACCGGAAGGCGGGGACGCTCAGGCCGGCCGCCCGGGCCGCGGCGCCGAGGCGGCGTGCCGCCTGGGTGAACTGGATCGCCGGTGATCCGGCCATGCGAGGTTGGGTTGCTCCGCCCATCGAGCCCAGGATCGCGCCGGGGTGTGACGGCGGGCTCTTAGCCTCATGGGGTGCGCGACCGGAGCGGACGCCGGAGCGAGGCGGATCGGGACCCGGCACGGCCGTTGGGGCGGCCGATCTTCGCCCGGCGGAGCCCGCACGACCGGGAGATCGTGCGGTTGGCGCTGCCCGCCTTCGGCGCGTTGGTCGCAGAGCCGCTCTATGTGTTGGCCGACACGGCGATCGTCGGCCGGTTGGGAACCCGTCCGCTGGCCGGACTCGCGGTGGCCGGGATCGTGCTGTCGTCTGCGTTCTCGGTGTTCAACTTCCTGGCGTACTCGACGACCGCGGGTGTCGCCCGCTACCTCGGGTCGGGGGATCGGCGCCGGGCCGCAGAGCTCGGGGTGGATGGCATGTGGCTGGCGCTCGCGATCGGCGTCGCTCTGACCGTCGTGGGCGCGGCGCTGTCGTCCGTGATCGTCGACGCGATGGGAGCGTCGGCTCGGGTGCATCCGTACGCCTTGACCTACCTGCGGATCAGCCTGCTGGGGGCTCCCCTGCTGCTGGTGACGTTTGCCGGGACGGGGTACCTCCGGGGCCTCCAGGACACGCGGACCACGCTGATGATCGCGGTCGCGGCGAACGTGTTGAACCTGGCGTTGGAGGTGCTGTTCGTCTTCGGGTTCAGCTGGGGGATCAGCGGGTCGGCGTGGGGCACGGTGCTCGCGCAGCTGATCTCCGCGATCGCGTTCGCGATCGTCGTCGCTCGCCGAGCGCAGGCCGCCGGAGCGTCACTCTCCCCCCGCCGGGCGGGAATCCGGGCGGTCGCGGTCGTGGGCGGCCCGCTGATCGTGCGGACGGGTTCGCTGCTCGCGGTGTTCCTCGTGGCGACCGACCTGGCGGCCCGGATGGGCGACCGTCAGGTCGCAGCGCACGAGATCGCGTTCCAGACCTTCTTGTTCCTGGCGTTGTCGCTCGACGCGTTGGCGATCGCCGGGCAGGCGATGATCGGCCGGTTCCTCGGCGCGTCCGACGCCGAACAGGCGCGCGCTGCGGCGCGCCGGATGCTCGAGTGGGGGGTCGTGGCGGGCGTCGGGTTCGGGGTGATCTTGGCGTTGGCGCGAACGTGGTTCGTGGCCGTGTTCACGGACGTGGCGGAGGTGCGGACCCTCGCGGAGCAGCTCCTGCTGATCGTGGCGGTCCTGCAACCGCTGAACGCGGTCATCTTCGTGCTCGACGGTGTGCTGATCGGGGCGGGTGACCAGCGGTACTTGGCGGAAGCGATGATGGTTGCGACCTTCGCGGTGTTCGCGCCGGCCGCGGCGTTGACCGCCGGCCTCGACGCGGGCATCTTCGTGCTGTGGGGGGCACTGGCCTCGTGGTTCGTGGCCCGAGCGGTCGGCGTTGCATGGCGCTATGCGGGCGACGCCTGGCAGGTGACCGGAGCCACCCGCACGTGACGTGACGGCACGACCCTCAGAGGAAATCTGGGGGTTGACAACCCCAGTCGGGCTGGCCAACGTCGTGCGGAGTGGGCTGGGATCAACGTCGGGGGTAGTCGGGGGTAGCTGTATGGAGATTTACGGAGATGAGGTCGCCAAGTTCGACGAACTCTTCAGTACAGAGATGGCACAGTCGCTGGGAGGACTCCTCGAAACACGCGTCGGCCAACGAGCCAAGGTGCGCGAGGAGGGCTTCGAGAAGGTCCAGCGGTGGTCCGATGCCGCGCATCAGGACATTCGCAGCCGGATCGAGCCGGCCGTCGAGCAGGCCAATGCCACCACGCGTGACGAGGTGACCGCTATTGCCCACGAGGCACCGCCGGTACCCTCCGAGGAGCTGCCCGAACCCACGCGCTACCTCCCCGCTGTCGCGACTCCCCACAGCTGCACGCCGAGCAACCCCGGTCCGTACAACTCTTTCGGCGGCAGCACGGGCAACGGCGGCAGTCTCCGCAACGATCCGTCCCAACCCCGCAGCATCGGCGGTCAGGTGAGCATCGCGGGCATCGGTCCGGGCTCGGTGTGGGGCGGCGCCGGTTGCTGGTTCCTGATGTCACCCCAGGCGCAACACGCGAGCTTGAAGGTCCCCTTCGTCGCCAACGCCCACTGTGCTGTCGGGCCGCCGTTCTTGGGGTGGGCCGAGGGACACTTGAGCTTCCAC
>DATISY010000085.1:0-36124 GCA_035468285.1 Acidimicrobiia bacterium | reverse complement strand
GATCCCGAGGCACAGCACGTTGACCAGCGGGTTGTCGCGGTAGCACTCGTCGAAGACGGCCTCGCCGCCGACGGTCGGCACACCGACGGCGTTGCCGTATCCGCTGATGCCGGACACGACGCTCTCGAACAGGTAGCGGGTCCGGGCGTCGTCGAGCGGACCGAACCGCAGCGGGTCCATCAGCGCGATGGGGCGCGCCCCCATCGAGAAGACGTCGCGGATGATGCCGCCGACCCCCGTCGCGGACCCTTGGTACGGCTCGACGGCGGACGGGTGGTTGTGACTCTCGATGCGCAGCGCGATGGCGAGCCCGTCGCCCACGTCGATGACGCCGGCGCCCTCGCCGGGGCCGACGAGCACCCACGGAGCCTGGGAGGGCAGCCGGCCGAGGTGGACCTTCGACGACTTGTACGAGCAGTGCTCTGACCACATGACGGCATACATGGCCAGCTCGAGGTCCGACGGCTCCCGGCCGAGCACCTCGGTGATGGCGGCCAGCTCATCGTCGGTGAGCCCCAGCGTCCGGTGCAGGGGCTCAGTGCTCACGGCCACGTTCGGAGCCTACCGGCGGCTCGATTTGAGCAAATGCGAGGTGGCAGAATAGGGGAAATGAACCTCTCCCAGGATGGCAAATGGCACCGAAGCAGCTGACGAGCGAGCACAAAGAGGCGATGGCCGCGGGTCGCGCTGAGGGGCGCGCCGTCAAGGCGTACCTGGATGCGCTGGCCGAGCATCGGCCTCGGCGCGGGCGGCAGCGCACCGCCGAGACGATCCGGCGCCGGCTCGAGACGATCACCGCGGAGCTCGCCGACGCCACCTCCCTGCAGCGGCTGCAGTTCCTCCAGGAGCGTCGGGACCTCGAATCGGAGCTGGAGAAGAAGGCAGGTCCAGCCGCCGATCTTGCCGAGCTCGAGGCGGGCTTCGTCAAGGTGGCGAAGGCCTACGCCGCGCGCAAGGGCATCACGTATGCGACGTGGCGGGAGATGGGGGTCGCCAGCGAGACCCTGGCTCGGGCCGGGATCACCCGCGGCAGCTGAGGGAACGGCTCCGGTCAGGCGGCGACGGCCCGCGCTCCGGCCGCGGCGAGGAGCGACTGGAGCAGCACCACACCGTCGGCCGAGCCCAAGAGCGCGTCCGAGGCGCGCTCGGGGTGGGGCATGAGACCGACGACGTTGCCCGCGGCGTTCGTGATCCCGGCGATGTCGTCGAGGCTCCCGTTCGGGTTCTCGACGTAGCGCAACACGACTCGGTCCTCGGCGCGCAGCCGGTCGAGCGTCGGCGTGTCGCACACGTACGCGCCTTCGAAGTGGTTGATCGGCAGGCGGAGTACCGAACCGACCTGGGCCTCTCCGGTCAACGCGGAGCGGGAGCTGTCCACCCGGCAGGCCACGGTCTCGCACCGGAACTTCAGCCCGGCGTTCTTCTGGAGCGCCCCGGGGAGTAGCGCCGCCTCGGTGAGCACTTGGAACCCGTTGCAGATGCCGACCAGCGGGCCGCCCGCCTCGGCGTGCGCCGCGACCGCACCCATGACGGGGGAGAAACGGGCGAGCGCCCCGGTGCGCAGGTAATCCCCGTGGGCGAACCCGCCCGGGATCACGACGGCGTCGGCGTCCCCGAGCGTCGTCTCGGTGTGGAACACCAACTCGGGCCGCCCGCCGAGCGCGGTCACGGCCCCGGCGACGTCGAGCTCGCAGTTCGTGCCGGGAAACACGACGATCGCGATTCGGGCGCTCATGCCGTCATCCGGCGGTGACCAGCTCGGTGAGCTCGATCTCGTAGGCCTCGATCACGGGGTTGGCGAGCAGCTGGTCGCACATCGCCTCGACCTGGGCTCGGGCCGCCTCGCGCTCCGGCGCGTCGAGGATCAAGCGGATGCACTTGCCGATGCGCACCGCGGAGACGTTGTCGTACCCGAGCGCCGGGAGGGACCGCTCGACCGTCGCGCCTTGCGGATCGAGGATCCCGGGCAGGTGCGTGACCTCGATTCTGGCCTCGTACCGCATGGTCCGATGCTACCGGCCGGCCCCTGACGCACCGTCGGACCGTCGGGGCGCGGGTCGGTACCAGTCCTCGAACCGGGCACCGGTCAGCCGCTCGTACGCCGCGACGTACCGGGCGCGTGTCCCTTCGATCACGGAGGCGGGCAGGGCGGGGGCAGGCGGCCGCTGATCCCAGCCGATGGCGTGGTAGTGGTCGCGGACGAACTGCTTGTCGTACGACGGCGGTGAGATCCCGACCCGGTACTCCCCGGCGTCCCAGTAGCGCGACGAGTCTGACGTCATCATCTCGTCGATCACGACGACCTGGTCGCCGATGCGGCCGAACTCGAGCTTCGTGTCCGCCAGGAGGAGGCCCCGCTCCTCGGCGTGCGCCGCGCCGAGACCGTAGACGGCCAGGGTCGAGGCGCGGCACCGCTCGAAGACGACGTCGCCGACGAGGGCGGCCGCGGCCGCGTCGGTCAGGGGCTCGTCGTGACCGGCGCCCGGCTCGACCTTCGTCGTCGTGGTGAAGATGGGCTCGGGAAGCCGCTCGGCGCGGCGCAGCCCGGACGGGAGCGTGCGACCGCACACCGTCCCGGTGGCCTCGTACTCGTCCCATGCCGACCCGAACAGGTAGCCCCGCGCGATGCATTCGAGGCGGACCGGGTCGGCGGAGCGGACGAGCAGGGCGCGCCCCGCGACGTCGGTTCCCGCGCCAGCCGGGAAGTCGGCGGGGGAAGCGCTGATGAGGTGGTTGGACGCCACCGCGGCGGTCTGCTCGAACCAGAACGTCGACAGGGCGGTGAGGGCCCGGCCCTTGTCGGGGATCTCGTCGGCGAGCACCACGTCGAACACCGAGATCCGGTTCGACGCGACCATCAACGTGCGGTCGGGGCCGACCTCGTAGAGGTCGCGGACCTTGCCGGCGTAACGGTGTGGGAGCGCGACGGGCGTCATGGGGGGTCGGTCCCGTCGAGCGCGTCGACGCTGCGCCCGGCGTGGGCGAGGGCGCGGACCAGGTCGAAGCAGCCCTCGAGCCGGATCGGGCCGAGCGCGTCGACGACCTCGTGGTCTTCCATCAGGACATCGAGGAGCGGTCGGCGGTCCTCCCACGAGCGGGTCGCGGCGCGCTGCACGGCCCGGTACGCGGCATCGCGTTCCCAGCCTGCTTCGACCAGGGCGAGGAGCACCGTCTGGCTGAACACGAGTCCGTGCGATCCCTCGAGGTTCTCGCGCATGCGATCGGGGTAGACCTCGAGGCCGTCCACCAGGGTGCGCAGCCGCGTGGCCATGTAGTGCGCCAATTGGAAGGCGTCGGGTAGCACGATGCGCTCCACCGATGAGTGGGAGATGTCGCGCTCATGCCACAGCGCGACGTCTTCGAGGGCGGCGACGACGTAGCCGCGCAACACGCGCGCCAGCCCGCAGAGCTGCTCGCTCTTGACGGGGTTGCGCTTGTGCGGCATGGCGCTGGAGCCCTTCTGGGCGCCCGTCCGGAACGGCTCGGCAACCTCGCCGACCTCGGTGCGCTGCAGGTGCCGGATCTCGAGCGCACACGTCTCGATCGTCGCGCCAAGCGACGCGAGGGAGTACACCAGCTCGGCGTGCCGGTCTCGGGCGACGACTTGCGTCGCGGGGACGGGACGCAACCCGAGGCGGGCGCAGACCAGCGCCTCGACCTCGGGGTCGATGTTCGAGTACGTGCCGACCGCGCCTGAGAGCTTGCCGACGGCGATGCCGTCCCGGGCCCGCTCGAGCCGGACTTGGTCGCGGCGGAGGGCGAGGGCCCACAACGCCAGCTTGGCTCCAAAGGTGGTCGGTTCGGCGTGGATGCCGTGTGTCCGGCCGACGACCGGCGTCTCGCGAAATTCGCGGGCGCGTCGGGCGACGACCGCCTCCAGCGCCGCGACGGCCTCCAACAGGAGGTCGCTGGCCCGCACCAGCGTGACGGAGAGGGCGGTGTCGACGACGTCGCTCGACGTGAGGCCGTAGTGGATCCAGGCGCCGGCGCGGCCTCCGACGCGCTCCTGGACGACATCGACGAATGCGGCGACGTCGTGGTCGGTGACCTGCTCGCGGGCCTCGATGGCCGCGACGTCGAACCCGGCCCGGCCTCGGACCGTCAGGGCGTCCTCGGCGGGGATGACCCCGAGCTTGGCCCAGGCCTCGACGGCGAGGATCTCGACCTCGAGCCAGGCGGCGTACTTCGCCTCGTCGGTGAAGAGGCTCACCATGGGCTCGAGGGCGTAGCGGGGGATCAAGGCACGCTGCCTCCTGGTCGACACTCTAGGGAGCCGTGTCTGGGCGTGGGACTCAGCGCGCCCGACGAAGTGGGTACGAGGGTTGCACACCGGGAGAGGCGCCCGTGGGGAGCAGTGAACCGACCACTGACCTGGTCGGCACCTGCGCGAAGCACTGGAACGAGCGTGCCACCGGTCGTTGCGACGACTGCCGCGAGCTGTGGTGCGCCGAATGTCTGGTGCCACCGACCCGCAAGCGGCAACCGACCCGCTGCATCGACTGCGCACTCATCGCGGCGGGGATCCGGACCCGTGGTGCGCGCCGGGCCGCGCCGATGGACATCAGCCGGACCCGCCGCCGCCCGATGAAGTAGCCCCGCCGTCACGAGACCGCCGCAGCGATGTCGCGCCGGTACTGGACGCCCGGCCAGGCGATCTTTTCGACGGCTTCGTAGGCGCGCCGCCGAGCTTCGTTGATCGTGGCGCCGAGCGCGGTCACGGTGAGGACCCGACCCCCGGCGGTGACGAGCGCGCCGCGCTCGTCGCGGCGAGTGCCGGCCTGGAAGACCGCGACGTCTCGGCTCGCGGTCGCGTCCTCGAGGCCGGTGATCACGTCGCCGGTGCGGGGCGACGCGGGGTAGCGATCGGCCGCGAGGACTACGCCGACGCACGCGTCCGCTCCGAAGCGCACCGTGGGGAGCGGCTCGCCGTTCGCCGCCTGCCAGCACAGCTCGCCCAGATCGGTCTGGAGCCGCGGCAGGACCACTTGGCATTCGGGGTCCCCGAAGCGCACGTTGTACTCGAGGAGCTTCGGGCCCGCCGGGGTGAGCATCAGGCCGGCGTAGAGCACACCTTGGTACGGCGCGCCGCGCTCGGCCAATGCCCGCAGGGTGGGACGGACCGTGGTCTGCATGACCTCGTCGACCACCGCGTCGGTGACGGGCGGCACCGGCGAGTAGGCCCCCATGCCGCCCGTGTTGGGACCGGTATCGCGGTCCCCGATTCGCTTGAAGTCCTGGGCGGGGGCGAGCGCGACGGCGGCGTCGGGGTCGCCGTTGCACACGACGAGGAGCGACAGCTCGGGGCCGTGCAGGCCTTCCTCGATCACGAGCGTGCGGCCGGCATCCCCGAACGCATCCCCGCTCAGGTAGCGGCGGACCGCCTCGCGGGCCTCGGGGAGCGACTCCGTCACCACGACGCCTTTCCCGGCGGCGAGCCCGTCGGTCTTGACGACGTAGAGCCCGTCGAGGGTGTCGAGGTACGACTGGGCCGCCGAGTCGTCGCCTGGCCCGAACACGGCGTGACGCGCGGTCGGCACACCGACGTCGGCGACCAGCTCCTTCATCCAGGCCTTCGAGCCCTCGAGCCGGGCCGCGGCGGCGCTCGGCCCGAAGACGGCGCGCCCGTGCGCCGAGACGGCGTCGGCGACCCCGGACACCAGGGGCTCTTCGGGTCCGACGACGACGAGATCGACGGCGAGGTCGTCGGCGGCGGCGACGACGGTGGCGGGGTCCGCGGGATCACCGGCGACGCAGCGCGCGACGGAGGCGATACCGGGGTTGCCGGGGAGGGCATGGACGTCGCCCACCGACGGGGCGCGGGTCAGCGCCCAGGCGAGTGCGTGCTCGCGTCCCCCGGCCCCGACGACGAGGACGCGCAGGCTCACGCGGCGCGGGGAAGGACGACCGTCTGCTCGCGACCGGGTCCGACGGAGACGAAGCTGACGGGGACACCCGCTGCGTCGGCGACGAACTGCAGGTAGTCGCGCGCCGCGGGCGGAAGGTCACCGATGAGCGCCGCGCCGTCGATCTCGGTGTTCCACCCGGGCAGGGTCTCGTAGACGGGGCGGACCTTGTGAAGCACGGACTGGTGGTAGGGGACGTGGTCGTAGCGGGTCCCGTCGGGGCCGACGTAGGCGACGCAGACCTTCAGCTCGTCGAGGGAGGCGAGGACGTCGAGCTTGGTGACGGCGAGCTCGCTGCACCCGTTGAGCCAGACAGCGTGGCGCAGCATCACCGCGTCGAGCCAGCCGGTGCGGCGACGGCGGCCCGTGTTCGTGCCGAACTCGACGCCGCGCTCCACGAGCAGGTCGTCGATGGGGTCACCTTCGGGCAGCTCGGTCGGGAAGGGTCCGCTGCCGACGCGGGTGACGTAGGCCTTGGCGACACCGATGACGCGCTCGATGGCGCGGGGTCCGACCCCGGCGCCGGTGCAAACGCCACCCGCGATGGGGTTGGAGGAGGTGACGAAAGGATACGTGCCGTGGTCGAGGTCGAGGTAGGTGGCTTGCGCCCCTTCGAAGAGGACGTGCTGGCCGATCTCGAGGGCTTCGTGGACGAGGTGCACCGTGTCAGCGATGTGCGGCTCAAGGCGGGGGAGCAGTCCCAGGTAGCGCTCACAGATCTCGTCGGCGTCGAGCGGCAGCCGGTTGTAGACCTTGGCGAGCACGCCGTTCTTCTCGCGGAGCGCGAGGTCGAGCTTCTCGCGGAAGATCTTGGCGTCGAGGAGGTCCTGGACCCGCAAGCCGACGCGCAGTGCCTTGTCGGCGTACGCAGGGCCGATGCCACGCTTGGTTGTCCCGAGCTTGTTCTTGCCGAGGTAGCGCTCCGTGACCCGGTCGAGCTCTTGGTGGTACGGCATGATGAGGTGGGCGTTGCCGGAGATCCGCACCCGGCTGGTGCTGACACCCTTGCGCTCGAGCGTGTCGAGCTCCTCGACGAGGACGACCGGGTCGATGACGACACCGTTGCCGATGACCGGGGTGACGTGGTCGTACAGCACTCCGCTGGGGACGAGCTGGAGGGCGAAGACCTCGCCGTCGACGACGAGGGTGTGGCCGGCGTTGTGGCCGCCCTGGTACCGGACGACCAGCGAGCTTTCCTTCGCCAGGTAGTCGGTGAAGCGGCCCTTGCCCTCATCACCCCACTGCGTCCCGACGATCACCGTGCCTGGCACGACGGCCTCCGGGTCGAATTGGAACGTTCCCGCGCGTCAGCAGTCACGTTAAGGGAATGGTAGTCGGTCGGTTCGCCCGGACCGAGCGGGAAACCCACCAGGTAAGTGAGACAACGGGACCGTCAGGCCGTGACCGGTGCCCTCCGGCTGAAGGTGAGCTGACCGTCGCCGGTCGCGTCGACGAGGACCACGTCCCCGTCTTGGTACTCGCCCTTGAGGAGCGCCAGCGCGATCGGGTCGGCAACTTCTCGTTGCAGGACCCGCTTCAGGGGTCGAGCCCCGAACGTGGGGTCGTAGCCGATCTTGGCAATGTGCGCGAGGGCTTCTTCGGTCAGCTCGAGACCGAGGTCGCGGTCCGCGAGCCGGCCTCGGAGCTGCTCCACCTGGAGTCGCACGATCTGCTCGATGTGACGCTCGTCGAGGTGGTGGAAGATGACGATCTCGTCGATCCGGTTCAAGAACTCCGGCTTGAAGCTGGCGCGTACCGCTTCCATGACGACGGACTCATCGGCGCCACCGCCGAGGTTGCTCGTCATGATGAGGACCGTGTTCGTGAAGTCGACCGTCCGGCCTTGCCCGTCCGTGAGCCGTCCGTCGTCGAGCAGCTGGAGCAAGACGTTGAAGACGTCGGGGTGCGCCTTCTCGATCTCGTCGAGGAGCACGACGGCGTAGGGGCGGCGACGGATCGCCTCGGTGAGCTGGCCGCCTTCGTCGTAGCCGACGTACCCGGGGGGGGCGCCAACGAGGCGCGAAACGTTGTGCTTCTCTTGGTACTCCGACATGTCGATGCGCACCATGGCCCGCTCGTCGTCGAACAAGAAGTCCGCCAACGTCCGGGCGAGCTCGGTCTTGCCAACCCCAGTGGGGCCGAGGAACAGGAACGAGCCGATCGGCCGGTTGGGGTCCGACAGGCCGGCCCGTGACCGACGGATGGCGTTGGCGACCGCGCTGACCGCCTCGTCCTGGCCGATGACCCGGTCGTGGAGCACGTCCTCCATGCGGACGAGCTTGGCCATCTCCCCCTCCATGAGCCGACTGACGGGGATCCCGGTCCACTTCGCCACGATCTCGGCGACGTCTTCCTCGTCGACTTCTTCCTTCAGCATCTGCTCGGTGGCCTGGAGCTCGTTCAGGCGAGCGGTCTTGGCGTCGATCTCGGTCTCGAGGTCGCGCATGGTCCCGTACCGGAGCACCGCAGCGCGCTCGAGGTCGCCTTCGCGCTCAGCCTTCTCGGCGTCGGTGCGGGCCGTCTCGAGCTGCTCCTTGACCGACCGGATCTCGGTGATCGCGTCCTTCTCGTTCTGCCAGTGGGCGACCATCGCGTCGCGCTGCTCAGCGAGCTCGGCGAGCTCCCCGTCGATGGCGTCGAGCCGGGTTCGTGAAGAGTCGTCGGTCTCCTTGTCGAGCGCAGCCCTCTCGATCTCCAGCTGGCGGATGCGCCGCTCGACGACGTCGATCTCGAAGGGCATGGAGTCGATCTCGATCCGTAGCCGCGACGCGGCCTCGTCGATCAGGTCGATCGCCTTGTCGGGCAGCTTGCGGCCCGTGATGTACCGGGCGGAGAGCACGGCCGCCCCGACGAGCGCCGCATCTTGGATGCGGACGCCGTGGTGGACCTCGTAGCGCTCCTTCAACCCACGGAGGATCGCGATCGTGTCCTCGACGGACGGCTCACCGACGAAGACCTGCTGAAAGCGGCGCTCGAGCGCTGCGTCCTTCTCGATGTGCTTTCGGTACTCGTCGAGGGTGGTCGCGCCGATCATGCGGAGCTCACCTCGGGCGAGCATGGGCTTGATCATGTTGCCGGCATCGACCGCGCCTTCCGCAGCGCCGAGACCGACGATGGTGTGGAGCTCGTCGACGAACGTGATGACCTCGCCGCCACTGTCCGTGATCTCCTTGAGCACGGCCTTGAGCCGGTCCTCGAACTCGCCCCGGTACTTCGCGCCGGCGACCATGGCCCCGACGTCCAGGGAGATGAGCCGCTTGTCGCGAAGCCCTTCCGGGACGTCGCCCTCGACGATCCGGCGCGCCAGACCCTCGGCGATGGCGGTCTTGCCGACGCCGGGGTCGCCGATCAGCACCGGGTTGTTCTTCGTGCGGCGAGACAGGACCTGGATGACCCGCCGGATCTCCTCGTCCCGGCCAATGACCGGGTCGAGGCGACCGCGGCGCGCTTCCTCGGTCAGGTCACGCCCGTACCGCTCCAGGGCCTGGTACTGGTCCTCGGGGTTCTCGCTCGTGACGCGATGAGATCCCCGAACGGCCTTGAGCGCGTCGAGCACCGCGTCCTTCGTCACGCTGACCGACCGGAGCAGGTCGCCGACCCCGCCGGCGACCTCGGTCATGGCGAGGAGGATGTGCTCGGTCGAGAGGTAGTCGTCTCCGAGGTCGGTGCGAGCCGCGTCGGCAGCTTCGAGCACCCGGTACGCCTCAGGGGAGAGCTGGGCTTGCTGGGCGGCGCCGTACACCTGGGGCCGCTGCGCGAGGGCCTCGTCTACGCGGTCGCGCAGCGTCTTGGGGGCGACCCCCAGCTTCTCGAGCACGGGGAGGACGACCCCCTCGGGCTGGCCGAGGAGCGCGGCGAGGAGATGCTCGGGCGCGACCTGGGCGTGGTTGCGCTCACGGGCCAACGACTGGGCGCTCTGGAGCGCCTCGCCGGTCTTCCTCGTGAACTTGTTGGGGTCTAGCGGCATCAGTTCTCCTCGCTTCCTAAAACCTCAAAGTTGACAACACCTTTATCAAGGTTGTATTCCGCGCTGCCGTCGTCCGCGATGATGGGGGCGCTGTCCGACGATCGGACAGGTCTTCTCTCTCGGATGGCCGGCATGGACGAGCTCGAGCGCGGCGACAACGGCCCGGCGCCGTCGTGGCACGCCGACGCCTTGTCGTCGACGCCCCGGGTCCGGTGGTGGAACGGCCGCGCCTGGACCGCCTGGGTTCTGGCCACCGCCACCGACGAGGCGGGGATCGCCTGGCAGCCCGAGCTCGCTGAGCTCCCACCCCCGATCCAGTGGGGCAGCCCAGTGGTGCGCCTCGCGATCGCACCGCCTCTTGAGATCACCCCCCTCGCCGAGCCACCGGTGCCCGATCCGCCCGCGTCTCGTCAGGAGGTCACGGCCGTCCCCGTGCCGACGGGAGCGCCACCGGATGGCACGCGTCGGCACAGGCCGTCGCGGCCCCGCCGCCGGCGCCACCTGCTCCTCGTCTCGGCGCTGCTCCCGGTGCTGGCCGTCGCCGGGGTCGCCAGCGCCGCGCTCCTGACCAGCGTCCCACGACCCGCCTTCACCGACACGATGGCGTATCGGGACGGGCCCGCCGGGTTCTCCCTCACCTACCCGACGGGGTGGAAGATTCAGCGGGTCAACCCGGGACAGGGAATCCGGTTCGTGGTGAGCGCCCGCCATGCCCCTGCGGAGGAGCTGACCACGGTGTCGGTGACGACGGGCAGCCAGCGGGGACCACTGCCCGCGGCCGCTGATCTCGCCCGGACCGTCGTCACGGGGCTGCGATCCCAGTTCCCGGGGATCACGCTCACGACGAGCGAGACCACGACCCTCGCCGGTGGCCCCGCAGTGCTGCTGCAGCTGACCGACCCCGGCACCAATCCCCCGACCAACCTCGAGCAGGTCGTCGGGCGCACTGCCGATGGGCGACCGCTCACCGTCACCATTCAGGTCCCGAACCCCCGGTACGCGCCGAACGACAAGACGGTGCATGAGCTCCTCGCCTCGATCTCGTCCTGATCTTCGCTCAGCGGCGGGCCCGCACCACGGCCTTGCTGATCGGCACCAACGTGCGGCGGTACTGGCGGTGGACCGCTTCCACCGCTTCGCGCTGGGCTTGGCGCTGACGGTGCAGCTCGGCGTCGAGGGCGGCGATCCGGTCACGGGCGTCGGCGAGGTCGGCTTCGAGTTCCAGGATCTTGCGCACCCCGGCCAGGCTCACGCCGTCCGTGGTCAGTTCCTGGATGCGGCGCAGCAACGCGATGTCGCGATCCGAGTACCGCCGGCTGCCACCCTGGGTGCGGCTCGGCTCGATCAGGCCCTTGCGTTCATAGATGCGCAGCGTCTGCGCGTGGACGCCGGCGAGCTCGGCCGCGACCGAGATGATGTACAGCGCCCGTTCCCTATCGTCCATGGTCCCCCCTACACGCCGAGGTGCTCCCGCGGGTTCACCGGCAGCTGCTCGGCGAGGGCCGCGATGGCGTCCCGTTGGGCATCGGTGAGCTCGGTCGGCACCACGACCTCAAACGTGACGAGCAGATCCCCCGGATCGCCCGTGGCGGGCTTAATCCCGCGGCCCCGGACCCGCACCGTCTTGCCGCTCTGGGTCCCGGGCGGGACCTTGACCGTGACCGGCGCGTCGAGTGTCGGCACCTTGACCTGCGCGCCGAGCACCGCCTCGCTGTAGGTGACCGGGACCTTGATCGTGAGGTTGGTCGTGCCCTTGCGGCCGAAGCGCTCGTCGGAACCCACGTGCACGACGACGTACAGGTCCCCCGGCGGTCCCCCGTTGCGACCCGCGGCACCCCTTCCCTTGACCCGGATCCGCTGACCGTCGCGAACGGCGGGCGGGATCCGGACCTTGACCTCGCGGTTGCGACGCTCGACGCCGGTCCCCCGGCACCGCTTGCAGCGATGTTCGATGACCTCGCCGCGCCCCCCGCACGTCGGGCACACCTGTGAGAACGAGAACGGCCCCTGATCGACCGCGACGGCACCGGTCCCTCCACACGTGGGACACGACTCTGGGAACGTCCCGGGCTCGGCGCCGGAGCCGCCACAGACGGAGCAGGTCGCGTCGGACGTGACCCCGACGGTGGTGGTCACACCGTGCACGGCGTCCTGGAAGTCGAGGTGCAACTCCGTCTCGAGGTCGGCGCCGCGGATCGGGCCCGTCGGGGCCCGGCCCCTCCGCCGGGGACCACCCCGCGCCCCGAACAGGTTGCCGAGCAGGTCACCCAGGCCGCCACCATCGTCGAAGTGGAACGTCGCGCCTTCGAATCCGGGACCGAACCCGCCGGGAGCGCCACCGAAACCTCCTGGGCCGGCCCCGGACGCGACCATCTCGCGGACCTGGTCGTACTCCTTACGTTTGTCCGCGTCGCCGAGCACGTCGTTGGCGGCCGAGATCTCCTTGAAGCGCTCCTCAGCGGCCTGGTCCCCCGCATTCGCGTCGGGGTGGTTCGCTTTGGCGAGGCGCCGGTAGGCGCGCTGGATCTCGCGCTCGCTCGCGCCGGGCTCGACGCCGAGCACGGCGTAATAGTCCTTCTCGAACCACTCGCGCTGGGGTGCCATGGTCTAGTCCTTGCGGGCGACCTTCACCATCGCCGGGCGCAGCACCCGGCCCTTCAGTCGGTAGCCGGAACGGACCGTGTCGACGACGACGGGGTCACCCTGGTCGCCCTCCTGCATGACTGCCTCGTGGACGTTCGGGTCGAACGGGACGTCGGTGCTCTCGATGCGCTCGAGGCCCGCTTTGTCCAAGACGTCGATCAGACCGGCGAACACGAGCTCCACCCCTTTGCGGACTGGCGCTTCGACGTCGTCGAGCTGCTTGAGAGCCAGCTCGAAGCTATCCACGACGGGGAGCAGACCCTCGATCAGGCCCTCGTTGGCGCGGGCGATCGCCTCCGTCTGGTCGCGGAGCATCCGCTTCCGGTAGTTCTCGAAGTCCGCCTGGACGCGCTGCGCGAGCTCACGTAGCTCGTCGCGTTCCTTCGCCAACGTGGTGAGGACCGCGTCGAGATCCGCCTCGGCCTCGTCGGCCGCGGCGTCCTCGACTGCGGCCTCAGCCTCGTCGCTCACCGGCTCCTCTGGCATCACGCGCTTTTCTCGTGACCCTCGTCGCCCTCGTCCACGACCTCCGCGTCGGCGACCTCGTCATCGGACGGATGGGTGGTGTCGGACGCGGGCCCCTCACCAGACGGCCCCGACGTCGACTGCTGAGCCTGAGCCGCCTGGTACAGCCGCTGCGCGAACTCCTGGCTCGCGGTGAGCAGCGCCTCGTGCTTCTGCCGCACGGCGTCGATGTCCTCGCCAGCCAGGGCCGCCTTGAGCTCTCCGAGGGCCGCCTCGATCTTCGTGCGGTCCTCGGCGGAGACCTTGTCGGCCTGTTCCTTCAGGAGCTTCTCGGTCTGGAAGACGAGCGAATCCGCGTTGTTGCGGGTCTCGGCCTCTTCGCGCCGCTTGCGGTCCTCGTCGGCGTGAGCGTCGGCCTCTTTGACCATCCGGTCGATCTCGTCCTTGCCCAGGGCCGTGCCCCCGGTGATGGTCATGGCCTGTTCCTTGCCGGTCCCGAGGTCTTTCGCGCTGACATGCACGATGCCGTTGGCGTCGATGTCGAACGTGACTTCGATCTGCGGCAAGCCGCGCGGTGCCGGCGGGAGACCCACCAGCTGGAAGGTCCCGAGCATCTTGTTTCGGTATGCCATGTCGCTCTCGCCTTGCAGCACCTTGATCTCGACGCTGGGTTGGTTGTCATCCGCGGTGGTGAACACCTCGGAGCGCTTCGTCGGGATCGTGGTGTTCCGCTCGATGAGGCGGGTCATGATCTGACCCTTCGTCTCGATGCCGAGGGACAGCGGCGTCACGTCGAGGAGCAGGACGTCCTTGACGTCGCCCTTCAGGACCCCGGCCTGGATCGCGGCGCCGACGCCGACCGCCTCGTCGGGGTTGACGCCCTTGTCGCCCTCTTTGCCGGTCAGGTCCTTCACCAGGTCCTGGACGGCCGGCATGCGGGTCGAGCCTCCGACGAGGATCACCCGGTTGATGCCGTCACTCGTCAGGCCCGAGTCGCGGATCGCCTGCTCGAACGGGCCCTTGCAGGCGTCGAGCAGATCGGCGGTCAGCTCTTGGAACTTGGCCCGGGACAGGCTGAGCTCGAGGTGCAGCGGACCGTCCTGCGTCGCAGTGATGAACGGCAGGTTGATCGTGGTCTCTTGCAACGACGAGAGCTCGATCTTGGCCTTCTCGGCTGCTTCCTTGAGCCGCTGGGTCGCCATCTTGTCGGCGCCGAGGTCGACGCCGTGGGCGCCCTTGAACTCCGCCACCATCCAGTCGATGACCCGTTGGTCCCAGTCGTCGCCGCCGAGATGGGTGTTCCCGGCGGTCGACTTGACCTCGAAGACCCCGTCGCCGAGCTCGAGGACCGAGACATCGAAGGTCCCGCCCCCGAGGTCGAAGACCAAGATGGTGAGGTCGTGCTCCTTGTCGAGGCCGTACGCGAGCGCAGCGGCCGTCGGCTCGTTGATGATCCGCAGCACCTCGAGGCCCGCGATCTCGCCGGCCTCCTTCGTGGCCTGACGCTGCGCGTCGTCGAAGTAGGCCGGGACCGTGACGACGGCCTGGTTGACCGTGTCACCCAGGTAGGCCTCGGCGTCCCGCTTCAGCTTCTGCAGGATCCGGGCCGAGATCTCTTGGGGCGTGTACTTCTGGCCGTCGATGTCGATGTTCCACGACGTGCCCATGTGACGCTTGACGGAACGGATGGTCCGATCCGGGTTCGTGATTGCCTGACGCTTGGCGACCTCCCCGACGAGGACCTCGCCGGTCTTGGAGAACGCGACCACCGACGGGGTCGTGCGCGACCCCTCGGCGTTGGGGATGACGGCGGGCTCGCCCGCCTCGAGGGTTGAAACGACCGAGTTCGTGGTGCCGAGGTCGATACCGACGGCCTTGGACATGATCTATCTGCCTCCGTGTGGAAATCTTGAGTGTGACGGTATCAACTTTCCTGGGGGTGGGCCTATTCCCGGAAGGCCGAGTTGACACTGTCGGTACATTGCCGACATGGCCCGGCGGAGCGCATTGCCCGATCTCGCCCAGGTCCCGCTCTTCGCCGCCTGCTCCAAGAAGGACCTCCAGCTCATCAACCGCCGGGCCGAGCGCGTCGAGGTCCCGGCCGGGAAGGTGCTGGTCCGAGAGGGGGCCGCCGGGGCCGAGTTCTTCGTGATCCTCGAGGGGACCGCGGACGTCTCCATGCACGGCAAGAAGGTGGCGACGCTGGGCTCGGGAGCGTTCTTCGGGGATCTGGCCCTGCTCGACAAGGCCCCCCGCAACGCGACCGTCACCGCGGTCACGCCGATGGAGCTGATGGTGCTCGGCCAACGGGAGTTCGCGGCGATGATCGACGAGGTGCCCGGGTTCGCCCACAAGCTCTTGAGCGGCCTCGCGCACCGACTACGCGAGTACGACGTCAAGACCTGGGAGTAACCGACTCACCCCGCAGTGGGCCGTGTAATCGGTCCCGCAAAGAGGACCGGTATTAGGTTTCCTGTCGTGCGTCGCCGGTTCCCGTTCACGCCGAGTCAGACCGTCTTGATCCTCGGCTTCCTGATCGCCGCGGGTTCGCTGGCCTCGGGCGTGATACCCCGGATTACGGAGTGGCACGACAGCTCGCGCACGGCCCGGCAGGTCTTCATCGACGTACCGGACCCGATCTACTGGATGTTCTACGCCACGGTCGCGACGATGCTGTTCGTCTGCGCCTGGCTGGTGTCGCTACGAGTCCGCAACTACGCCCGGGGCGGCCCCGAGGACCGGCGCACGACTCGCGCGAACGCGCACCGCCGGCTCCGGGAGTTCCGCTCCGGCGTGTGGATGCGGACCCTGCTTCGCGACCCAGCCGCGGGAGTGATGCACTCCTGCATCTACTTCGGGTTCCTCGTGCTGTTCGCGGCCACCGTGATCCTCGAGATCGACCATCAGCTGCCGACATCGCTGAAGTTCCTTCACGGCACCGTCTACGAGGCGTACAAGGCTACCGCGAACGTCTTCGGGATCATCTTCCTCGTCGGGATCATCTGGGCCATCGGTCGCCGGTACGTGCAGCGGCCCTACCGGATCCGCATCAAGACGAAACCCGAGGACGCAGCCATCCTCGCCATGTTCCTCACCATCGGCATCACCGGGTTCCTGATCGAGGGCTTCCGCATCGCGTTGGAGGGGCGGCCGAGCTTCGAGCAGTGGTCCTTCGTCGGCTGGGGACTGTCCGCGCTCTGGTCCGGGTGGTCCCACGGGACCCTCTCGGACCTGCACCGAACGATGTGGGTCGTCCACTTCGGGGCGTTCATCGCGTTCCTCGTGATCCTCCCGACCACGAAGTTGCGCCACATGATCACCTCCCCGATGAACATGTACCTGTCGCCGAAGGACCGGCCGAAGGGCGCGATGAAGCCGCTCCCGAACCTGATGGAGACCGAGCTTGAGACCTTCGGCGCGTCCACGGTCGAGGACTTCACCTGGAAGCAGCTCTTCGACACGGACGCGTGCACGATCTGCGGCCGGTGCACGTCCGTCTGTCCGGCCCACGCCACCGGCAAGCCACTCGACCCGCGCGAGATCGTGCTGAAGGTCGGTGAGGTGATGACCGCAACCGGCGATCCGGCTGTGTCGCCGCCCGTCGGGCTCGTCGACGACATCACGGTCACGGCGGACTCGGTGTTCGAGCGGATCACCGCCGAGGAACTGTGGGCGTGCACGACCTGCAAGGCGTGCGACGAGATCTGCCCGGTCGACATCGAGATCCTGGACAAGATCCTCGACATGCGCCGCTACCTCTCCCTGATGGAGAGCAACTTCCCCCCGGAGCTCGGTGCCACGTACCGTTCGATGGAGAACTCCTCCAACGTCTACGGCATGAACCAGGGCGAACGAGCCGACTGGGCGAAGGACCTCGAAGACATCCCGATCATCGACAGCTCCGGGCCGTTCGACCACGAGTACCTCTACTGGGTCGGGTGCGCCGGCAGCTTCGACGACCGCAACAAGCGCGCCAGCCGGGCGATCGCCAAGCTCTTACACCGAGCGAACATCGATTTCGCCATCCTCGGGCCGAGCGAGCTGTGCACCGGCGACCCCGCACGCCGCTCCGGCAACGAGTACATCTTCCAGATGCTCGCCACCCAGAACATCGAGGCCCTCAACAGCCTCGGGGTGCAGAAGATCATCACCCAGTGCCCGCACTGTTTCAACACGCTGAAGAACGAGTACCCGCAGCTCGGCGGCAACTACGAGGTCGTGCACCACTCGCAGTTCCTCACGGAGCTGCTCAACGATGGGCGGCTCCCCCTCCAGGGCGCGACCCTCGAAGAGCGCGTCACCTACCACGACTCCTGCTACCTCGGTCGACACAATGACGTGTATCTCGCGCCGCGGAACGTCGTCGGAAAGCTGGCCGGGATCGACATCGTCGAGATGCCCCGGAACGGAACCCGTGGCATGTGCTGCGGCGCCGGGGGTGCCCGCATGTGGATGGAGGAGCACACCGGTAAGAAGGTCAACACCGAGCGCTCCCAGGAGGCCCTCGCCACGGGCGCGACCCGGATCGCCGTCGCCTGCCCGTTCTGTTACGTGATGATGGAAGACGGTGTCAAAGAGGCGCAGCGAGACGAGGACGTGAAGGTCCAAGACATCGCCGAGGTCCTCCTCGAGGCGATCGAGCACGCCGAGACGGCCCCGGCACCGCCGACCGCTGAGTTCACTCCCGGTATCTGAGCTGATCCGACCGGGATGACCTGGCTCGGCTCGCTCCCCGCGTGGGAGATCTTCCCGCTCTTCGCCGTCCTCACCTTGCTCCTCACCGTCGTGATCGACACCGCGCTGCGGCGCCAGATCCTCACCGACGACGTCCGGACCAAAGCCAGCCCGACCGCGGCCACGACCCTTCAGGCCCTCGCAACGATCTACGCGGTCCTCGTCGCCTTCGTCATCGTCGACGAGTACACCCAACTACGAGACACCCAGTCCCAGGTGGCGACGAAGGCTGCTGATCTCGGTGTGGTTTTCGAGAACAGCCGTAACCTCAAGCCGGCTGACGCGGCCCGGATCCAAGCCGCGACGGTCCAGTACGCCCGCGTCACCGTGAGCCAGGGCATCCCGGAACTGGTCCAGAGTTCGAAGCCGAGCCCTCAATCCGACACCGCTCTGGAGGGCATCTACCGCGTCGTCGCCACAATCGAACCGACGTCCGAGTCAGGCAAGGTCGCGTACCAACAGATCCTGACCGCGCTCGCCGGGGTCTCCCAGACCCGAACCAACCTGATCAACGCGGCGAAGGCATCGATTCCCTCGTCCCTGTTCTTCATCCTCGCCGTGTTGGCCATCGCCGTTCTCGCCGTCGGCACGATGATGGACACCCGACATCGACGCTCCCATCTACTGATCCTCGCCGCGCTCGCCCTCGGCTTGTCAATGACCCTCGCGCTCGTCGCCGCGCTCGACTATCCCTTCCGCGGCTTCATCCACATCGACACCGGACCGATCACCCAGTTCATCCAGGTGCGAGCAGCGCGCTGACCACGCGCGTCACCGGTCGTCGCGGAAGTTCAGGTAGTAGCGGCTCGGCGTGGGGCCCCGCTGACCCTGGTACTTCGAACCCGTCTTCGCGGTTCCGTACGCATGATCCGCGGGGGTCGTCATCCGCAGGAACGAGATCTGACCGATCTTCATGCGCGGATAGATCGCGATCGGGAGGTTCGCGACGTTCGACAACTCGAGCGTCAGGTGACCGTCCCAGCCGGCGTCGACGAACCCGGCGGTGCTGTGGATGAGGAGGCCCAGCCGTCCCAGCGAGCTCTTGCCCTCGAGGCGGCCCACGATGTCATCGGGCAACGCGACCCGCTCCAGCGTCGAACCCAGCACAAACTCCCCGGGGTGCAAGATGAACGCCCGTTCATCTTCGACCTGAACCAGCTCCGTGAGCTCTTCCTGTGGCTCCTTCGGGTCGATGAACGGCGTCGTGTCATTCCGGAAGACTCGGAAGTAACAGTCGGTATGCAGATCCACCGACGACGGTTGGATCGCCGCTTCACCGAGCGGGTCGATCACGATGCGACCCGCCGCGAGCTCCTCGTTGATCGACCGGTCGGACAGGATCACCGGCTGAGCCTACCGAGCAACCGATCCAGTTCGTCAGGACCACCGTTCACGGCGCGCAGCTCGGGCGCGCTCGCGTTCGACGCCGCTTGCTACGCTCCGCACCCGCGCGGGTGTAGTTCAGAGGCAGAACATCAGCTTCCCAAGCTGAGAACGCGGGTTCGATTCCCGTCACCCGCTCCACCCGCTCCCAGGTAGCGCGGGTCACGCCCGGTAGGGCCGGACCTGCGATCGTGCATGAGTCTGGTGGTAGCTGGGATCGAGGTTTCGAGTTGTTGAGTGAATCCTGTGCTCCCCCTTGCGGTGCGCGGCGTGCGCTTGATCGGTCGAGATCCTGAGATCGCGGGTGCCATTGGCTTGCTCGCCATCTGGCTACTGACCGTCGGGGCGGTCACAGCAGACGCTCGCCGATGTGCTCGACGGGCCCGCCTATGACCGGGCGCAGGCCTTCTTCGATGGTCAGATGGACGGCGTCTACGGACCGGCGGCGGGTGAGCGGGCTCGTGACGCGATCCGGGAATCCTTGGAGGCCGCATCCCGCACCGACGGACTCAGGAGACCGCGCAGCCTGACACCGGAGCGGCGCATCGGGTTCCTCGTCGAGGACTGAAGCGTCGGGCCAGGAGTGGGGGTGGGACGCTCGCACCGGGCGGCGGTGCGGAGGGCGGACTTATCCCGTGAAGCGAGGCGCGGCGGAAACGGGGCACTCGGCCGGGCTCTGCGGTGGCGGCTCGCCGAGCACGGCGGCGGCGGTCCCAAGCATCCCAGCGAGATTGGGGTGCACCGGCGCGGCCGGCGACGCGGGGGTGAGCGGTTCCACCCAGCGGCGGCAGAACGGCTGACAGGCGTCGTGGCCGATGCTCGCGGTGTACGCGTCGATGAAGGTGGCGTTGTTCGCGGCTGCCTGCTGGGCGAGCATCGCGTTGAGCTCCTTCTCTTTGGCGCGCAGGTACGGGACGTCGCCGGGTGTGAACGGCAGCTGCGAATAGCACCCTGGTCCGGACTCGGGGAGGATCGCGAGGTACCCGACGAGCAGCACGCGTGCGACGGGCGATCTCGTGTGGATGCCTTGCAGGACCGCCGCGACCTTCGGGGC
The DNA here is from genome assembly GCA_035468285.1 of Acidimicrobiia bacterium. Lineage (GTDB taxonomy): Bacteria > Actinomycetota > Acidimicrobiia > IMCC26256 > PALSA-555 > PALSA-555. The sequence continues at coordinate 15,975 of DATISY010000085.1, read as the reverse complement.
CGTGGCGGTGATCCGGTTGCTGATCTGATCGTTGCCACCCGAGTCGTACTGGTCCTGGCAGGGCGTGCCCGCCGGGGTCGGTGAGAAGCAATGCACCAAGATGTCGAAGAGGCCGACGTCGTTCCCGCCAATCCCGACTGTGACGAGCTGCGTGGTGGGATCGAGACTGCCGAATTGCGGCGGGTTCGGTCCCGGCGTGACGTTCTGTGGGTTCGTCATGTTGTCGGTGGTCGCACCGGAGCAGCTGGCGTCGTGGAAGGTGGCCACCTGCAGCGCGACGGCGAGCAGGTGCGGGTAGGTGTGGTCGGACTTCAAGCAGCCGAGCGGCGTCGCCTGCTGGGTGGGGATGACTGGGCCCGCGGTGTAGGAATCGCCGAGCGCGACGTAGCTCGTCGGCCCGGCAGCGCCGGTGACGGTCGCGAACCCGCCGACCGAGGCCGTGGTCACGACGACGCCGAGCGCCACCGCGATCGTCATCCAACGCCAGGACGCCCTCATCGCCGGATCATGCTCGGCTGGCGCAGGTCCCGCTGGCGGTTGGGACCACGACCACCCGACTGGCCGGGGCGGCCGAGTTCCCCGATGGTGCCGAGGTCAGATCGTGAGGCTGGCGATTCCCCAGATGGCCACGACGAGCCCCAGGAGCATGAAGGCCACGGTGCGGGCCAACGGGGCTTGGGCGAGGGTCCCGGTGGTGGCGAGACGGGCCTGCTTGCGCACCGGGCTCCCCGGGCGGCTCTTCGCCACGGCGTCGCGGGCGGCCTGTCGGGCATCGGAGCGTCGCCGCACCAAAGCCAACGCGTTGGCGACGAAGAGCGCAGCGCCCATGGCGGCCATGAGCTCGAGCAGCACTTCGGTGTAGAAGTCCACACGCGCACGGTACCTCCGCGCGGGGGCCAGCCGGCATCGGGCGCTCGGCTACAGCGATGGGCCGCCCGGCTTGAAGACCATGAAGACGAGGATGACGACGACCAGCAGGTTGAGCGCCATCTCGGTCGCGCCCACCTGCTTGCCGATGGCCTCGAGCTCGGCCGCCTGGGGGGGCGGACCGGCTGCGCCCGCTCCGACACCGGCCGCGAGTTCGACCAGCAACGCGTTGAGGCGGCGGACCCGGGGGCGCAGCACACCGTGCGACAGTCCGAGCCCGATGATGAAGAGGATCATGGACAGCCAGACCCACGTCTGACCGAAGTCGAACAGGTTGTTGCCCATGCCGACGAGCGCGATCCCGAGCACGAACACGGCATAGATGAAGAACTCGGCGACGAGGGACACGCGGTAGACGGCCTGGCCGATCGCGGCCGCTTCGGCGCCGCCGCGCGCTCGGATCTGCGCGCCGTAGAAGCCGTTCAGCATCACGGCACCGAAACCGATGATGGCGCACAGGATGTGCAGAACCTTGACGATGTTGTACGCGTCGCTGTTGTACGCCGCGAGCATCAGCGCTCCCCCTTGTCCGGTGACTTCCGTGTTCGGGGCGGCATCGTACGCTCCGGATGCCGAGCGCGCGTGGTACAACCCGGATCGTGCGCGTCATCGTTGCCCGCTGCTCGGTCGAATACGCAGGACGGCTCGGCGCACGGTTGCCGCCGGCGTTGCGGCTCGTCCTCCTCAAGGCGGACGGTTCGATCGCGATCCACGCCGACGCGAAGGCCTACAAGCCGCTCAACTGGATGAGCCCGCCGTGCACGATCACGGAGGGCGACGGGCTCCTCGTCGCCCGCAACCGGGATGGGGAAGAGCTCCGGGTGCATCTGGACGAGGTCGCTTTCGATTCGAGCTTCGAGCTGGGTGATGACCCCGGCCTGGCCAAGGACGGGGTCGAGGCGGAGCTGCAGGTCCTGCTCGCGCGGAGCGTCGAGGTCCTGGGCGACGGCTTACGCCTCGTCCGCCGCGAGTACCCCACGGATCTCGGGCCCGTCGACCTGCTGTGCCGCGACGGTCAGGGTCGGGCCGTGGTGATCGAGGTGAAGCGGGTGGGCGAGATCGCCGGCGTGGAGCAGCTGTTGCGCTACCAGGAGCGCCTGAACCGCGACGGGTCGTTGGCGCCGACCCGGGCGGTGCTGGCCGCGACGCGGATCAAGCCCCAAGCGCGGGTGTTCGCGGCCAGCCGGGGCGTCGAGTGCATCGAGGTCGACCTCGACGAGCTCCGATCCGGGGCGCCGGTGGACCTGCGGTTGTTCTAGGGCCGGCGCCCCGGTCGGGGCTGTGATCGTGCCGGGGGGTCAGGTCAGGGCGAGGGCGTTCCACGCCACCACGAAGAACGCGGCGGCGAGGCCGAGCCCGACGAGATGCACTCGATCGCCCACCGGCTTGAAGCCGATCCCGGCGAGGATGAACAGGATGACGGCGATGACATAGAAGATCGCCTGTGGCGTCGCACCCATGGTGCTGATGGCAAGCATGTAGGCCCCCTTGTTGGGTAATGCTGCCGTCAGGGTACGAAGAGGAGGCGTTCAAATGGTGGATATCGGACGACCCGTCCGCGAACCCTCAGGGAAGACTTGGGCCGTCCCGGGCCGGATCGGGGGCGACTCCCTGATCGGCCCACGGCGCGGCCATTCCCGAGGTCGACCCCTCGGTCGGTCATCGCCCGCCGATCGAGTGGGCGGCGGCGCGGGGGCCCGGCGCTGGGTGGGCGGCGATTCGGGGCGGTGCCCGCGCTAGCCGATGATCCGGACCGGCCCGTGGTGACGTACCGTATGGCGACGCCAACCAGGGCTCTCGTTACCCCAGCGCAGGACGGGTCGTTCTGCAAGGAGGACCCACATGATTCCGATTCTCGGTGAGATCATCGGCTGGGAGGCGCTCCTCGTCATCGGGCTGATCGCCCTGCTGTTCGGCAGCTCCCAGCTCCCCAAGCTCGCCCGGTCGGTTGGCCAGGCAAGCCGCGAGCTGAAGAAGGGGCTCCACGAGGAAGACCCGGCTCCCGATTCGGAGCCGAAGGCCGACAAGGACAAGTAGGCCGCGTCGCCGCGGGCTAGGACTGACGCATGGCACCGGGAGCGTTCTCGCCTGCGCACATCCTCATCGTCTTGACCGTGGCGTTGATCGTCCTCGGCCCGAAGGAGCTTCCGAAAGTGGTTCGGAGCGCGGCAAAGGCGATGCGCGAGCTGCGCGCCTTGCGGGCTCGGCTCGACGAGGAGATCCACGCGCTGCTCGACGACGAAGAGGTGCAGCCCGGTCCCGACGCCTGACGCTCGGCACACCGTTTGCGTGGCACGGTTCTCCGGGACGTGCTGAACCCGGTTGAGCTCCGTTATTCGGGCGCCATGTTGGCGAACTTCGTGAGTCGATCCACGAACGCGAGTCGGGTCGTCCCCGTCGGTCCGTTTCGGTGTTTCGCCACGATGATCTCCGCGGTGCCCCGCTGATCGGAGTCGGGGTTGTAGATCTCGTCGCGGTAGATGAAGATCACGACGTCGGCGTCCTGCTCGAGGGATCCCGACTCCCGAAGGTCAGCGAGCATGGGGCGCTTGTCGGCCCGGTACTCGAGCTGCCGATTGAGCTGCGACAGCGCCATGACAGGGCAGTCGAGCTCGCGGGCGAGGATCTTGAGCCCCCGGGAGATCTCGGCCACCTCGACCTGGCGGTTCTCCGCTCGTCGCGCCATCGGCGTCATGAGCTGGAGGTAGTCGACGACCACCAATCCCAGGTCGCCGTGACGGGCTTTCGTTCGTCGGGCCTTGGCCCGCATCTCCATCACCGTGCAGTGCGGGTTGTCGTCGATGAAGAGCGGCGCTTCGGCCAGCCGGCCGACGGCATGACTCAGCCGCGTCCAGTCCGCTTCGGGGATGTTGCCGGTCTGGAGCCGGCGTGCATCGACGCGGGCTTCGCCCGCGAGGAGCCGCTTGGTGAGCTCGAGGGTCCCCATCTCCATCGAGAAGAACAGGACGGGCTTACGCGCCTCCATCGCGACATTCGCCGCCGCCCCGAGCGCCAGGCTCGTCTTTCCCGCCCCGGGACGGGCCGCGACGACGATCAGGTTCGACGGCTGCAGCCCGAGCAGCTGATGGTCGAGGCCCGTGTACCCGGTGGGAACGCCGGTGATGTCACCGCTGCTGTCGTAGAGAGCCTCAAGCTGGTCGAGGGTCTCCTGGAGCGCGTCGGAGACCTTGACCATTGATTCCGAGACGCGCCGCTCCGCGACTTCGAAGACGAGCGCCTCGGCCCGGTCGAGGGTCTCAACGACTTCTTGGGAGTCGTCGTAGCCCATCTCGGCGATGTCGCCCGCCACACCGATGAGGCGACGCAGCAAGGCGAGCTCGTTGACGATCTTGGCGTAATGCGTCGCGTTGGCGGACGCCGGGGTCGCCGCCTGCAGCTGGAGGAGCGTGGCGCGCCCGCCGAGCGAATCGAGCAGGTCGGCCCGTCGAAGCTCTTCGGCGACCGTGACTGGGTCAACCGGCTCGCCCTGGCCGTACAACGACATCACCGCGTCGAAGAGGTGGGTGTGTGCCGGCTTGTAGAAGTCGGACGCTTCGACGCCGGTCTCGACGGCGGCGGTGATCGCGTCTCGGGAGAGCAGCATGGCACCGAGGAGCGATTCCTCGGCCTCGAGGTTGTGCGGTGGGACGCGGCCGTTTCCGGCGCGACGCCGCACTGGCTCGAGTGCTTGGACCACCTGCCCCGCTCCCCCTGTTGGCTATCCGTTTACTGGGCGTTCAGCCCTCGGCCCAGGAGGGCCAGCATGCCGTGCGCTGCCTGTGGATCGGTAGCCCGAAACCCCTGTGATGTCGCGGTGGATGACCGCTGTTTTCATCCCCAGGCGTGTGGAGAACTTGTTCACCCGATGATCGTCTCAGCGGGGTGTGACACCCGCGAAGCGGACTATTCGGCGACAACCTCGAGGTGCAGGGTGGCGAGAACCTCAGGATGGAGACGCACCGACACGTCGGCGGTCCCGAGTTCCTTGATCGGCTCGGGCAGGTCGATCGTGCGGCGGTCGACCTCGACGCCCGTTTGCGCGTGGACCGCCTCGGCCACGTCGGTGCTGGTGACGGAGCCGAACAGCTTGCCACCTTCTCCGGCACGGACACCCAGCTTGATCGGCGCGGCACCCAATCGCGCGGCGACATCGGCGGCGGCGGCTTGGTCGCGGGCGTCACGGGCGGAGCGGCTGCGCCGCATCGCGTCGGCTTGTGCCACCACGCCTTTCGTCGCCTTCATGGCCAGTCCGCGAGGGACGAGGAAGTTGCGGGCGTAGCCGTCGGCGACCTCGAGCAGATCACCTTTGTGCCCGAGGTGGTCGACGTCTTCGCGGAGCACCACCTTCATCCGGACTCCTCCACCGCCGGATCGTTCGCAACGACGGGCTCGGGCGTCGCGCCGTCCGGGGCGTCGGGGATCGCGAGCTCGGTGTCGGGCTCGGCGGAAGCCGGCGGGGGGCCGGTCTCCCCCTCGGGCGGTGTCGGCATGGGCTCGTTGCGGGGCGCGGCGAGCACGCCGCCGTCGCCGCGGTCACGCTTGCCCTTGTTGCGGTGCGTGACCTGGCGGACCGAGTAGGGCAGGAGCGCCATCTCGCGGGCGACACGGATCGCTCGGGCGACGGCCCGCTGCTGCTGCGCGTCGTTGCCGGTGACGCGGCGGGCCCGGATCTTGGCGCGCTCCGACATGAACCGACGGAGCAAAGCCACGTCCTTGTAGTCGACCCAGACGATCCGTTCGGTGTCGAGGATCGAGACCTTCTTCTTGGGTTTGCGTTCCGGCGCGTCGCGCTTGGTACGTCGTGGTCGTGCCATCTAGAAGGGTTCCTCCCCCTCGCCGAGATCATCACCGCTGCGTTCCGGTGCGGGCGCTCGGCCACCACCACCACCACCGCTGCTGCTGCTGCTGCTGCCGCCGCCGCCGCCGCCGCCGCCGGGGGTGTCGAACCCGCCGCGACGCTCGTTGCGCTTCACTTCTGCGGTCGCCCACCGGAGGCTGGGTCCGATGTCGTCAGCGACGATCTCGACCACGCTGCGCTTGTCGCCGTTCTCGGTCTCCCAGGAGCGCTGCTCGAGGCGGCCGCTGACGACGATGCGGGCGCCTTTGCCGATGGACTCGCAGACGTTCTCGGCCATCTCGCGCCAGCACACGACATTGAAGAAGCTGGTCTGCTCTTCCCATTCGTGGCTGTTGCGGTTCTGCCAGCGGCGACTCACGGCGACACCGAACGATGCCTTCGCGACGCCGCTCGGGGTGTACCGCATCTCAGGGTCGCGCGTGACGTTCCCGACGATGGTGACGGTGCTATCGGCCATCTCACTTCGACTTTCTCGTGCAGTTCGGCGTCCGGTTTCGACCGCGGCGCCAGGGTGGTGGATGCCTATCCGTCGGCGGGTGTGCCGAGGGTCTTGCCGTAGACGGCCTCGGGGATCCGCAGCACCTTGTGGCGGAGGACCTCGTCGGCGAGGGCCAGGGTGCGGCTGAGCTCGTCCGTGGCGGCGGGCTCGGCTCGCGCCTGGATGACGACGTAGTAGCCCTCCCAGCGGCGCTTCAGCCGGTAGGCGAGGCGGCGCTTGCCCCAGTGATCGACGGGTCCGAGCTCGGCACCCTTGGACGTGAGCAGCGTGGTGGCCCGGTCGACGGCGGCCCGGATGTCGGCGTCGTCGAGATCGGCGTCGTAGATGACCATGACTTCGTACGGCCGCATCGGCCGTCCTCCTTCGGACCGGCGGGTGACGACCGGAGCCGAGGCGCCCGGACGTTCCCGCGGGCTCACCCGTCGCTGCCAGTCCGTAGACACGCCAGCCGGGTGAGCAGGACTCAGTTGTCGAACGCTGCACTCTAGTCCGGGTGGGCAGAGCCTCAGCCGGTCAGGTTCCCGGGGGGGAGGGCGCCGCCGGGGGTCTCCAGGGTGTACCGGAACGACGCGCGCGCCCGGTACGCGGGGCAGGTGGCATCGGTGCCCGTGCACGGCAACATTCGGAGGGTGTCGACGAGGCGGCCGTCGGAGCGGTAGAAGCCGATGTCGAGCGGGACCGGGACCGTGGACATCGTGAAGCCGACGTTGGTCGTGGCGGAGAAGACGAAGAGCATGCCGTCGTAGTGGCCGAGGTTCGAGCGCTGGCGGAGCCCGCGTTGGCGCTGCGCCTCGGTCTTGGCGATGACGACCTGCCGGGCGGAGCCGCCGACGTGGACGGTCGTGGCGGTGAGGCCACGGAAGGGCGACTGGGCCCGGGACGCGGCTTTGACCGCGGCGCCCACGGAGCGGCCCGCCACGGCGGCACCGACGGCCGATCCGACACCGAGGGTGAGGAGGAGAACCGCGGCGACGACCGCCCCGGCGACGCGTCTCACGCGGAGGCGTGCTCGCGGGTGCTGGTCCGGCCGTAGAGCTCCAGCGCATCGGCCACCCCGTCGGCGGCGTGGTACGTCTCGTCGCTGGACGGGAACCGCCCGGCGCGCACATCGTCGGCGAAGCGGGCCACCGCGGCGGTGCCGTCGCCCGTCAGGTCGGCGTAACGCCGGACGAACTTGGGGGCGATGCGGGTCTCGAGGCCCACGAGGTCGTGGAAGACGAGGACTTGGCCGTCGCAGTGGCGTCCCGCGCCGATTCCGATCGTCGGGACGGCCACGCTGTCGGTGACGAGCCGAGCGACGGCGTCGGGGACGCACTCGAGCACGATGGCAAAACAGCCCGCGTCGGCCAGCGCGACGGCGTCGTCGACGATGGCGCGGGCGGCTTCGAGATCTCGGCCCTGGACCCGATATCCGCCGATCGCGTGGAACGACTGGGGGGTGAGACCCAGGTGGCCCATGACCGGGATCTCCGCGTCGAGGATGGCGTGCACCGCGTCGAGGCGCTTACGCCCGCCTTCGAGCTTGACCGCGCCGGCGCCGGCCCGGATGAGCGTCGCGGCGTTGCGGACGGTGTCCTCCGTGGAGACGTGGTAGCTCATCCACGGCAAGTCGGCGACGACGAGCGCGCGGGGCCGGGTGCGGGCGACGGCGCCGACGTGGTGGGCGATGTCGGCGGTCGTGACCTGGAGCGTGTCCTCGTACCCGAGGACGGTCATGGCGACCGAGTCGCCGACGAGGATCACGTCGACCCCAGCCGAGTCGACGATCCGGGCTGAGGGCGCGTCGTACGCGGTGACCATCACCAGGGGCGTGTCGCCGCGTTTGGCGGCCGCGACCGCAGGGGCAGTCATCGGACGGGGCGACGCGTTGGGCTCGGTCAGGACCTCACCTCCGACGTGCAGGGCTCGTGCGGCTCCCGGCGGCAGCGAGAGGTTACCCCTCCGGGGCGGCGATGCACCGGGCCCGACGAGGGTCAGCCGACGTGGCGTCGGCCGTGGAGCTCGTGGCGCTGGAGGTGGTTCCAGTGGCAGTCGAGGCACACCTCGACGACGTAGCGGGTGAACTCCTCGTGGGTGGCGTCGAGCCGGTCGAGCTCGGTGGGGGAGGTGATGCAGCGGCCGTTGGCCCGGGCGAGGGCGTCGCCGTAGACGTAGGAGACCAGCCGGAGGTTCTTGTGCCCGCAGATCGGGCAGGGCGTCGGGGCCGGGCTGCCGATGTGGCGTCCGGCCCGGAGGAGCTCGGGGTGGGCGTCGCAGACCTCGTCTCGCTCGACACGGCCGGCGCGCAGGTCTCGGAGCACAGCCCGTCGGGCCAAGGCGTAGTCGACGTGCCTCCGCACGGGGCGAGTGTACGTGGAGAGGCTCCGTTCGCGGCCCTCTGCGGGGACACGCGGCGAGACGGCTCCTGGCTCCTGGCGTGTGGCGGGCTGACGTGCGGCGGGCTCACAGGTGGGCGGCTGCCCGGGGCGGGCGGTGGCCAACGCCGATGTCCAGCCGGAGCGTGCGGGTCCGTGTCGCCTGCGAGGACTGCGGGGCCCGGGCCGGGGTCCGCCTTGCATCCGCCCCGCCGGGTTGCCATACTATGAATCGATATATCGAGTCGATATATCGGACCTCACTAGGAGCACATGGTGCTAGAGCTCGCGGTCTTGGGACTGCTCAAGGATCAGCCCCTGCATGGCTATGAGCTGAAGAAGCGCCTGGGTGAGACGCTCGGGTTTCTCTGGGGTGTCTCGTTCGGATCGCTGTATCCGGCGTTGCGTCGGCTGGAGCGGACCGGGGCCATCGCCATCGTCACGCCGACCGAGTCGCCCGTGCCGAGCCCCTCGACGGGCTCCCTCTCGGGTGACCTGGCCGCGGCTCGCCTCAAGGCGATGGCCGGGCGGCTGTCGGCGACGGGACGCCGGACCCGGAAGGCGTATCAGATCACCGAGACCGGCGAGACCCTCTTCGCGGAGCTGCTGTTGGCCGACGAGCCGCACAGCGACGATGAGAAGGCCTTCGCGCTCAAGCTCGCGTTCTGCCGGCATCTGCAGTCGGCCCAACGCATCGAGCTCCTCGACCGACGTCGTCGGGTCCTCGCCGAGCGGCTCGACCGCCAGCGCCAGGTCCACGGGATCCGCGACGACCGCTACACCCGCTCCTTGATGGAGCACAGAACGAAGTCCACCCAGCGCGACCTCGAGTGGGTCGATGAGCTGATCACCGCGGAGCGCGCGGGTCCGGGCGGTTCGCCGACGGACGCTGCGAGCGACGCCGTCAAGGAGGAAGCCTCCGCATGAGCCCCCAGTCGAACTCAGCGTCCAAGAAGGTGCGCGTCGCGATCGCCGGTGTCGGCAACTGTTCCAGCTCCCTGGTCCAGGGAGTCGCGTACTACGGCGACGCGGCCCCCGACGACGAGGTCCCGGGCCTCATGCACGTCGTGCTCGGGGGCTACCACGTCGGCGATGTCGACTTCGTCGCGGCGTTCGACGTCGACGCGGCGAAGGTCGGCTTGGATCTCGGCAAGGCGATCTTCAGCGGCCAGAACAACACGGTGAAGTTCGCCGAGGTCGGCGACCTCGGCGTGCAGGTCCAGCGGGGCCCGACGTTCGACGGGCTCGGGGAGTTCTACCGGGACACGGTCGAGGAGTCGCCGGCCGAGCCGGTCGACGTGGCGCAGGCCTTGCGGGATGCGCAGGCCGACGTGCTCGTCAGCTACCTGCCGGTCGGGTCGGAGGAGGCGCAGCGCCATTACGCCACCGCGTGCCTCGAGGCAGGCGTCGGGTTCGTGAACGCGATCCCGGTGTTCATCGCCAGCGACCCGACGTGGGCCAAGAAGTTCGAGGTCGCCGGCGTCCCCATCGTCGGCGACGACATCAAGAGCCAGGTCGGGGCCACGATCGTGCACCGCATCCTCACCCGCCTCTTCGAGGACCGGGGGGTCGAGCTCGACCGCACCTACCAGCTGAACTTCGGCGGGAACATGGACTTCAAGAACATGTTGGAGCGCTCCCGGCTGAAGTCCAAGAAGATCTCCAAGACCCAGTCGGTGACCAGCCAGCTCGACCATGGGATCGAGGCCGACAACGTGCACATCGGCCCGTCGGACCACGTGCCGAGGCTCGACGACCGCAAGTGGTGCTACATCCGGATGGAGGGCCGCAACTTCGGTGATGTGCCGCTCAACTTGGAGCTCAAGCTCGAGGTGTGGGACTCGCCGAACTCGGCGGGCGTGATCATCGACGCGGTGCGCTGCGCCAAGCTGGCGATGGACCGCGGGGTGGGCGGGCCGCTGCTGGGACCGAGCGCGTACTTCATGAAGTCACCGCCGGTGCAGTACCGCGACGAGGAAGCCCGGGAGCTGGTCGAGGCTTTCGCCGCCACGACCTGAGCCCGCCCCGGGCGGCTCGTCACGAAGGCGGGATCCGCGTGCGGGCGGGCTCGATGCCGTGAGCGCGGGCCCACGCGTCCAGGCGCTCGTAGGCATCGTCGGGTTCGATGGGGCCTTCGTCGAGCCGGGCGTCGAGCAGCGCGGCTTTCGCCTCGCCGATCGCGGGACCGGGCGGGACGCCGAGGTAGGCCATGACCTGGTTGCCGTCGAGGGGCGGCCGGATGGCGTCGAGCTCCTCGCGGGCGCGGAGCGCGTCGATGCGGCCTTCGAGGTCGTCCATCCGGCGGCCCAACGCCGCGGCTTTGCGCTTGTTGCGGGTGGTGCAGTCGGCCCGCTGGAGCTCGTTGAGCTCCTCGAGGAGCGGCCCGGCGTCGCGGACGTAGCGGCGCACCGCCCGGTCGGTCCATCCCATGGCGTAGGTGTGGATCCGCAGGTGCAGGTACACGAGCTTCGTCACGTCGTGGACGATCTCGTTGCTGAACCGCAGCGCACGGAGCCGTTCCTCCGTCATGCGGGCACCCACGACCTCGTGGTGGTGGAAGCTCACGCCACCGGCGCCGATCGAGCGGGTCTTGGGTTTGCCGATGTCGTGGAACAGCGCGGCGAGCCGCACTTTGAAGTGGTCCGGGTCGGTGTTCCCTACGACGGCGACGGTGTGGGCGAGGACGTCTTTGTGGGTGTGGATGGGGTCCTGTTCGAGCCGCATCGCGTTCAGCTCGGGGATGAACTCGTCCGAGACGCCCGTCTCGCAAAGGAGCCAGAGCCCGGCGGCCGGGTCGGTGACGCCGAGCAGGCGGCGCAGCTCCTCCCGGGTCCGTTCCGGGCTGACGATGGACATCCGGTGGTGCAGGGTGCGCAACGCCTCGACGAGCTCGGGGACGGGCTCGAGCGCGAATGCGGCGACGAATCGGGCCGCTCGGAGCATCCGGAGCGGGTCGGCCTCGAAGGACACCCCGGGTGCGGCGGGGGTCCGCAGCCGGCGGGCCGCGAGGTCCTCGGCGCCGGCGTGCGGGTCGATGAGCACCGGATCCGGCAGCCGGAGCGCCATGGCGTTGATCGTGAAGTCCCGGCGGGCGAGGTCGTCCTCGATCCGCGCCGCGAACGTCACGGTCGGCTTGCGGCTCTCGGGGCGGTAGACGTCGCCCCGGTAGGTGGTGATCTCGAAGTTCACACCGGCTTTGGCCGCACCGACCGTCCCGAACCGCTCCCCCTGGAGCCAGATGTGGTCGGCCCAGCCGCCGAGAAGGGTGCGGGTCGTGTCCGGGTGGGCGTCGGTGGCGAGGTCGACGTCGGGCGACGTCGCACCGAGGAAGGCGTCGCGGACCGTGCCCCCGACGAGGTAGCACTCGTGGCCGGCGGCCGCGAGCCGGTCGGCGAGCTCGCGGGTCGGGGAGCCGGGCTCGTAGTACGCGCGCAGGCGCGGCGGGACGTCCATGGGCCCACCATTGTCGCGGGCGAGTCGGCGGGACCGCCGGAGTTGTCGCGCAAGCCCCGCAGGGCGTCGTCGAGCTAGGCGGGGGCCGCGACCGGGCGGTCGCGTTCGCGGTCGGCTCGTTCGAGCTCGAGACGCAGCGACGGTGCGTAGCTGGCGTGGTCCAACGCCACCTCGCGCTCGACGAGGCCCCGGTCGTAGAGGCGGGCGATGGCCTGGTCGAAGGTCTGCATGCCGTAGTACTCGCCGTCGCTCATGAACTGCTCGAGGCGGGTGCCGTCGCGCCCATCGGCGATGGCCTGGGCCACGGGGGCGTTGACGACGAGGACCTCCGCGGCGACGACGCGGCCTCGTCCACCGGCCCGGGCGAGGAGCCGTTGACAGACGACGCCTCGCAGGGTGCGGGCGAGCACGGACCGCACCGCGCTGTGGCGGTCACGGGGGAACAGGTCGAGGAACCGGTCGACGGCTTCGGCGGCACCGATCGTCGCCATGGCCGCGAGCACGAGCCGTCCGGTGTCCGCGGCCTCGAGGAGCCGGCGGGCCGCTTCGGGCTCGCCGAGCTCACCGACGACGATCAGGTCGGGGTCTTGGCGGACCACGCGGGCGAGCGCGTCGGAGACGCTGGCGACGTCGACGCCGACCTCGCGCTGGTCGACGATCGACGCCTTGTCGGGGTGCACGACCTCGATGGGGTCTTCGATCGTCACGATGTGGCGCCGCTCGGTCGCGTTGACGTGGTCGACGAGGGCCGCGACGGTCGACGTGCGTCCGGATCCGGCGAGGCCAGTGACCAGCACGAGGCCCGAGTTGGCTTCCATGAGCCTGGCCACCACGGAGGGGAGGCCGAGCGGGTCGATGCCGGGCACGCCAGGAACGATGCGGCGCAGCACGAAGCCGACGTGGCCGCGCTGGTGGAACGCGCTGACGCGGAACCGTCCGAGACCCTGGACGGCGTAGACGAACTCGGCGTCGCCGGTGAGCCGGAACGCGTCAGCTTGGGTTGCGGGGATGATCCGATTGGCGATGTCGTCGGTGTCGCCTGGCTCGATGGTGTCGAACGGGGCTTCGACGAGCACCCCGTCGACGCGCATCCACGGGCGCGTCCCGACTTTGAGGTGCAGGTCCGAGGCCCGCTGCTCGACCGCGGCGCGGAGGAGGCGATCGAGGTCAAGCACGGGGGAGGTATCGGCTCGGGAACCGATTCCCTGAAATAACCGGGCGGCCTACTGGCCGAGCTCGGACCACCGGTGGTGCGCGGCTTCGACGACATCGCCGCCCGGACCCCCACCGGTGGGGGCTTCCTCGGGGTGGCCGGGCTCGCCGAGGAGGACGGGGAGCGTCGCGGCGGTCGAGGCCCGGACCGCGTCGAGGTCGTAGCCGCCCTCGAGGAACACGATGGTCCGGCCGGGCTGGCCGGCCAGGGCCGTGGCCCGGGCGGCGAGGGCCGCGTAATCACCGGCGGAGAGCGCCAGGCCGGTGAGCGGATCGGCCCGGTGCGCGTCGAACCCGGCGGAGACGAGGAGCCAGTCGGGCGCGAAGTGCTCGACCAGGGGATCGATGACCTCGTCGAAGGCCCGCAGGTAGACGTCCCCGGTCGCGCCGGCCGGGAAAGGCAGGTTGCAGGTCGTGCCGGCACCCGCACCCGCTCCGGTCTCGTCGAGCCGGCCGGTTCCCGGGTAGAGCGGCCACTCATGGAGGGACACGTAGAGGACGCGGGGGTCCTCCCAGAAGATGTCTTGGGTCCCGTTGCCGTGGTGGGCGTCGTAGTCGACGACGCAGACGCTGTCCCCGGCCGCGACGAGCGCCGCTGCGGTGACCGCGACGTTGTTGAACAAGCAGAAGCCCATGGGTCGGCGACCGGTGGCGTGATGCCCGGGGGGGCGGACGCCGAGGAACGCGGCCGTCCCTTCTCCGCCGGCCAGGGCCTCCGCGGCGGCGAGCCCGGTCCCAGCTGCGCGCAGCGCCGCGGTGAACGACCCCGCCGACACCCGCGTGTCGGCGTCGACCGCGCCGCCGCCGTCGTCGCTGAGCACCTCGAGCGCGTCGATCTGTCCCGAAGTGTGGACTCGGGTGAGCTCCTCCCGGGTCGCGGCACGGGGAGCGAGCGGGACGAGCGCGTCGTCGAGTCCGGCGGCGGCGATCCCCTGGGCCACGGCCGCGAGCCGAGCGACCCGTTCGGGGTGTCCCGGCCCCGGGTCGTGCCCGGCGAACGCCGGGTCGTCGGCCACCAGGAGCACCGAACGAGGGTAACCCCCTCCGGTCGGGGGGTCGACGGTGCCGTCGCCGGAAGGCCGGTGAGACCGCCGGGTACGCTCCCGCGTCGTGGCCTCACGCACGGGTGAGCGGACGCTGCGCTTCGCGGGAGGTTGGGCCCGGGTGGGGCCGTGGCGGGAGCACCGCGACGTCGCGCACCTGGTGCTCGCGACCGAGAACGTTTCCAGCGCGGCGGCGGTCGACGAATGCGTCGCCCGGCTCCGCCGGGACGGGTACACCTCGGTCGTCACGAGCCCGCTCACCCCGAGCGCGGCGGTCCCGTTCCTGGCCGCGGGGTTCGCGCGCCGGGAGCGTCTCCATCTCCTCGCCCATCCGCTGGACGACGTGGCCGTCTTCGACCCCGAACGGGCCGCGGTCCGACGGGCCTGGCGCGGGGACCGCCCCGCGGTGCTCGAGGTGGACGCCCGCGCGTTCTCACCGTCCTGGCAGCTCGGCGCGGCGGGGCTCCGGGAGGCGCTCCGGGCTACCCCGTCCGTCCGGTTCCGGGTCGGTCACCACCAGCGTGACCCGCACCCGGTGGCCTACGCGGTGACCGGCCGGGCCGGGCAGCAGGGGTACCTGCAGCGGCTCGCGGTGCACCCCTCAGCTCGCGGCCGCGGCTTCGGCCGGTCCCTGATCGAGGATGGTCTGCGTTGGGCCCGCCGCGGGGGCGCTCGCCGCTGCCTGGTCAACACCCAGGAGGACAACCACGGCGCGCTCGCGCTCTACGAGGGATGTGGATTCGAGCGGCTCCCCTCGGGGCTCGCCGTGCTCGGCGCCGACCTGTGAGTCGCCGTCGACCGCTGGCCCTTGCCGCCGTCGCGGCGCTCGTCGCGCTCGCCGCGCTCGTGGGCCCCGGGGCGAGGGCTGCGACACCGAACGACGCCACCCGGCTCGCGCTCGTGGCCCAGGACGCCTCCACGCCCGTCGGCGGGACGTTCCACGCGCAGGTGCAGGTGGGGCCCCCGGGGACACCGGGCCTGCAGCTGACCGTGATCGCGCATCAGGCGATCCAGACCCGCTCCGCGTTCGCTGACACGGTGACCGACAAGACATTGGGTGGCGTCTTGGCGTCCCTCCCGGTGCCGGTCGATTCCCTCGCAGTGAACCCCGATGGGAGTCGCCAACTCGCGGTCGGGCTCGAGGTTCCCGGCGGGGCGTTCGACGCCGCACGGCTCGCGGTGCACCTCGCTGGCGTGTACCCGCTGGAGATCGAGCTGCGCGACGCGCACGACCAGCCGCTCTCCCGCTTTGTCACGTACCTGGTGGTGGTCGACGTCAACGCGTTCGGTCAACCCCAACCGCTGACGGCCCGGCTCGGGGTGTCATGGGTCTGGCCGCTTGACGCGCGCCCCTCGGTACGGCCTGACGGGACCACCGACCCATCGGTCGCGGCTGCCATCGAGCCGCCCGGGCGGCTGGGCCGGCAGGTCGCCGCGCTCCTACGTCATCCCACCGTGCCCGTCGTGCTCGCACCCACGCCCGAGACGCTCGACACGTGGGGCACGCTCAGCGTCGCGCGGGGCGATAGCGGGGCGTCGAGCGGCGCCGCGACGCTGCGGTCCGCGCGCGACGTCGGTCGCGCCCAGGTGCTGGCCGGCCCCTACGGCTCGCTCGACTTGCCGCCGCTG
>DATISY010000084.1:0-25673 GCA_035468285.1 Acidimicrobiia bacterium | reverse complement strand
TGGGTGCGCTTCCCCCCGCCGACCCACGCGCCGCCGTGGATCTGGAGCAGCACCGGCGCGTCAGCCGGCGCGTCTCGGCCCCGGTACACGTCGAGGAGGTGGCGGCGGCCCGCGCCGGGCGCGTACCGCACCTCATCGACCCGCACGACGCGCCGGTCACCGAGCCGGAAGGGGCTCAGCCGGTCGGCGACGGATCGGCGCGGCGGCGGCTGGTGCCCACCGTCGAGCGCATGGAGGTTCTCGTCCACGACCGCCGTGCACCGGTGAGCCCAGACGACCTGGCGGCTGAGGATCACGACCGCGGCACCCGCCGCGCCGAGTCCGAGGCCACCAACCCAGCCGTGGGCCCCGCCGAGCGTGACGAGCGCCACCACGCCACCGGCCGTGACGGCGAGGCCCCAGCCGGGGAGCTCGGCGACGACCAGGCTGACCAGGAACGCGGGGAAGACGAGGAGCCAGATGCGGACCGGCCGCGCCGCCGGGACCGTCAGCACCGCAGCGACGCACCCGAACCCGAGCAGCGCCCAGCTCATCGGGGCCGGGGCGCGGTCATGAACCGAGCAGGGTCGTCTCGCGGGTCCCCGGCGGGGCATCCCGACGCATGAACCACTCGTACCGGAACGCCATCCGGAACGCCTCGACAGGCATCGCCAAGAAGAAGGAGGTCTCGTCGACCTGGGTGGCATGCGCGGCCAGCGCCGCTCGCTTGCGGTCCACCACGTCGGCGACGTCGATCGTGGTCGTGATCCGTGTCGGGTCGACCCCCAAGTCGAGGCTCGGCACGTCGGGACCGTCGGTGGGCAGCCCGTCGGGGAGGAGCTCGGTGGCGTGGTCCATGAGGTTCCGTAGGTACGACGCGTCGATCGTGGTCTCGTACACGCACGGCGTCCCGTGGAGATCGGCGGCGCGGAGGCCCACCCGATGGACCTGGACGTGGTCCGGGTGGTCGTAGATGCCCCGCTCGTCGTACGTCAACAGCGCGTCGGCGCGCTCGTCCTCGAGGATCGCGGCCAGGCGCGTGGCCGCCTCCTCGGGGTCGGCCGACCAGAACGAGCCCGGCGCGTCGTTCGTGGTTGCCCCGGCCATCCCGGAGTCGTGATAGCCGAGGAACTCGACGCGGCTGACACCGAGGATCCGCGCCGCGTCGTATGTCTCGCGGACGCGTTGGGCACCCAGCTCGGATCCCGCGGGCAGCACCGACGGACCCGCGGTGCCGAGCTCCCCGCGCGTCGCCACCACCAGGACCACCCGGTGCCCGGCGTCGGCGGCCTGGGCGAGCACGCCGCCCGTCGTGATGGACTCGTCGTCGGGATGGGCGTGGAAGGCGACGAGGGTTTGGGCCACCCGGGAATCGTCGCGCGCCCGCGGTCGGGTCCCGCCGGGACCTGACATGAGCGTCAGGCGGATCCGTGGCTAGAGTGCGGCCCCAAGTCAGTCAACTGGGGGGAAGACCGATGCGTAGGAAGCCTGTCGCTCGGACCGCGGTCGTCTCGGTCGTGGCTGCGCTCGGCTTGGGGGTCGTCGGGGTCGTGGGCGCCGTTCCCGCGTCGGCGCAGACCACCCCCGGTGTCACCGGCAACACCATCACCGTGGGTGGCGTCGCCGGGAAGACCAACCCGGTCGGCCAGCCGTACGCCTCGGGATTCGACGGCGTGCAGGCCTACTTCAACTACATCAACGCCAAGGGCGGGGTCTTCGGTAAGAAGTTCAAGCTCGTCGCCCAGCTCGACGACCAGTCGCGCGCCTCCCAGAACGTCCAAGAGGTCCGGTCCCTCGTCGAGGAGAAGAAGGTCTTCGCGGTCATGCCCGTCGTGACCCAGATCTTCTCCGGCGCCCCCTACCTCGCCCAGAAAGGCGTGCCGACCTTCGGCTGGAACATCAACGCGGAATGGAACTCGGGCCCGAACCTCTTCGCGGAGAAGGGCTCCTACATCTGCTTCACCTGCGCCCAGGAGGCCCCCGCCTACCTCGCGCAGCAGGTCGGGGCCAAGAACGTGGCGATCCTCGCCTACACCGCCCCGCAGTCCGTCCAGTGCGCTGCGGGGATGGAAGCCGGGTTCCGCAAGTACGGCCTCAACGTCGTCCTCAACGACAGCAACCTGCAGTTCGGGTTCTCGGATCTCGGGTCCGACGTCGACGCGCTGCGCAGCAAGAACGTCCAGTTCGTCGGGACCTGCATGGACATCGCCGGCGAGGTCAACGTCGCCCGCGACCTCCGACGAGCCGGGCTGAACAACGTCAAGTTCTACGCGCCGCAGGGCTATGACCCGAACACGATCGCCAAGTACGGCAACGAGCTCAACGGCATCATCTTCTCGATCGACTTCGTCCCCTTCGAGACCCCGAACGTGTCGCCTGGTCTCAAGAACTTCGAGACCCAGATGAAGAAGACCGGCAAGCAGATCAACGAGCAGGCCCTGTCCGGCTGGATCAACGCCGACCTGCTCTACAAGGGCATCAAGAAGGCGGGACCGAACTTCACCCAGAAGTCGGTGATCGACGCCATCAACAGCATCAACGGCTACACGGCCGACGACATCCGCCCGCCGATCAACTGGTCCTTCGACGGCCACGGCCCTCCCGGGGCCAAGGGTGACGTCCCCGACCTCGGCAAGGAGACCTGCGCCGCGTTCGTCGAGGCCGTCAACGGCAAGTACGTGCCGCGTTTCGGCAAGCCTGGCCAGCCGTTCGTGTGCTCGCAGAACAACCCGCTGCCCGCCACGCTGGACTCCTCGACCCTCTACTACCGGCCCGCCAAGCCCGGCCAGACGCTGCCCCCGACCGCCACGGTCCCGTCCACGGACCCGGCGACGCCGTAACCCAGGAGACGAAGGCGCCACCAACGAAACTCGGAGGACCTAGCACCTCGTGAATCAGTTCGTCAGCTGGCTCATCGAGGGGATCCCGTACGGCTGCGTCTACGCGCTCGTCGCGATCGGGATCGTCCTCACCTACAAGACCACCGGCGTTTTCAACTTCGCCTTCGCGGCGCAGGCGTTCATCGCGGGCGCGGTGTACGTCGAGATGGTCGAGGTCGACCAGCACCGCCTCGTCCTCTTCGGCCACGAGATCCTGGGTGCCCGCGCCTTCGGGCTCATCGTGGCTGTGCTCATCGTCTCGCCCCTCATCGGGCTCCTCCTGGATCGGGTCTTGTTCCGGGCGATGCGCACGTCTGGCTGGCAGGTCAAGCTCGTGTCGGTCCTCGGCCTGTTCGTCGCGCTCCCCGAGATCACCAAGATCGCGTTGACCGGCCGCCAGCCGGTCCCGGTCACCGCCCGGTCCAGCATCCCGCCGATGTTCGGGATCAGCTCGGCGGGGTTCAACATCGGCACCCACTTCGTGGCCTGGGACTTCACGATGGCGGCCATCCTCACCGTCTTCGTCGTGATCGTCCTCGGGCTCATCTTCCGGTACACGGCCACGGGCCTCCAGATGCGGGCCGTCGTCGAGAGCCCCCGGATGGTCGAACTGGCCGGCGTCGACTCGGAGCGGGTCAGCGCGTTGTCGTGGATGCTGTCCAGCACCGTCGCCGGTCTCGCCGGGGTGATCCTCGTGACCCTCGCGCAAACGCTCGACTCGACGGTCCTGACCCTGGTGGTCATCTTCAGCATCGCCGCCGCGGTCGTCGGGCGCCTCCAGAGCATCCCGATCACCTTCGCGGCCGGCGTCGTCCTCGGGTTCGCCGACCGGGCGCTTCCGGACGTGCTCCAGAGCTGGTTCGGCGTGAACTCGAGCAGCGAGCTGGCCAAAGACCTCCGCCCCACCTTGCCGTTCCTTGTCATGTTCTTGGTGCTCGTGCTGGCCCGCTCGATCCGCCAACGGCGGGAGAGCGCGGACCCCCTCGCGGGCGTCGACCCGCCGCCACCGGCGATGGCGCACACCTACAAGACGCCCGAGATCGAGCGGACGACCCGGATCGTGTTCCCCCTGTTCATCTTCGGGTTCGTCGCCGCCATGCTCTGCCTCGTCAGCGGCCTGTGGGTGTTCCGCATCACCGACGGGTTGACGCTCGCCATCGCGTTCCTGTCGATCACGATCATCACCGGGTTCGCCGGTCAGATCTCCCTCGCCCAGGCCACCTTCGCCGGCCTCGGCGGGTTCACGGCCGCGAACCTGGCGCTCGGCCGCGGGATCCCGATCATCGCCCCCCACATCACCAGCGGAAACCACGTCCCGGTCCTGGTCGGCGTGGCGGTCGGCGCGGTCGTCGCCGCCCTGATGGGGGCGCTCTTCGCCCTCCCCGCCCTGCGCCTCGGGGGTATCTATCTGACGCTGGCGACCCTCGCGTTCGGGTTGATGGTCGAGCAGGTCATCTTCAACCGGCCCGAAGTCTCGAACTCCGCGGCCGGCCTGCACGTGCCCCGACCCGAGTTCGCGCACACCGACCGGACGTTCTTCCTGTTGACGTTCGCCGTCTTCGCGCTCGTCGCCTACGCGGTGATCCTGATACGCCGAGGTACGACCGGCCGGTTCCTCATGGCGATCCGGGGCAGCGAGACCGCGGCCGCGTCGATCGGGATCAACGCGACGCGGCTCCGCATCACCCTGTTCGCGCTGTCAGCCGCCGTCGCCGGGATCGGCGGCGGGATGATCGCGATGTCGGGCCAGGACGTGCGGGTAGGCGACGCCCCGACCTTCCCCACCATCACCGGCATCGTGTGGGTCGTGCTCGTCGTGACGCTCGGGTCGCGCACCGTCGACGGCGCGGTGAACGCCGCGATCGGCTTCGTCGTGTTCAACTGGCTCCTCGGCGACGCGTTGCGTCTCGAGCCGGGCATCGTGCTCATCCTGTTCGGCCTCGGGGCCATCACCTACGCCCGCCACCCCGAAGGGATCGTCGAGTACCAGACCCGCCGCAGCATCCTGGAGATGGCCCGCGGCCGCGCCCTCGGTGCCCGGGCGAAGGCCCTCGCCGCGGCGCACCAGCTTCCCGACGCGTACACACCGGTGTGGCGCGTCGTGCTGGGGTGCGCCATCGGCCCCGGGCTGTACTTCGCGTACCTGCTGGTCCGCAGCATCACCCAGCTCCACGCCCGCCTGACCGGCACCGCCCCGTACGTGAGGATGGGGGGCCACTGGGCCGACGTGCACAGCACCACCCTGCTCTGCTTCATCCTCCCCAGCGTCGCGTTCCTGCTCGTGTGGATGTGGCGGACCGACACCGCGCTGGGACGCCAGCACGCTGACCGGCGCGGCAAGCTGGTCATGATCGGCGGCGCCGCCCTCGGCGCGCTCCTCGGGTGGCTGCTGCAGTCCTCGGGTGACCTGCCCGGCAGCGCGCTCGACTGCGCGCTGGTCGGCATCCCGGCCGGCGCGGCCGCGTGCACGGCGGTCTGGCTCCCGTACCAAGTCCAGCTCGTGGCCCGCGCCAAAGGGTGGCTCGAGTCCCCCATCACGTGGCGAGAAGGGCGGATACCGGCCGCGTTCACGCTCGCCGCCGTCTACCTGTACTCGCGGGTCACCACCGACACGCCGCCCAACGGCTGGCCGGTCTGCTTCGTCGCCGTCGTGTTCACGATCGTGTGGCTCCAGAGCGTGGCGGCCATCCAGGGCGCGGTGAACGAGCTCGCCATCGGGAACGAGGGTGAATCCCAACGCCGCGCCGAGGGGCTCGGCCAACCGGAGTTCGACACGCCCCCCGCCGAGGTGCCCGTCGCCGCTCCCACGGGAGGCGCGGAGTGACCGAGACCAGCATCCGGAGCTTCTCCCGGCCGACGCGTCCCGGCGCGCTGCTCGACGCGTCCGGGATCACGAAGCGCTTCTCCGGAATCACCGCCCTCAACGGCGTCGACCTCGACGTCCAGCCGGGGGAGATGGTCGGGCTCATCGGTCCCAACGGCGCGGGCAAGACCACCTTCTTCAACTGCCTGCTCGGGATGCTGCGTCCCGAATCGGGGACTGTCCATTTCGACGGGCAGGACATCACCCGCCTGCCCGTCCACCGGCGGGCCCGGCTCGGGTTCGGACGGACCTTCCAGCGCCTCGAGCTCTTCTCGGGGATGACCGTCCGGGAACACTTCCTCGTCACGGAGCGGGCCCGGCGGGGGACCGGCCGGCTCTGGAAGGACCTGCTGAACCTGGCCAAGCCGAGCGCCGACGAGCAGGCCCTCGCCGAGCGGATGATCGACATCGTCGGGCTCCAGGCCGAAGCGGACAAGCCGGTCGAGTCCTTGAGCCTCGGGCGGGGCCGCCTCGTCGAGCTCGGCCGTGCGCTCATGACCCAGCCCAAGCTGCTGCTCCTCGACGAGCCGTCTTCGGGCCTCGACGTCCGGGAGACCGCCAGCCTCGCCGACAAGCTCGCGGTGGTGCAGACCGAGCACGAGTTCGCGGTGCTGCTCGTCGAACACGACGTCGAGATGGTCTCGAACCTGGTGACGCGCCTGTACGTCCTGGACTTCGGGGAGCTGATCGCCGCCGGCCCGACCCAAGACGTGCTGGGCGACGAAGCCGTCCGCAAGGCCTACCTGGGAGACATGGTGTGACGACCGAACCCCCGGCCGAGACGCCCCTCCTCGAGCTCCGCAACATCGAAGCCAGCTACGGGCCCTTCCGGTCCCTGTTCGGGGTGTCGTTCGCCATCCAGGAGCAGGGCGTCACCGCACTGCTGGGCGGCAACGGGTCCGGCAAGACGACCGTGGTCCGGATCTGCTCCGGTCTGCTGCACCCCACCGGGGGCCAGCTGCTGTACCTGGGTGACGACGTCTCCCAGGTGCGGGCCTACAAGCTGGCCCGCCTCGGTCTCGTGCACGCCCCCGAGGGCCGCTCGGTGTTCGCGACGTTGTCCGTCGAGGAGAACCTGGCCCTCACGTTCCGGCAGGTGTTCGGCCGGCGTGGGTGCCGCGCCGCGATCGACCAGTCCTATGAGCTGTTCCCCCGGCTGGGGGAGCGTCGCCGCCAGCTGGCCGGGACCCTCTCGGGCGGGGAGCAGCGCATGCTGTCGCTCGCCCGGGTGCTCGTCCGGTCCCCGAAGCTGCTCATCACCGACGAGCTGTCCCTCGGTCTCGCGCCGGTGATCATCGACGAGGTGTACGAGACGCTCGCCACCATCCGCAAGTCCGGGACCGCGCTGCTCATCGTCGAGCAGCACATCCACCAGGCGTTGACCCTCGCCGACCATGTGGTCGTCATGGCCAAAGGGCGGGTCAGCCTCTCGGGACCGACCGAGGAGCTCGGCGACATCGCCGAGCGGATCATCCCCGCGGTGCACGGCGACCACCGCGTCGCCGGCAACGGCGCCGGGTCCTAGATCACCGGACGCAGCCGGCGGTGGCCGAAGCCGGGAGGCCGAGCGCGACGCGCTCGACCTCCCGACCGACGGCTACTTGACGGAGCAGGGACCGCTCTGGCTGATCGTCGAGTCCGAGAGGGACTCCAGGTCACAGAACGTCTGCTTCGTCGCCTTCCAGACGCCGTTCTCGATGACCGCGCCGCCCGGGTTCGGGAAGATCCCCGGTGTGACCTTCCCAGAGATGACCAGGTCGGCTTTCACGGTCGCCGCGGTCTTGCTGGTGCACGTCACCGCGCTGATCTTGATGTTGGTGGTCGCGGCAGCCGCCGCGTTGGCGCCGAAGCCCTTGTTGAACAGCGCCGCCAGAGCCGGATCGGACATCCCCGCGATGTACGCCTCGCGCTGGTCGATGGTCCGTGGCGGCTTGGTGGTGCCGTTCAGGAAATAGTCGTACGCCGACTTGATCTGCTTGACGGCCTGCGACTTGGTGCTGCCTGCACACGCCGCGGCCTTCGGAGCGCTCTTGGCCTCGGCGCCGGACACGCCGATGACGAACGTCCCGACGGTCACGAGCGCGGTCAGCAGCGCGACTGCTCGGATTCGCATGTTCCCCCCAATTGATTCTTCGACACTATGACACCAGTGTCAGCAATATAACCGGGGGTCTCCGCCAACGGGGCGCGACCCCACCGGGGCGCGGGCGCGCCCTGCCCGGACCGGCCAGGCCGTCGATCAGCTCGACGCTGCCGGACGGCCGCGCCGAGCACCCCGTCACCGCCGAGACGGCCGGCGACGGCGCGCTCGACCGCGCGCTCCCAGAGCTCGGGGCCCCCGCGGGCTCAGGAACGCAACGCCGGGGTCTCGCGTGCTGCGGGCGCGCCGCGCGCCGTTGCGCCGAAGAGGCCGGCGTGGGTCACCACGGCGAGGGTGGTGATCAGGTCGTCGCGGTCGACGTGGATCTGGCTTGTCTCGAGGTAGTAGTGGGCCCGCTCGATCATGGCCACCAACGCCAGGGCCCCGACCCGGGCGTCGACATCGGGGACGTTGGCCCGCAGCCGGGTGGCCAGTTCCAGCGCGAACTGGGAGATCAGGTCGCCGCCCACCTGGGCGAGCTCGCTGTCCACGATCTCGGCCTCCGTCCAGGTGCGCAGCAGCGCGCCGTACTGCTGGTAGAGGGCGGTGAACTGGCGCAGCCAGGCGACCAGGGACTCGTACCCGTCCCGGTCGGGGGTCAGGGGCGGCAGCTCCCGGGCCAACGCCACCATCGCCGCGGCGACGTCCTCGGCGAGCGCCCGGAACAAGTCGTCCTTGCTGGCGAAGTACAGGTAGAAGGTGCCGTGCGAGGTCCGGGCGGCCTTGACGATGTCGTCGACCCGAGCGGCGTGGAAGCCCCGGTCGGCGAAGACGGTCGCGCCGGCGTCGAGGAGCCGGCCGAGGGTGCGTCGCCCGCGAGCGCGCAGCTCTCGACCTTGCACCGGACCATCGGGACCCCGATCCGCCGGTCGCGCCGCGGCAGCGTCCCGGCGAGCCATGTGGAGCGGAGCGTAGAAGAGGCTGACGGTCATGTCACCTTTTTCGCCGGTCGCGATACGCTCCGCGCCATGACCGTGAGCGCCCCACCGTTCGACGCCCTGACCGTCGGCGACGAAGCCCCGCCCCTCGTCGTCGAGAACCTCACCCGAACCAACTTCGTCCGCTACGCCGGCGCGTCCGGCGACTTCAATCCGATGCATCACGACGACACGATCGCCGCCTCGGTGGGGAACCCGTCGGTCTTCGGGCACGGGATGCTCACCGCCGGGCTCATGGCCCGGGTCCTCAAGGACTGGTTCGGCCCCACCGGGCTCCGCCGCTTCCAGGCTCGCTTCGCGAAGCAGGTCTGGCCCGGTGACACCCTCACCTGCCGCGCCAAGGTCACCGGCAAACACGCCGACGACCGCCTCGTCGACCTCGAGTGCACGGTCACCAACCAGGACGGCGTCGAGGTCCTAACCGGGACCGCCACCGCGGTCGCAGGCTAGGCAGTCGGCGTGGGACTCCTCGACGGCCGCGTCGCGATCGTCACCGGCTCCGGGCGGGGCATCGGACGCGAGTTCGCCCTGGCCATGGCGCGCGCCGGGGCCCGGGTCGTCGTCAACGACGTCGGCGTCACCCTCGACGGCGCCGGAAGCGGCGACGACCCTGCCGCGGACGTCTGCCGCGAGATCGAGGCGTTCGGCGGCGAGGCGATCCCGAACCACGACTCCGTGACCGACTTCGACGCCGCCAGCCGCATCGTCGCCAGCGCCGTCGACGCGTTCGGCCAGCTCGACATTCTGGTCAACAACGCCGGGATCGTCCGTGACCGCACCCTGGTGAAGATGAACGCGGAGGACTTCGACGCCGTCCTCGCCGTGCACCTGAAAGGTTCGTTCAACTGTGCCCGTCACGCCGCCGTCGTCATGAAGGACGGCGGCTACGGACGGATCATCAACATCACGTCATCCGCCGGGCTCCGCGGGAACTTCGGGCAGACCAACTACGGCGCGGCGAAAGCCGCGCTGATGGGGGTCACGTTCATCTGGGCGCTCGAGCTCGGCCGGTACGGTGTCACGGTCAACGCGGTGGCGCCCGCCGGTGCGACCCGCATGACCGCGGCGCTGTTCGAACGGTCCGGGGAGCGGCCCCCACCCGAGCAGGACCCGGCGCTCAACGCTCCGCTCGTGGTCTTCCTGGCGTCGGAGCGGGCCGGTCATGTCAACGGCCAGCTCCTGGGCCGCACCGACTACGCGTACACGCTGTTCCAGCACCCCAAGCAGATCGCCTTCATGTGGCGCGACGGCGGATGGACCCCGGAGCTGGTCGCGGAGCACTTCGACCAGGTCCTCGGCCAGCACCTCCAGACCGTCGGCATGGTGATGCCCTCCGGGATGGAGTACTCGGGCGGACCCACGTAGGCGTGCGCTTCCCGCTCGGCGTCGTCGACCTGGCGTTCCGCCCCGACCCGCCGGCTCGCAGCGCTGCCCGTGCCGCGCAGCTCGGGTTCGACCACATCGACGTCGTCGTCGAGGTGGATCCCGCCACCCTCGCGCTCCCGGTCGGGTGCCCGACCGCGTTCCCGAAGCCCCGCCCCGGCTGGTGCTCGACCCCCGCGCCCCGCGACGGGCCCGACATGTGGGACCGCACCGTCCGATGGTTCCGGGCCGCGCCCGGCGCGATCCTCGAACCGTGGGCCGGCGCAACCGTCTGCTCCGTCGAGACCGTCCACGCGATCCAACGCGAGGTCCCCGGTCTGCGCCTCCTCGTCGACACCGGCCACGTCGCCGACTGGGGCGGCGACCCGCTCGAGCTCCTCGACCACGCCGACCACGTCCAGCTCCGACAAGGGCGACCCGGGTCCACGCAGCTTCACGTCGACGACCCGACGGGCACCGTCGACTTCGGGGCCGTCCTCGCCCGTCTCGACGCCCTCGACTACCGGGGGCGCCTCTCGATCGAGTACTTCGACCTCCCCGAGTACGGGTGGCCGCTGGACGACCCGCTGGCCTGGGCCCAGGCCCTCGCCGGGCATGTCCGCGCGCTCATGAGCTGACCGTCCCCGCCAGGCACGCCTCGAGATACGCGACCGCGTCCAGGTCCTCGACCGCGGCGGTCGCGCGCGCCATCCCGCCCCGCCCGACCGCCTCGGTCTGCCAGCGGTCCCCGACCCCCGCGGTCGACGTCGACGACACCCAGGCGTAGATCGAGAAGAGCCGATACTGGTCCCAGGCGGCGGCCTCGTCGAGCACGACACCCTGGCGTGCGAGGCCGTCGCGGTAGCGGCGGATCCACTCCGCCTCGTGGGCCCGGCGCACCGCGGTCGGCACCGACCCGCACAGGACGTACGCCACGTCCCACATCCCAGCCCGGGGCATGACCATCCCCCAGTCGAAGAACCCGGGACGCTCACCGTCGACGAAGAGGTTCCCGAGGTGCGGGTCCCCGTGCGCCAACGTCGCGGGGACCGCCGCCCAGAGCGCTGCGACCTGGGGCGCGCTGTCGACGTACAGCGCGCCGAGGCGGCTGAACACCGGAGGCATCTCCGCCGCGAACCGAGACACGGCGCGCGCGATGAACGGGCCGCCCGCCCCGAACTGCAGCCGCCCACCGTCCCCGATGAACGCCAACGGTCCGTCCTCGAGCGCTGGTGATCCCCAGAACGTCGCGTGCAGCCGGGCGAGCTCGTCGACCAGGCGTCCCGTGACGTTGGCGATGTCGTCGTCCTCAGGATTGGGGAACCGGCAGCCGCTGGCGACCAGATCTTCGAGCACCATCACATACCGATCGTCCTCGACCGCGGCGTGCCACACGTGCGGGACGCGCACCGTCAGCGTCGCGGCGACGTCACGGTAGAAGCGGGCCTCGGCGACCCCCAGGCCGACGGCGTCGACGAACCGTC
Source organism: Acidimicrobiia bacterium (assembly GCA_035468285.1). Classification (GTDB taxonomy): domain Bacteria; phylum Actinomycetota; class Acidimicrobiia; order IMCC26256; family PALSA-555; genus PALSA-555. The sequence continues at coordinate 14,028 of DATISY010000084.1, read as the reverse complement.
GCTGCCGCTCGTCGAACGGGGCCAGCTTCACGAACATCGCCGTCGGACGCTCCGGGGCCCCCCGACCGTAGGTGAGCGAGATCCGGGCCCGGCCCGTGGTGCCGGAGTGCCGGTCCACCACCGCGACATCGCGCACCGGGACGTCCAGGACCGCGGACAGCCAGCTCGGGGTGACGTCAGCGACGTCGAGCGGCACACGAGACGCGCTCACCGCACCCCGACCCCGTCCCACCGGCCGCGAAGGTGCCCCACCGTGCCGTGAAGGCCGGCCCGGGCGGGGCCCGACGAGACCGCTGCTGTCATGTCGCGTCCCTTGAGTGCTGCCGCCCGTGTGTCTACACCGCAGACCCGGGACGGACCGAGCGGTCGAGGGCCCACCGGCCGGTCAGTACGATCGGGCTGCCTACCGAGCAGTAGACGACCAGAAGAGAGGTGCGATGGCCCGCATCACGATCCTCGATCCGACCGCGACACCACCGGCGCTCACCCCCGACCCGGGGCCGGACGCTGGGTCCCTCACGGGTCGCGTCGTCGGCCTCCGCACCGACGAGACGTGGCAGTCGTGGGAGTGGGTGCTCGACGAGTGGAAGCAGTCCCTCGACGCGGCCGGCGCCACCGTGCGGGTCTGGAGCGCTGGGAACCGCATCGGGGATGAGGGTGAGCGCACCTTCCGGGAGCTCGACGCATTCGCCGCCGACGTCGACATCGCGATCGTCGGGCTCGGCAACTGAGGCTCCTGCACCTCGTGGAGCGTTCACGACACCGTCGCGGCCGCGCTCGAGGACAAGACGGCGGTCGTCGTCGTAACCGCAGAGTTCGAATCCCTCGCTCACACCATGGCCGCGAACGCGGGGCGGGCGGGACTGCGCGTCCATGTGCTCCCGTACCCGCTCGAGTCACGGGCCGAAGCCGACGTGCGGGCCATCGCCCGTCAGCACTGGCCCGCGCTGCTCGAGACCATCGGCGCGTCATGACCGAGACCAGTCCCGGGTCGGCGCGGTGATCGAGAGCGACATCGCGTCGCGCGTCGACTGCGGGCCCGACGGGTGCACGATCGACTGGCTTGCCAGCGCCCGCCTCGAGGTCGACGACGATCCGGCGGCGTTCACCAAGCTGGCCACCGACGCCGGATGGGGTGACGGCCTCCCCCTCATCCCCCCGACCGAGGAACGGGTTCGGGCCGCCGTCGCCGCCTCCGGGCGGTTCCCCGACGAGCATCTCTGCGACCTTCCCCCACGAAACGGGCGGGCCACCGTCGAAAAGGTGGCGATCAACGCCGTGATGGCGGGCGCCGCGCCCGAGGCCATGCCCCTGCTCTGCTCCGCCGTCGAGGCGATGACCGACCCCAGCTTCAACCTCTTCGCCCTCAACACCACGACCTCGTGCGTCGTCCCGGGCCTCTTCGTCAACGGCCCGAGCCGAGATCCGCTCGGGATCCCCTATGACGTGGGCTGCTTCGGTGGCGCCGCCGGTCCCGGACCCGCGATCGGTCGCGCCACCCGTCTCCTGATGCGCAACGTCGGCGGTCAGGTCGTCGGCGTGTCGTCCAAGAGCGTGTTCGGTTCCCCCGGCCGCGTGAGCGGGATCGTGGTCGGTGAGTGGGAGGAACGCTCGCCGTGGGCCCCGCTCGCCGAGCGGCGCGGCGTCCTCGGCGACGCGGTCACAGTCCATGGCTGCACCGGGACCGTCGACGTCGCTGACATCGTCGCCGACAACGGTGTCGACCTCCTCGAGCTCGTCGGCAAGTCCCTCGCGTTCCCCGGCACGAACGCGTTCATCGGCGCGCACCACGGCGCCGAGATCGTCGTCTGCCTCGCCCCGCCCTGGGCGGACCTCATCGCCGCCGCGTACCCCAAGATCGAAGACGTCCAGGAGCGCCTCCACGCCGACGCGGCCCTGCCCGTCAGCTGGTGGCCGGCACCACACCAGGCGAAGGCGCACGAGAACGGGCGCGTCGACGACCGTGGCCTCGTGCACCTCGTCGAAGCCCCCGACCACATGCTCGTCATGGTCTGCGGCGGCCTCGGGAACCTCCACGCGATGGCCCTGCACAGCTTCGGGCCGACCCGGGCCGTCACCCGGCCCTTCTGACGTGCCGTTGCGCGTCCTCAACATGCTCGGCGAGCAAGCCGCCGCGGCAGCGCGTGCCGTCGTGCCCGACGCCGAGGTCATCGCCGTCCCCCACGACGTCATCCCCGACGACTTGCACGGCGAAGTGCTGTTCGCCGCCTGGTCCCGCGGCCATCCGGTGTTCGAGCGCCTCGACGACCTCGGGGTCCGATGGATGCACCTGCCCGGCACGGGCGTCGACGCGTGGCCCCGCACCCTGCTGGACGGCCGCGTCGTCACCTGCGCCCGAGGTGTCAGCGCCATTCCCATCGCCGAGTTCGTCCTCGCCGCGATCCTCGCCTTCGAGAAGCGCCTCCCCGACACCTGGCTCGCCAGCCCGCCCGAACACTGGAACGTCGGTGATCTGGACGAGTTCGCCGGCAAGACCGTCGGGCTGGTCGGCCTCGGGGGGATCGGCACCGCCGTCGCGCAGCGGGTCCAGGCCTTCGACGCTCGGGTGCTCGCCGTCCGTCGCCGTCCCGGCCAACCACCCGTCCCGGGCGTCGAGGTGGTCCCGGACCTCGCTGACCTGCTCGGGCGCGCCGACCACCTCGTCCTCGCCGCTCCGGCCACCCCGGCGACCGTCGGCCTCCTCGACGACGCCGCGTTCGCTGCCGTGCGCCCCGGCCTGCACCTGGTCAACATCGCCCGGGGGAGCCTCGTGGACCCCGACGCGCTCCGCCGAGCCCTCGACGACGGCCGCGTGGCGCGAGCGACCCTGGACACGGTCGATCCTGAGCCGCTCCCCGCCGAGCACTGGATGTACACGCACCCGAAGGTGAAGCTGAGCGCGCACGTCTCCTGGGTCTCGCCCCGCGCGTTCGACCGCATGCTCGCGTCGTTCGCCGAGAACCTGCGCCGCTACGTCGCCGGCGAGCCCCTGCTCGGCGTCGTGGACGCCGAGGAGGGCTACTGAGCGGGCCCGGCGCCGCCGTCGTCGGGACCGGGTTCGGCGCGCGGGTGCACGTCCCCGCGCTGCGGGCTGCCGGGTTCGACGTGGTCGCGCTCGTCGGGCGCGACGCCGACCGCACACGCCGGCGCGCCGAGCGGCTCGACATCCCGGTGAGCAGCGCCGACCTGCCCGCCGTCCTCGACCGTGACGACATCACCGCTGTCACCGTGGCCACACCACCGGCGATGCACGCCCCGGTGGTGGTCGCCGCCGCCCAGGCGGGGAAGCACCTCCTGTGCGAGAAGCCCTTCGCACGTGACACCGCCGAGGCTGTCGCCATGCTGGACGCCGCGGCCGCGGCGGGCGTCACCCATCTCGTCGGCCACGAGTTCCGGTTCGCGCCCGAACGGGCGGTGATCGGGCGCGCCATCGCCGGCGGGATGCTCGGTGAGCTGCGCTTCCTCTCCCTCGTCCAGTTCGTACCCCTCGTCGCGGACCCTGAGACCCGGACGCCCCCGTGGTGGTTCGACCCCGAGGCGGGCGGGGGCTGGCTCGGGGCCTCGGGCTCGCACGTCGTCGATCAAGTCCGGGTCTGGGGTGGCGAGTTCGCCGAGGTGAGCGCCCGCCTCGGCGTGGTGTCGGCCCGGGAGAGCGCAGCCGAGGATTCGTTCACGACACGGTTCCGGCTCGCCAACGGCGCGGACGGCGTGATCCAGCAGACCGCCGCGGCCTGGGGGCCCCTGGCGGGCCTGACGCGAGTCGCCGGGTCGCGGGCGACCGCCTGGATCGACGGGACCGACGCGTGGATCGCCGACGCCGATGGGACGCGGCCGCTCACCATCCCGCCCGATCTCGCGCTGCCCGCTCCGCCTCCGGCGAGCGACGATCCGCGTCATCAGTTCACGCACCTCGAGCTCGGCCCGTTCACACGTCTGTGCGAGGTGCTGCGCGCCGGCGTCGAAGCCCGACCGTTCGAACCGGCCGTTCCCGTCGCCACCTTCGTCGACGGGGTCGCGACCACGCGTGTGCTCGATGCCATCCGCGCGTCGGCAAACGGTCGGGGCGAAACGATCCATCTCTGAGCGGCCGCACGACGCCGACCGGTGTGCGCCCTTCCGGTGACGACCCATCGCGGGTAGCAGGGTTTGCGCCTAGTGTCGCTGCGTGGCTGCTCGGAGCCGGGGCGTTGCGTCGCGGCGGGCCCGGAACGCGGGACTGCTCGTCGCGACCTTGGCGATCGTCATCCCGAGCGGCGTCGCGCGGGCGGCCCCGACCGCACCGCCCCCGACCCCCGCGTCGCTCGCCGCACCGCGCGCGCTGCGAGTCGACGGGCTGAGCGCGCCGATCGGTATCGGCGTCGACGACGTCCAGTTCAGCTGGCAGGTCAACGACCCCCGGCGCGGCGCCACCCAACGCGCGTACCGGATCCTCGTCACCCGGCCCGCCGTGACAGGTCCCGGCGCGGCGACGCCTCTCTGGGACAGCGGCATCGTCGCGTCCCCCGACCAGTCCGCCGTGCCGTACACCGGACCGCCCCTCGCGCCGGACGCGGCCTACCAGTGGACCGTCCAGACCTGGAGCGCCCAGGACGGACCGGGCCCGACGGCGCCGCCGGCGTCGTTCGAGACCGGTCTCACGGACCAGGATTGGCGCGCCCAGTGGATCCAGCGGCCGTCCACCGACGCCGACCAGTACACGTGGGCCCGCAAGGAGTTCACCCTCGGCACGTCACCGATCGTGCGGGCTCGCGCGTACGTCTCCGCCGATCAGCAGTACGAGCTGTCGATCAACGGCGTCCGCGTCGGCAAAGGCCAGGCCTACAGCTTCCCCGACACCCAGTACTACGAGACGCTCGACGCGACGAGTGCCCTCCGAGCCGGGCGCGCCAACGCCGTCGCGCTGCTCTACAACTGGCAGGGAGCCACGAAGGCGCATCCGGCGGGCAGCCCGGGCGTCATCGCGCAGCTCTCCGTGCTCCACCAGGACGGGAGCAGCGAGCTCATCGTCACCGACGGCTCGTGGCGCGTGACCAAGGCCCCCTGGCTCCCGGGAACCCAACGTGACCTGGAAGGCGACCAGGTCGACTTCACCGAGAACATCACCGGCGCGCACCCGCCCGGCGCGTGGGACCAGCCCGGCTTCGACGACCGGACGTGGGCTGGCGCCACGGTGCTCGGCCCGGCCGGGGTCGCCCCCTGGACCCACCTCGTTCCGGTGCGGACCCGGATCGTCGAGGCCCCCGTCCGGGCAGTGTCCCTGACCCGCCTCGCCAACGGCTCCGTCGTCGCTGACTTCGGGAAGGTGTACGCCGCAGTCCCGACCGTCACGTTCCACCACGGCACGGGTGGACACCGGGTCACGATGCACGCCGGCTACCTCCTGGACGCCCACCCGTCGTCCGGTCCCGCCGGGCAGGTGTCCACCACCCACGGCAACCAGCACACCGACCTGAGCTACTCGTACGTGCAACGCGGCGGGCGCGAGACGTTCCACCCCTTCGACTACCTCGGGTTCCGCTACCTCCAGATCGACCGGCCGGGCGAGACACTCCATCCATCCGACGTCGTCGCGCTCACCCGGCATACCGCGCTGCCCGACATGGCACCGGGAACCCTTTCGTCCTCGGACCCGACGGTCAACGCCGTGTTCCAGCTCGGCGTGCACTCCGCGCTGTTCACGGCCCAGGAGCAGTACATCGACACACCGACCCGCGAGAAGGGTCCGTGGCTCTGGGACGGGTTCAACGAATCGCAGACCGCGATGACCGCCTTCGGCGAGCAGAACCTCACCCGGAAGTCCCTCCTCGAGTACGCGCAGTCACAGGCCCGCTACTGGCCCCAAGGGCGGATCAACAAGATCTACCCGACCGGCCTCGGCGCCCAGGACATCAACGAGTTCACCGAGATCTACCCCGAATGGGTCTGGCAGTACTGGCTCGCCACCGGGGACCGCACCCTCCTCGAGGCCGTGTACCCGACCATCGCGAACGTCGCCGACTACGTGCAGAACGCGATCGCACCCTCGACCGGGCTCGTCACTAGCCTCCCGGCCACAAACGTCTATTACGCGTTCCCGGTCGTGACGCGACTCAACGTGCTCGGCACCGACGTCTTCCGCCGCGCCGGTGACATCGCCGCCGCGCTCGACCGGCCGGCCGACGAGGTCGCCCGACAGCGCGACCGCCAAGGCGCGCTCACGAACGCGATCAACGCCCGCCTCACCCGTCCTGACGGCATCTACGTCGACGGGCTCTTCGCCAACGGCCAACCGACCAGGCAAGCCGCTCAAGATTCGAACACCGCCGCCGTCTTCTACCAGGTCGTCCCGGCCAACCGGCTCGACCGTGTGGCGGCCTACGTCGCGTCCCGCGGCATGACCAACCCGCCGCGCACCTCGGCCGAGGTCCTCGCCGCGCTGCGACTCGCCGGCCGCGATCGCGACGTCGTGCGCCGTCTCACCGACCGCGCCACACCCGGATGGGCCAACATCCTCGCCCAGGGCGCGACATTCACGTGGGAGGTGTGGCAACCCTCCGACGTCATCGGCGACAGCATGTCCCACGGCTGGGGCTCGAACGTCGTCGTCGAGATCCGACGAGCGGTCCTCGGGATCGACCCGACCGGACCGGGATACGCGACGTTCGACGTGACACCGCCCCGGGGCGGGTTGGCATCAGCGTCCGGGCGTGTCCCCACACCCCGCGGGCCGATCCTCGTCAGCTGGCGTCACGGCACCGGGAGCTCGTCGCTCCGCCTCACCGTTCCCGCGAATGCCACCGCCACGGTCCGTCTCGCCGCATCGAGCCCGGCGCACGTCACCGAGGGTCACCAGCAGCTCAGCCACGTCGCCGGGGTGCAGGTCGTCGGGTCCGACCACGGCGACGTCGTTCTCCGGGTCGGTGGCGGCACCTACTCCTTCCAAGCCCAGTAGCCCTCGCAGGGGCGGGCGCGGTGGCTACCAGGCGACCCCGAACCGGTCGCGGTAGGTGTGCTCGGCGAAGGGCTCCCGGCGAGGGGGCCCGAGCGGCCGGGCCGGGTACCCGAGGGGCACGACCGCCTGCGCGACGACATGGTCGGGGAGGTCGAGCAGCGCGGCGAGCTCCGACGCGAACCCGGTGGTGAGCGTGGTCAACGCGGAGCCCAGGCCCGTCCCGTGCGCGGCGAGCAGCAGGTTCTGCACCGCCGGGAAGATCGATGCCGGGACCGTCGCGGGATGCCCCCGGGCGGTGTCGGCGGCCACGACGACGACGACCGGAGCGCCCCGGTAGCCGCCCCCGGCGATCCCGTGCTCCACGTCGGCGAGCAGCCGGTCCGGGAGCCGCCCCGTCGAGTACGCGCGTCCGCCCCGCTCCCAGGCCTGCTCACCGAGGTCGTGGAGACGACGCCGGGTCTCGGCGTCGCGCACCACCACGAAGACCCACGGCTGACGGTTCTCCGCACTGGGAGCATGCGTCGCCGCGTCGAGGACCTGCGCCACGAGCGCATCGTCGACCGGTGTATCCGCGAAGTCCCGACACGCGCGCTGCGACCGGATCACCTCGAAAAGGTCGGTCATGACGAGCGGGCACCGACGCGTCGGAAGCTGTTCACGTACATGATCCGCAGCGCCTCGTGGCCGGCCCAGCGCCGATACGCGTCCCGGTCGGCGAGCCGCTCGCGGACCAACGGCGTCATCGCCTGGAACGCCGTCTCGGGGTCGTCGGTGTCCATCTCATAGAAGTGGAGAAAGCGGGGATCACCCCCCTCGACGCGCTCGTAGGGGGTGACCATCGAGTAGCCCGGCACCCCGACCTCGGCGATGTGGCGGAGGTGCACGAAGTCCGCCCAGTCCCGCAGGTCCTGGGCCCGCGACGGCTCCGTCGGGCTGATCAGAACCAACGACAGCCCGACCGTCGGCCGCCCGGTGAGCCGCCCCTGCCCGGGTCGCCCCGTGCGCCGGAAGTGGTGTCCGGTGATCCCAGCGGGGGCATCGGGGGGTGAGAACCCCCGTTCGACCTCGTACACGCCGAGGAGCCCGAACTCGGGCAGGTCGCGGGGCAGATCGGCGCGGTCCCGATTCACGTTCCGCCACCAGGTGGCGCGGCGGACCATGTCGGCCGCCAGCACGGTCGGCACCCGAGTCGCCGCGTAGTCGCCGACCGAAAGGTCGGTCATCTCGAGATACAGGCCGGGAGTGTCTCGATCCTCCATCGCCGGGAAGTCTACGGAGCACCGCCGCCGCCGCCCCACGCCACGGGGCCATGTGGGCGGCACGCGGTCGGCGCGCGCCGCGAGACCCCCGCGTAGCGTGTCAGCCGTGACACCCCGGGTTGTCTCGCTCGCGCCGCGATCAACGACCCGTCGGGAAGGCGGTCGGTAGCCTGACCACCGTGTCCAACTCCGGCCATTCGACGCGCCGCCGGACCGTCCCCGCTCCCGGCGAGGCGGCGATGCCCGCGCCGAACGCGGCCGCGCTCCTGCGGGCCAACGCCGCCGACCCCGACCGTGCCCCCCGGCCCGCGATCAAGTTCGAAAACCGCGTCTGGACCCACGCCGAGTACGCCCGGGAGAGCCGCCGCTTCGCGAACCTGTTCCAGTCCCGCCTGAATCCCGACCGGCCCCCGCACGTGGCGGTCCTGCTCGACAACACGCCGGACTACCTGTTCGCGCTCGGTGGCGCCGCCCTCATCGGCGCCACCGTCGTCGGGCTCAACCACACCCGCCGCGGCGAGCACCTCCTCCGCGACGCAACCCACACGCATTGCAATCTGGTGATCACCGAGCCGCGCCACGTCGAGAAGCTCGACCCGATCGCCGTCGATCTGCCGCCAATCCTGACCAGCCGACGCTTCGTCGACGACGACGATCCCGACCGGTCCTTGGGCGACGACCTCGATGACGCCCTGGCCACCGTCGGCGACGACGATCCCGGCCTCGAGCCCGATCCCGACACGCTCTGGGCCCTGATCTTCACCTCCGGCACCTCCGACGCGCCCAAGGCGGTCATCTGCACCCAACGGCGCTTCCTCGTCACCGGAACCCGGATGGGGATCATCATGGACCTCACCGCCGATGACACCGGCTACATCTGCATGCCGTTGTTCCACTCCAACGCGCTGATGGTCGGCTGGGCACCGTCCATCGTCCACGGCGCCGCAGTCGGTCTGGCCCGCCGGTTCAGCGCCTCCCGATGGCTGCCCGACATCCGCCGCTACCAGTCCACGTACTTCAACTACACCGGCAAGCCCCTCGCCTACATCCTGTCGACACCCGAACAGCCCGACGACGCCGATAACTCACTCAGGGTCGCGTTCGGCAACGAGGGATCCCCGGAGATCGTGGAACGATTCGCGACCCGCTTCGACGTCGAGGTGATCGACGCGTACGGCGCCACCGAGGGAGGTGTCGCCGTGAACCGAGACGCTGAGGAGCGAGCCGGGGCCCTCGGCCAGGTCGGGGAGAACGTCCAGGTCGTCGACGACGACGGCCACGAGCTCCCCGCAGCCCGGTTCGACGAGCGCGGGATGCTCCTCAACGCCGACGAATGCGTCGGGGAGATCGTCAACACCGCCGGCGCAGGACCGTTCGAGGGGTACTACAACAACGCGGAGGCCAACGACCGGACGCTGCGCTTCGGCTGGTACTGGACCGGTGACCTCGGGTACCTCGACACGGACCGTTACCTCTACTTCGCCGGTCGCAACGCCGACTGGATCCGCGTCGACGGGGAGAACTTCCCCGCGCAGCCCATCGAATCGGCCATCGCCCGGGCGCCCGGCGTCGTCCTCGCGGCTGCGTACGGCGTGCCCGACGACCAGGCGGGCGACCAGGTGATGGCCGGCCTGGTCGTCACCGAACCGTCGGGCTTCGATCCCGACGCCTTCGCGGCGTGGCTCGACCGCCAGGCGGAGATCGGACCCAAGTGGCGGCCGCGATTCCTCCGGCTGCTGCTCGACCCGCCGACGACCGGGACGAACAAGATCGTCAAACGCACCCTCGTGCACCAGAAATGGCGCTCGGACAGGGTCGGCGGTGACCCGGTCTTCGTCCGGGGACGGAACGAGCCGACCTACCGGGCCTTCACCGATGACGACCAGGACCGTCTGCATCAGTCGTTCGTGCAGCACGGCCGCGAACGTTTCTGGGACCTGTGAACCTCGCGTACACCGACGAGGAGCGATCCTTCGCGGACGAGATCCGCGACTGGCTCGCGTCCCACCTCGCCGCGCCACCATCGTTCTCGTCGCTGGACGACGAGGTCGCGTGGGGCCGTGCCTGGCAGGCCAGGCTCGCCCGCGACCGCTGGGTCGGGATCCACTGGCCCGTCGAGTACGGGGGACGCGGCGCGTCACCCGTCCAGCTCGCCATCTTCAACATGGAGTACGCCCGGGCCCGCGCCCCGCAACCCGTGAACCGGGTCGGCGTCAACAACGTGGGTCCGACCCTCCTCGCGCTCGGGACCGAAGACCAGAAGCAACGGTGGCTCCCATCGATCCTCGACGCCACCGAGCTCTGGTGTCAGCTGTTCTCCGAGCCCGGGGCGGGCTCCGACCTCGCCGCCCTCGCGACGCGTGCGGAGCCCGTCGACGGCGGCTGGCTGGTCTCAGGCCAGAAGGTCTGGACCAGCTATGCCCAGTGGTCCCGCTGGGGGATCTGTCTCGCCCGCACGAACCCCGACGCGCCGTCGCACCGCGGGATCTCCTACCTCGTGCTCGACATGGACGCGGCCGGCGTCGACGTGCGACCGCTGGTCCAGGTCACCGGCGAAGCCGAGTTCAACGAGGTGTTCCTCGACGAAGTCTTCGTCCCAACCGACCAGCTCGTGGGCGCACTCAACGAGGGATGGCGGGTGGCGAGCACCACCCTGGCCCACGAGCGGGGGACGATCTTCGCCTTCAAGGAGCAGGTCGTCCACGAGGTCTTCCTCGACGAGCTCTACGGCCTCGCCCACGAGCGGCACGCCCTCGACGACGCCGAGACCAGCGACCGGCTCGCCCAGTCGTACGTCGACACGCGTGTGCTGCGCCTGCACAACTGGCGGACCCTGTCCCGGCTGGCCCGTGACCTCGAGCCCGGACCCGAGACGAGCTGGGTGAAGCTCGCCTGGACCGACATGACGCAGCGACTCTCCGCGCTCGGCGTCGACCTCTGCGGCCCCGCGGCGCCGCTGTGGCGCGCCGCGGACGAGAACCCGGATGACGGCCGCTGGCAACGCCAATGGCTCTGGAGCGGCGCCGCGTCCATCGCCGGTGGCACCTCCGAGGTGCAGAAGAACATCATCGCGGAGCGCATCCTCGGTCTTCCCCGCGGGTAGGTTCGCCGCCGTGGTGCACGTCACCGGCCTCGACCACATCGTGCTGAACTGCACTGACGTCGAACGGTCCCTCGCCTGGTATCTCGATCGGCTCGGGCTGAGGCCCGTGCGCGTCGACGCCTGGCGGTCCGGCGAAGCCCCGTTCCCATCGGTGCGGATCGACGGCCACACCATCATCGATCTTCTCGCGAGCGACCGCTCCGGTGTGAACGTCGACCACCTGTGCCTCGTGATCGACCGCACTGATCTCGGCGGGCTCGCCGCGTCCGGCGACTTCGACGTGATCGGAGACGGGCCGATCGAGGGTCTGTTCGGCGCCCAGGGGACCGCGACGAGCCTCTACGTCCGCGATCCCGACGCCAACACCGTTGAGCTGCGCTGCTACGACGCCGGCCTCTGACAGCTCAGACGGACTGGCGGATCGACCCTCGCGGCGCGAACTCTCCGAGGTATGGCTCACCCGAGGACCGGTGTCCCTCGCCACTGCACGAGCATTGGGTGCATCCGCTGCAGCCGCTCCCGACTCGGTCGCGCGTGTCGTGCCGGTCGGGACGGCACGGTGCTGGTCACGCTTCCTCCTCGATGAGATCCAAGACGGCGGTCAGGTCCGCGGCGACGGTGACCCCGTCGTTCAGCGTCTGCGGTGCAGTGTCATCGGGCCAGTGCCCGTCACGTCGAAGGTAGACGGGTCGCATCCCCATAGCTTGCGGACCCACGACGTCGGGCCCCCAGGTGTCGCCGACGAACACGACCTCGGCGGCAGCGACGCCCAACTTGGCGAGGGACTGCTCGAAGATCCTGGGGTGGGGCTTGCGGGCACCCGCCCACGCCGAGGACACGACCACCTCGACCAGGTCCGCGACGCCGACCTCGTCGACTGCTTCGCTGAGGTCCCAGTCCCAGTTGGAGCAGATGCCAACACGCAACCCCTGCTCCCGCAACGCGTGGAGCACGCCCGATGTCTCCGGGTACGCCTCCAGGACCCGAGTCGCGTTCCCATGGCGGAACTGCTCGAGGATTGCCTCGTACTCACCGGGGTGCACATCAGTCTCTGCCAGCATGGCCAGCAGCCGTTGTCGTTGCCACGCCTGGTAGTGGTCACGGCTCTGGGAGTGCTCGATGTGCTCGATTCCGTCTACGCCGCTGTTCCACCAGCGATCCCGCACCTCGTCGGACAGGACGTGGCCACGCTCGCCGAGAACGACATCGATCGAGACCCAGTGAGTCGCTTGGGCGATCGTCCCATAGAAGTCGAAGAGGACGGCAGTCACCATTTCCATGCAATCGTAAGGTCACCGAAGGCCACGGATCGAGATGGTATTGGGCAATATGTTGGGGGTGCTGCTTCGTGCGCGACTCGGTCGTGCGATCTCGACCGCGGTCTTCAAATATTCCTGACTGCGGTGTCTTCGGCTAGTCGGAACAGTTCCCACGTGCCCGGCACACCTTTGAGCTTGTGTGCGCCGAGCGCTTCGAAGGCCGCGGCCTGGCCGGTGAGGGCGGTGGGAACAGATGCGGTCACCACGACCTGACCGGGATCGGCAACCGCCATCGCGCGGGCTGCCACGTGCACACCAAGCCCGGATACGTCGCTGCCGCGACGGTCGACGTCGCCGACGTGGATGCCGATGCGTACGTCAAGCCCGTCCGCCGCGAGCGTGCCGCGTACCCGTTCGGCCGCACGCACCGCAGCACCTGCGGACGGTAGTAGCGCAAGCACGCCGTCGCCGGTGGTCTTGACCACGTTGCCGCCGCAACCTCCGACCGCTGCTCGTACCGTAGCGTCGTGGCGGTCGAGAACGGACTTCCAGTGGTCGTCACCGAGTGATGCGGCGCGTTCAGTGGATGCGACGAGATCGGTGAACATCAGAGCCGCGAGGAGGCGCTGAGGGGGTGGGAGTCGGCGCTCACCCACGACAAAGTCGGCGATCTCAGCGACCAACGCGTCGACATCACCGATAAACGGGAAGTGATCGGCACCATTGAGCTCGACGAGAGTCGCCCCCCTGATTTGCGACACCGCAAGGCGCACTGCCTCAGCGGGTAGGTAGACGTTGTCGCGGCGGTGCAACACCAACGTCGGCGTCTCGACCTGACTGAAGAGTTGGTCGCGCGGTCGAGAGCTGAACACCGATTCCCAGATCCGGGCTGCAGTCGCCGGACTCGCCCCAGCACGCCCCGCACGGGCGTACCAGTCGCGAAACGATGCATCCGACGCGCGCGACGGGGCGATCTGCTCAAGGAGGTCCCGACCACCGCCCAGGTTCGCACGCACGAGGGCACGCCGCTCGGCGAGCCACGTGTCCCAACGGTCGTCGGGAACCATCATCGGATGGTGGAGCACAAGCAGGCGCAATCGGCCGGGGTGCCTCGCAGCGAACCGAGTCGCGACTCCGTAGCCGTCCCACGCAAAGACCACCGCATCCTGGGCTCCCGACGCCTCCACAACAGCCGAGAGGTCGTCGGCCCACTGGTCCAGGACCGGCCGCTCCAAGTCGACCAGCGGATCAGACAAGCCGAGGCCCCGACGATCGAACACCACGACCCGTCCGAGATTGCTGAGCCCTTCGAGGAGCCGCACGAACCCCGGATCGTCTTCGAACACCTCCATCGGGATCAAGCCGCCGGAGGCCATGATGATGTCTCTACCGGCTACGCATTCGACATGGGCGTCGAGCACGCGGTAGGCGACATGCGTGCCGTCCTCCGCTCGTGCGTACTTGACTTCACCCACG
>DATISY010000083.1:0-2778 GCA_035468285.1 Acidimicrobiia bacterium | reverse complement strand
ACGACCTCGAGCGCAGAGGTCGCGACCGACCCGACGGCGATGGCGTTCACCCGCACCCGGGGGGCGCAGTCGGCGGCCAGCAGGCGCGTCATGTGCGCGAGAGCCGCCTTCGCGGTGCCGTAGGCGACGAAGCCCCGGTCGCGCAGTCGGCCCATCGCGGAGCTGATGTTGACGACGGCGCCCCGGTCGCCCGCGAGGAGGTGGGGGAGCGCGGCTTTCGTCAGCGCGAACGCGGTCGTGACGTTGAAGTGGAAGGCCTGCTCGAACGATCGGACCGAGGTGTCGAGGAGCGGTGCGGGCATGGTGCCGCCGGCGTTGTTGACGACGATGTCGAGACGGCCGAACTCGGCGAGCGTCGCGTCGACGAACCGGTCGATGTGGTCGAGGTCGTTGACGTCGCCGGGGATGGCGAGGGCCCTACGGCCGAGGGACCGGATGTCGTCGGCGACGCGGTCGAGCTGGTCGGGGGTTCGGGCGGTGAGCGCGACGTCGGCGCCGGCCTCGGCCAGGGCCCGCGCCGCGCCGGCGCCGATCCCGCGTCCGGCACCGGTCACGACCGCGGCTCGGCCGTCGAGACGGAAGCGGTCGAGGAGCACGGGGCGGGACGCTAGCCCCGTTCGGGGAAGGGATGCCGTTGGCATGACGGTAGGGTCGAGCCGTGAGCGACGAGCCTGCGACCGTCCTCGACGCGGTCCGGTTGCTGGAAACCGAAGGGTTCGGCGCGTCGTTCTCCTTGACGGGCGACGGGCTGAAGTGTGGGGATTGCGCCCGGGTGGAGACCGTCGACCGGGCCCAGGTCCTGCGCGTCTACCGGTTCGAGGGGCCCAGCGACCCGGACGAAGAGGCCGTCGTCTACGGGATTCGCTGTCCTGCGTGCGATTCGCTCGGCACGCTGGTCTCGGCCTTCGGCCCGGGTGCCGACCCGGAGCTGGCCGACCGGCTGGTGATGCTCGACGCCCGGTTCGAAGGCGACTGAGGAGGCTGGCGTGGCGGTCACCTGTGCGCATCTCGACGACCTCGCAGTGAACGCCCCACCGACCGGGCCGGGTTGCTACGAGTGCACGCTCACGGGCGCGACGTGGATGCACCTGCGCCGCTGCATCGAGTGTGGGCACGTCGGGTGTTGTGACAACTCTCCCAACCAACACGCGACGAAGCACTTCCATGCCATCGGTCACCCGCTCGTCCAGTCCTACGAGCCCGGCGAGGACTGGCTGTGGTGCTACGCGGACGAGGTGCTGTTCGAGGTCCCGGCACTCTCACCGAGCCCCTCGCACCCTTGAGCGCTCCCGGTCCCACCCCGGGGCCTGGGCTGCGGATGGGGACCGCCGCCGGGCGTTGGGTCATCGTCACGGCCGTCCTCGGGTCGGGGATTGCGTTCCTCGACAGCACGGTGGTCAACGTGGCGCTCCCGGCGATCGCCAAGGACTTTCACGCCAGCCTCGCCGACCTCCAGTGGGTCGTCACCTCGTACCTGCTCACGTTGGGGTCGCTGCTCGTCATCGGCGGGTCACTCGGCGACTTGTTCGGCCGGCGGCGCATCTTCGTGTTCGGGCTGATCGGGTTCGCAGTGACGTCGCTGCTGAGCGGGGTCGCGCCCTCGATCGGGACGCTCATCGCGGCCCGGGCGTTGCAGGGCATGACCGCGGCGCTGCTCATCCCGGGGAGTCTGGCCATCATCTCGGCCTCGTTCCGCCAGGAGGACCGCGGCGCGGCGATCGGCGCCTGGTCCGGGCTCGCCGGGGTCGCCACGGCGATCGGACCATTCCTCGGTGGGTTCCTCATCGACTCGGTGTCGTGGCGGCTGGTGTTCCTCATCAACCTGCCCTTCGTCGTCGTCACGGTCTACCTCGCGAACCGTCACGTTCCGGAGACCCGCGACGAGACGGCTGACCGTCGCGTCGACGTGCTGGGCGGCGCGGTCCTGGCCGCGGGGCTCGGCGGTGTCGTCTACGCGCTCATCGACGGCCCGGCCCACGGTTGGTCGGGTTTCGCCCTCGTCTTGGGGCTCGCCGGGTTGGGGGCGCTGGCCAGCTGGGTTGTCGTCGAGCTCCGGTCGTCGCATCCGATGGTGCCGCTGGACACCTTCAAGAACCGGCAGTTCTCCGGGGCGAACGCCGTGACCTTCGTCGTCTACGGGGCGTTCGGGGCGGTGACCTTCTTGCTCGTGGTGCATCTCCAGACCGACCTGGGCTACTCGGCCCTCGAGGCGGGCGCCTCCTTGATCCCGATCACCCTGCTCATGCTGAGCTTCTCGGCCCGGATGGGCGCGCTGGCGCAGCGGATCGGACCCCGGATCCCGATGACGGTCGGGCCGATCATCGCCGGGATCGGCGTCGCCCTGCTCGCCCGCGTGGACAGCGGCGCCTCGTACCTGACGACGGTGCTCCCCGGGCTGCTGGTCCTCGGCGTCGGCCTGGTGTTCACCGTCGCGCCGCTGACCGCGGCGGTGCTGGGCGCGGTCGCGGACGAGCACATGGGCGTCGGGTCGGCCATCAACAACGCGGTCTCGCGGATCGCCGGGCTCCTGGCCGTGGCTGTGCTCCCGGCCGCGGCCGGTCTCACCGGTGCCGGCGGCCGCCTGAACCTGGCGTCGGGGTTCGGGCGGGCGATGGTGATCTCCGGCGGGATCGCCGCGTTCGGTGGTGTGCTCGCCTGGCTCACCGTCCGGACGGCTGCCCCCGTGGAGGCCCGAACCCGGGTGACGGCCGTCCCGTGCGAGGGACCCGGGATACGAGAGGCGCCGGCCGCGTAGCGCGACCGGCGCCCCGTCGCGTC
>DATISY010000082.1:0-34299 GCA_035468285.1 Acidimicrobiia bacterium | reverse complement strand
ACAGGCACGCGACAAACCGGGGTGGCGAGATGCTGCATTGGGTGGCGAAGCCAACGAGACACCCGTCGACATCGCCACCGGATGCTGCCGTCACGACGTACATCGGGTACCCGAGCTCGGCGACGAGCGCCTCGAAGGGCGTGGTGTCGTCGGTCACCGTGACTAGTTGGTCAACACGTTGGGACGCGGAAGTCCTTGCGCCTCGCACAGGAGGTAGTAGGCGGCGAGCGTGCCGGCGCCGTCGGTGACGCTCTCGACCTTGCCGCTGGCGTCGAGGTTCAGGTTCGCCCCGTACATGTGGAACCACACCAGCGTGTCCGCTTCGATGCAAGTGAGCGTGTGGACCGAACCGGCCGGCTCGTAGAGGAACGACCCGGCCCGGTTCACGTAGTCGTATTCCTTGTACTTCCAGGCGCCGCTGACCGTGTAGCCCCACACCGGGCCCGTGTGTCGGTGGGTCTGGACCTCGAACCCGGGTTGGAACACGTTCTGGACGATCCAGAGGCCCTCGCGCTCCTTGACCTGGAGCACTTTGAGCTTGTTGCCGTCGCCGATCTCGACGAACGGAAGGTCGTCGGCGCCGACGTGGACCGCGTTGGGGAGTGCCTCGGTGATGGTCATGGGCCCAGTTTGCCCGATCCCGGCGGGGCGAGCCCATAGAGGCGGGCACCGTTCCCCCCGACGATCGCCGCCTTCGCCGAATCGCTGATGTCCTGGCCATCGCCGAGATCGCACCGAACCTCGTCTTCGACACCAGCCTCAGCTACAACTTCGACTTCATCGAGGGCTTCGCTCGCCAGTTCGGTTCGGAGCGGGTGGCGTTCGGGACCGACCTGTACTCCTGGCCGGTCGGTCGCCGCATCAGCCACCTGCTGGACCAGATCGTGGTCAGCGACCTCAGCAGTTCGGACAAGGTCGCGATCCTCGGCGGAACCGCCCGTGGGCTCTACCGGCTGCCGGAACCGTCCGGCGGACGGGGTCCCGGATCGCCGAACTCCTCGGTCGCGTAGCGCGAGACCGCCATCCCGGCCGGCCACGCACCCCTCGCCAGGCCGGCCTTCTGCCAGAGCGCCTCGACGAACCGCTCGGGGACGGGAAGGTGGTCCCACACCGACGGGAGCAGCGTCGCGCGATGCCGTCCGTCGTCGACGAGGACTCCGTCGATCCCGGGACGGACGGCCGCTACCAGTTCGTCGAACGTCGAAACGGCCATCGGCTCGGGTGGGCTGAGCACCGACACCTTCACGCTCATCTGGGCGAAGTCGTCCCGGGTGACCGGCGGCAAGCGGGGGTCAGCGAACGCCGCGTCGAGCGCGTGGCGCGCGACGTCGACGACGAGGGGCTGGACCGCGACGAGCGTCCCGATGCAGCCGAGGAGCTGCCCGCCGCGCTCGAGGGTGACGAACGACGCACCCAACTCGCGAAGGGGGCCATCGAAGGCCGCCGGGTCGGGAAGACGGGGGCGGCGGCCGTTGACGACGTCGCCGACGACGGCGGTGCTGACCTCGAGGAGCGCCCGCCGGTCGGTGTCGCGGAGCGCGGTGGTGGTCGTCACGGCGTGGCCTCGGACAGCGAGAACGCGCCGTAGCCGACGACACGGTCCGATGGCCCAGCGGTGTCGCCGGAGTTGCGCAGGTCCAGGAGTCGGGTGCGCAGCCCGTGTCGGCGAGCCGCGAGCAGCAGGCCGCGGACCGGGTGCGCGCCACAGGCGTCGTCGAGACGAATCATGTCGGGTCGCCCGGCGACGATGGCCTCCGCGGTGCGACGGTCGCGGGCGGACGCCGTGGCGTGATCCAGGTAATGGCTCAGATCCGTGCTCACGACGATTAGCGTCTCGGGCCCGCCCCACACCGTGTCGAGGACCGCCGCGACCGTCTCAGGATCGGCACGACCCACGACGAGGGGCAGCGCCGAGAAGCGTCGGAGCGTGTGCTGCAGGAAGGGGAGGTGCACCTCGAGGCTGTGCTCGTCGGCGTGGGCACGGTCGTCGATCTCGACGTTCGGGACCGCGAGGACCGCCTGCCGAGCCGCGTCGTCGATGGTCACCGCGCCGAGCGGCGTGACCCACTCGTCCGCTGACGTGGTCGCGAGTCCGCGGACGGGCACGCGGTGCGCGGGCCCGAGGAGCACGACCCGCTCGATCCGGTCGCGAGCAGCGCGCAGGGTGGCGTAGCCGTGTCCGGCCACCGGCCCGGAGTACACGTACCCGGCGTGTGGGACGATCAGCGCCTTCGGCGCGGGACCGGTCACACCCGGGGGGACGAGCTCGTCGAGCTGCGCCGCCAGGCTGGCCGCGTCGTCGGGGTAGAAGGTGCCGGCCACCGCGGGCGGTCGCCGCCGGGTCGTGGCGGTCACGATCCGGCACCCAGGTCCGCCAGACGGATCGGGCGGCGACGCGATCCCCACGTCCCGGCGGGGCCATCGAACCGGCCGGGCACCGCCGTGTCGCAGACGCGGCAGCGTCCGTCGTCGGTCAGCTCGTAGATCCCGAGCTGGTACCAGTCGCGCTCGATCAGCGCCGTGCCGCACCCCGAGCAGCGGGTTGTCCCGCCGTCGCGATCGTGCACGTTGCCGGTGTACGCGTAGCGGACACCGTTCGCGAGCGCCAGATCGCGGGCCCGGCTCAAGGTCGCCGGCGGGGTCGCCTCGACGTCGAGCATCTTGAAGTCGGGATGGAACGCGGTGAAGTGCATCGGGACATCGGGTCCCAGATGCTCCACGACCCACGACGTCATACGGTCTACCTCGTCGTCGCTGTCGTTCTTCCCCGGGATGAGCAAGGTGGTGGTCTCGACCCAGACGTCGGTCTCGTGAACCAAGTACTCCAACGTGCGGAGCACCGGGTCGAGGCGTCCGCCGCAGACGTGCCGGTAGAAGTCGTCGGTGAAGCCCTTGAGGTCGACGTTGGCCGCGTCGATGTGGGCGAAGAAGTCGCGTCGCGGCTCGTCGCAGACGTATCCCGCCGTGACCGCGACAGCCTGGATCCCCCGGGCCCGGCAGGCGTCGGCGACGTCGACGGCGTACTCGAGGAAGATCACGGGGTCGTTGTACGTGAACGCGACTGACCGGCATCCCAACCGTTGTGCGGCGGCCGCGATCGTGTCGGGGTCCGCAGCATCGGCGAGGGTGTCGAACTCCTTCGACTTCGAGATGTCCCAGTTCTGACAGAACCGGCACGCCAGGTTGCAGCCGGCGGTCCCGAATGACAGGACGGAGCTGCCCGGCAGGAAGTGGTTGAGCGGCTTCTTCTCGATCGGGTCGACGCAGTAGCCGCTTGAGCGCCCGTACGTGGCGAGGACGATGGCGTCGCCCTGACGGGCGCGCACGAAGCACACGCCTCGTTGGCCCTCGTGCAGCTTGCAGGCCCGAGGGCATACGTCGCACTGGACGCGGCCGTCGTCGAGCGGGTGCCAGTACTGGGTGGGGACGACCGTCGACGAAACTGCCATAGCCTTCATTCAACGCCGATTGGCGGTGTGATCTTCCCGGGCGCGGCCGACTCGGCTTAGGGCCGCCACCCGGCGGCTTTGCGCTCCGCGCACGTCGGACAGATCGGGTACCGCTTCGGGTCTCGGGTTGGGACCCACTTCTTGCCGCACAGCGCGACGATCGCCTCGCCGGTGACGTACGCGCGCGTGATATCGGACTTCTTGGCGTAGTGCGCGAACCGATCGTGGTCGCCGTCGTCGGTGACCGGGCGTGACGGGGTTTCGACCGGACGGGGTGGCGCAATGACCGGTGCCGGCATGGTCTCGGTCTCCACGGGACTCAATGGTACCGGTCACCCCCGGGACCGGGGACGGGTCCCCGGAGCGCCGCCGAGGCGGCCCCGCGCACGGGCGCGCCGCGGTGAACGTCTCGCGGGCCGCGCAGGGTGTCGATACGCTCCGGGTCGTGCGAGCCTTGCTGTACGGCGTGAAACCCGAACGGTGGGATCCGCCCTCGGGCGTGGACGAGAATCCGTTGCTGCGCGGTCTGGCGCACACGCCCATGCGTCTCACCGACCTCCCTGACCCCGGCTTCTTATTGCCGGACTGGGTCGTCACGCGGCCCCGCCTCACAGGGATCTGTGGGTCGGACTCCAAGCAGGTGTTCATGGACTGGGGCGAGGTGGGCTCGCCCGACAACCCGATGAAGGCGTTCTTCTCGCTTCCCCAGGTGCTCGGCCACGAGGTCGTCGCGGAAGTGACCGACCTCGGACCCCAAGCCGAGGGTCTCGAGGTGGGCGACCGCGTCGTGTTGAACCCGTGGCTGTCCTGCGGTCCGCGGGGTGTCTCGCCGGTCTGTCCGGCGTGCGCCAACGGCGATTACAGCCTCTGCGCGAACTTCGCGGTCGGCCCGATCGCGCCGGGGATCCACAGCGGGACGTCGCGCGATGCCAGCGGCGGATACGCCCAGCTCATGCCGGCGCACGACTCGATGCTGTTCAAGGTGCCGGCCGCGGTGCCCGACGAGCTCGCGGTCTTCGCGGACCCCTTCGCCGTGAGCCTCCACGCCGTGACCCGGCACGCGCCTCCTCCTGGCGGGAAGGTGATGGTCTACGGGGCGGGTGCGCTCGGGACGTGCGCGACCGCGATTCTGCGGGCCCTGTACCCCGACGTCGAGGTGCTCGTCGTGGCCCGCTTCGAGACGCAGGCCGCGCTCGCCCGGCGTCTCGGCGCCACCGTGATCGGGCACGAGCCGGCCCTCCAAGTCGTCGAGGAGGCCGCCGACTGGTCCGGGGGCGTGCTCCAAGCCGCCGACGGCCTCCCCATGGCGTATCCCGGTGCCATCGACGTGGTGTACGACACGATCGGCAAGCGGGAGACCTTCGAGGTCGGCTCGCGCGTCGCGCGGGCCCGGGGGACGATCGTCAAGGCCGGTGTCCACGGCCCCACGTTCTGGGAGGACACCCCCCTGTACTTCAAGGAGCTGTCGTTCGTCGGCTCGAACGCCTTCGGGTTCGAGGTGATCGACGGCGTCCGACAGCACGGGATCGACCACTATCTCGAGCTGGTCCGCGACGGCCGCGTCGACCTCACCGGCATGCTCACCCACACGTTCGCGCTCGACGACTGGCGCGACGCGTTCGTAGCCTTGGCCGACCAGGACCGCTCCGGTGCCATCAAGGTCGCGTTCGACCAGCGATCGGCGGCCTGATGGGCGAGCGTTCCATCACCGTCTCCACCGCCGACGGGCCCATGGAGGTCTACGAGGCCACTCCGGACCGTCCGGCCCCGCGGGCCGTTGTCGTCATCCAGGAGGCGTTCGGCGTCAACCGCCACATCCAGTCGGTCGTCCGCCGCCTCGCCGACGCCGGCTACCACGCGGTCGCGCCGGCGCTGTTCCACCGGGCGGGTGGCGGGTACCTCGACGACTACGACAATCTCGACTTCAACGAGGTCATCGCCCTCTTCGAGGGCGTGTCGGACGACACCATCCTCGGCGACGTCGACGCGGCGCTGGGTGTCCTCCACGACGCCGGGTTCGCCGACGACCACATCGGGACCGTCGGGTTCTGCTTCGGTGGCCGGGCGACGTTCCTCGTCGCGGCGCGCCGCACCCTCGGTGCCGCAGTCGGGTTCTACGGGGGCGGGATCGCCGCGAAGGGCGCCCTCCCGTACCCGGCGCTCATCGATGAGGCACCCGGTCTTCGGACTCCGTGGCTGGGGCTCTTCGGCGACCAGGACGCGTCCATCCGCGTCGAGGACGTCGAGCGGCTCCGGGAGGCGCTGCGGGCAGCACCTGTTCCGACGGAGGTGGTCCGCTACCCCGACGCCGGACATGGGTTCCACTGCGACGTGCGGGCCGACTACCACCAGGAATCGGCCCGGGACGCGTGGAGCCGGGCCCTGGCCTGGTTCGACACCTACCTGGCCTGAACCCCCCGCCCGCCGAGTTGGTCACGGAGGGCGCGATCGTCCACACTCTGGGTGGGAAGCGGGGCCGCGCTGCCGAGGAGCATCGTGACGGGAGGAAACCGGGTCGTCGACGCTGTCCGTGCGTCGGGCGCCGTGCCGGATGAGGTCGCCCGGGCTACCCGGGAGGCCCGATGGGCGCTCCGATGGCGAGGCTGGGCGGACTGGTCGCTGACCCGGACCACGATCGGGCTCGCCGCGCTGGCCGTCGTGGTCGACGTGGCGACCGCCTGGGCCGGTGTCTCTCTCGGAGCGTTGGGTCGCGTCGCGATCTCCCCTGCGTTGCCGGTCGCGCTCGTGGTCCTGGCACGACTCCGGCCGGGCAGATCCGGTCGGTCCCGGGTCGGTGCCGGCGCCTGGCGGGAGTTCGGCGTCGCGGCCGTCGTCGTCGTCGGCGCCGCGACCGTGGTCTACGGCGTCACACTGGGCCGCCCGGTCGAGGCCGGCGCCCTGATCGTCGCGGCAATCGGCGAAGAGCTCGTGTTCCGGCTCGCCGCGGTGCTCGTCATCGGCGCGTGCGTTGCCGCGCTCCTGCGCCGCGACTGGCGACATCCCCACCGGTGGGGGACCGGACCGGGCCTCACCGCGCTGAGCGGCGCCGCGCTCGTCTTCACCGCGCTGCCCGGGCACGTGAGCCAGATCACCGGGCCGGCTACCGGCGTGTCGTTCGCCAGCCTGGCGCTGGTGCTCGGCTACACGGTCCTTCGCACCGGTGCGATCTGGCCCGCGGCCGCGGTGCACGCGACCTTGAATCTCACGACGATCACCGCGTGGACCCAACCGGGCGCCGCCATGCTGCGCCTTGCCATCGCCGGGACCGCGCTCGTGGCGCTCGTCGCCGCGGCGGACCTCGCGGGCCGACGGCTCGGGCTTCGCGTCCGAGTCCCCAAAGTGATCGACCTGCACGCCGTCCACGACGCGCCAGCCCTCCGCTAGTCGGACGTCCCACGTACGCTGCGGGCGTGCAGGGCACGGCAGACGGTCACCGCGCCCGGGACCGACTCCGCCGCCATCCGTGGCTCCTCGTCCTGGCCGTGGCTCCGGCCGCCCTGGAGGCGCTCGTGATCGCCGCGATCGGCTCCTCGGGCGCCGCCGCGCTCGCGCCCCAAGTCACCGCGGCCACCCCGTTCGACCTGTTCCACGACTGGCGGTGGCTGCTCGTCTACCACCCGTCCTGGCCGGCGTTCGCGCTCGAGGTGCTGGCACTCCTCGCGGTGCGCAGCGCGCTCATGATCGGCTTGGTGCGCGCCGCCTGGCCGGCGGCGCTCGAGCCGCCGCCGTGGCGGGAACAGCTTCGCTCCATCGTCCGTGTCACCGTGCTCGTCGCGCTGGTCCTGGTGCCCTTCGCGGTCCTGACCTTCGCGATGGCCGTGGTGTCGCTCTCCTGGTTGTTCTTCGTCGCCGTGCCCGTCGTGGTCCTCGCCGCGCTGTTGGTCCACCGGGCCCCCGTCTCAGCGTCGTGGTGGCGGGACCGCCCGACCTGGGAGACCATCCGAGTCGTGCTCGGGACGTTCGTCCTGGTCACCACGGCCGGCGCGGTGCTGGTGCACCTGCCGGGGCCGGCCCAGGTGGCGCTCACCGCGCTCGTTGGGGTGGCGAACGCCTGGTGCTGGCTCCAGCTCGTGCAGAGCCTCGCCGGTCGAGCACCGCAGCCGCGCCGTCGTCCCTTCGTCGTCGTCGGGCTCGCCGGCATCCTCATCCTCGTCGTGGGCGGCACCACCGCTGGCTTCGCCGTCTCCGTCGCGCTCGAGAACGCCCGCACGCTGCTCCCACCGGTGCCCCCGAACGCCTCCGGGCCTCCCGTCCTCATCGTCAAGGGGTTCAACTCCGAATGGGACGGCGTCACCCGCGGCTGGGTGGCGGGCCGATACCGCATCCGTCGGTTCTCGTACGCGGGTCTGGACCGGCAGGGCCTGCCCCGCCCGTACCCACGGTCGGCGACGCACCGCTCGACGCGGGACCTCGCCCTCGAGTTGCGCACCCAAGTCGCGGCGTTTCAGCGCGCGACGGGGCAGCCGGTGAACATCGTCGCGGAGAGCGAGGGCTCACTGGTCGCGTTGGCGTACCTCGCGGGAAGCCCGCACGCCCCCGTCCGGTCCCTCGTCGCGCTCAGCCCGCTGCTCGGGCCGGGGCGTGTCTACTACCCAACGCTCGGTGACCCGGGATGGGGCACCGCCGCGGCGACGGTCATGGACGGCGTCGCGCGCGCGTTGAGCGCGGTCGGCCCCGTTGACGTCTCGGCGGACAGCCCCCTCTTCCGGTCGTTCGTCGACGAGGGACCGGCCCTCCGGGGCCTGTTGCGCTGCCCGGTACCCGGCCGACGCGAGTTTGCTGTCGTCCCCCTCGACTCGGGGGTGAGCGCCCCGGCACCCGTGAAGATCGGCATCGCCCACGCGTTCGTCCCGGCGTTCCACGGCGGGCTCCTCGGTGACCACACCTCGGCGCGTCTCATTGGCCAGGTGCTCGCCGGACGCGCCGCGACCGGCTCGGACTTCTGGGCGGGGGCCGCCCAGGTGGTGGGGTCGATCGCCGCGGCCTGGCAGGCGCCCTCGCTCAGTCCCGGGCTCGAGCCCGCGTGGCGAGCCCTCCCGGACCCGGGCGACTGCGTCGCGGTCCGCCGCGCGATGCGACGTTGGCTCGGACCGGACACCCCCGCACCCTGAATCCGCGAGGGTCAGAACAGGAAGCGGCTGATCGCCTCGACGACGCACCCCGGCTTGTCGCTTCCCTCGATCTCGACAGTGTTGCGTGTCGTCACCTGCACGCCGCCTGGGACGTCGTTCACTTCGATGATCTCCACCCCCACCCGGATGCGCGATCCGACCGGGACGGGCGCCGGGAACCGGACCTTGTTGGCCCCATAGTTCACACCCAGCTTCGCGGCGGGAACGCGCAGCAGCTGGGGCAAGAACCGGTTGGTGACCGACAACGTCAGGTAACCGTGCGCGATCGTCGTGCCGAACGGACCCGACTTCGCCCGTTCGGGATCGACATGGATCCACTGATGATCCCCGGTCGCCTCTGCGAACAGGTTGATCCGCTCCTGGGTGATCTCCATCCAGTCGCCGAACCCCAGATGGGTTCCCACCGCGTCGCGCAGCGCCTCGGGGGTCTGAAACTCGATGCTCATGGCCCGCATCGTACGGCTGGTCGGCCACTACGCTGCGGCCGCGTGGAGCTTGGCTTCTCGGCCGCGGACGAGGACTTTCGCCGCGAGGCACGCGACTGGCTGACCGAACGGCTCTCCGGTGATTTCGCCGTGGTGCGCGGCCGGGGTGGGCCCGGCGACGAGCACGAGCTCTTCGAGGAACGCTCCGCGTGGGAGCAGGCCCTCGGCGCCG
The DNA here is from genome assembly GCA_035468285.1 of Acidimicrobiia bacterium. Lineage (GTDB taxonomy): Bacteria > Actinomycetota > Acidimicrobiia > IMCC26256 > PALSA-555 > PALSA-555. The sequence continues at coordinate 25,061 of DATISY010000082.1, read as the reverse complement.
CGGGTTGGATCGGCGTCGGCTGGCCGAAGGAGTACGGCGGCCGAGGGCTGTCGCTCACCCAGCAGGTCATCTTCTACGAGGAGTACGCCCGAGCTCACGGTCCCGGCCGGGTCGGGATCGTGGGGGAGGGGCTGCTCGGGCCGACGCTCATCCAGTTCGGGACCGACGCCCAGAAGCGCCGCTTCCTTCCCGGGATCCTGGCCGGCACCGAGATCTGGTGCCAGGGATACTCCGAGCCCGACGCCGGCTCCGACCTCGCCAACGTCCAGACCCGCGCCGAACGCGACGGCGACGAATGGGTGATCCACGGCCAGAAGGTCTGGACCTCGCTGGCGCACTGGGCCGACTGGTGCTTCGTGCTCTGTCGCACCAACCGGGACGCGCCGCCGCACCGCGGCATCTCCTACCTCCTCGCTCCCATGCGCCAACCCGGGATCGAGATCCGTCCGATCGTCCAGATAACCGGGACCTCGGAGTTCAACGAGGTCTTCTTCGACGGGGCCCGCACCGCGTCCGAGCATGTCGTGGGCGACATCGACGGCGGTTGGAAGGTCGCGATGGGCACCCTGGCGTTCGAACGTGGGGCGTCGACCTTGGGCCAGCAGCTCAGCTTCGAGAACGAGCTCACGACCATCATCGAGGTGGCCAAGAAGCGTGGGAGCACCGACGATCTCATCCTGCGCCAGCGGCTCGCGGACGCCTGGATCGCGCTGCGGATCATGCGGTTCAACGCGTTGCGTTCCCTCTCCGCGCTGGAGCGAGCGGACATGACACCCCTCACGAGCATCCACAAGCTCTACTGGGCGACGTTGCACCGTCGGCTCGGGGAGCTCGCCGTGGACGTGCTCGGTCCCGACGCGGGCGTCGCCGAATCGGGCGACGAGCTCGGCCCGCTGGAACGCATGTTCTTGTACTCGCGAGCCGACACGATCTACGGCGGGTCGAACCAGATTCAGCGCAACGTGATCGGTGAACGAGTGCTCGGCCTCGCCAAGGAGCCTCGATGACCCCGCCCCCGCCCCCGACCGGGCACGAGCTGCTGACGGGACGCGTCGTCGTCGTCACCGCGGCGGCCGGGACCGGAATCGGCTTCGCGACCGCGAAACGCTGCGCCGAGGAGGGCGCGACCGTGGTGCTGAGCGACCACCACACCCGACGACTCGAGGAAGCCGCCGACGCCATCGCAGCCGAGAGCCACCCTCGACCGCTCACGGTGGTGTGCGACGTCACCGACGACAACCAGGTGCAGCACCTCGTCGACAGCGCCGCGGCCGAGCACGGCGGCGTCGACGTGATCGTCAACAACGCGGGTCTCGGCGGCACCGTCGAGCTCGTCGACATGACCGACGAGCAATGGCGGCGCGTGCTCAGCGTCACCCTCGACGGCACGTTCCACTGCACCCGCGCCGCGCTGCGGCACATGGCCCCACGGGGCCGCGGCGCGATCGTCAACAACGCGTCGGTGATCGGGTGGCGCGCCCAAGCCGGACAAGCGCACTACGCCGCCGCGAAAGCGGGCGTCATGGCCCTCACCCGGTGCGCGGCCATCGAAGCCGCACCCCACGGTGTCCGCGTGAACGCGGTGGCCCCGAGCCTGGCGATGCACCCGTTCCTGTCCAAGGTCACGACGGACGAGCTCCTCGCCGAGCTCACCGACCGGGAGGCGTTCGGGCGAGCCGCCGAGCCATGGGAGGTCGCCAACGTGATCGTGTTCCTCGCCAGCGACTACGCCTCATACATGACGGGCGAAGTCGTGTCGGTGAGCAGCCAGCACCCGTAGGCGAAACCGCCACACTGTCGTCATGGCCGACTGGCTCGTCCCGCTCTCGAGCCACACCCGGTTCCTCGACCGCGGGTCGCACGCGCTGACCCTGCGCTTCGACGTGGTGCGCGGCGCTGCGCTCGACGGGCGGATCGCGTCGGTCGCAGCCGAGGTGCGCGGCCCCCTGGCCGACGTCAAGACCGGTGACACGGTCTGGCTGTTCTGGGCCGAGCACGACATCGGCGTCATGGCCGTCGGGCGGGCCCGAGCCCCCCGCACCCGCCGCAACCGCGCGCCCGAGCTGCCGATCGCTCTCGAACAGGCCCGAACTCGGGCGCTCGTCGTCGATCCCATGCCGTCGGGCGTCATCCAGCGCTGGCTCCCGGACCTGCGCAGCAGCGGCATCCGTCTCGACGTGCGACCCCGCGCCCTCGAAGCAATCCGCGCCTGGGAACGGGAACGTCACGACCGCGACGAGGCGCTCCTGCGACCGCTCGGTGCGCCGACCTGGCGGGCCCGCGCCGGTCGCGGTGGCGCCGCCCGGCCGGTCGACGATCCCGTGCTCTCGTCGGTCGTCCCGTTCCTGCGGTCCCAGGATTTCTCAGTCGGGCTCACGGTCCGTGACCACGCCGCTCGAGTCGTGGCCCGACGGGCCCGCGACGTTCTGGTCGTCCATGCGATCGGCGTCCCCGGCGAGCGGACCCGCCCGGACGCGTTCGCGGCCTTCGGGCGACTCCGGGGGCACCGCTGGGCGCTCGCTCTCGGTCACGACGACCTGCACCTCCGGGTGTTCGCCTGGCTCGCCTGCGCGTCTCGCCCCACGAGCGAGACCCTCGCCTTCCTCGACGCCGAGGGCGTGCTCGTCACCTGGCTGCACGGAGCCGGGAAGGTGGAGATGAGTGAGCAGTCCAAGCAGCGCTGGTACCAGCAGCTCGGGGTCCGCTGACCCGTCAGTCGCGCGTGTTCTTCGCCGCCTGGAGGTACGCCGGCCACTCGCCGCCGCCGTGCACGACGACGTGCTCACCCGTCACGTACCGAGCCAGCGGCGAAGCGAGCAGCAGGCAGACATCGCCGACATCACCCGGCTCCGCCATCCGGCCCACCGGGACCGTGGCACCGACGGCGCGCACGCCGTCCTCGTCGCCGTAGAACAGATCCGCCTGCTCGGTGCGCACCAACCCGACCGTGACGCACACCACCCGAACCTTCGGCGCGAACTCCAGACCCAAGGTCTGGGTCAGGTTGATGAGCCCGGCTTTGGCGGCCCCGTACGCGGCGGTGCCCGGCGACGGACGGATCCCACTGACGCTCGAGATGTTCACGATCACGCCACCGCCCGGCTGCTCGTTCATGACACCGTATGCCCGCTGGGCGAACACGAACGGGGCGATCAGGTTCAGGGTCACGATCGCGGTCGTGAACTTCGGTGACACCGTCGCGCTATCCGCCGGCGGCGCGCCCCCGGCGTTGTTGACGAGCACATCGAGCCGACCGAACCGCTCGAGCGTGAACGCGACCACCGCGTCGATCTGATCGGGCTCGCGTACATCTGCGGCGATGAACGCCGCAATGCGGCCCCCCGCGCGGGGGAGGATCTCCGGCTCGTGACGACAGCAGATCACCACGTCGGCGCCCGCGGCGAGGAACCGTTCCGTGATGCCCCGTCCCACACCGCGACACCCACCGGTGACGATCGCCACCTTCCCGGTGAAGTCGAGCGCCTCGCGCGGCGCCTCGTCGGCCACGCCCGGACGGTAGTGGACCGAGCCGACGCCAGCCCGAGCCGCACGGCACCGACCCGACGCCGGCCTGGGTTGGGAGCGCCCCGGCTCGTTCGCGGAGACGTCCGGTACGCTCGCAGCGTGATCCGCTCGGACGTCCGTGACCACGTCGCGGAAGTCATCATCGACAACCCCCCGGTGAACGCGCTGCCGGTGAAGGGCTGGTTCGAGCTGGCCGACACCATCCGCGGCCACGGCCGCGATCCCGAGGTGCGAGCCGTCATCATCGCCGCCAATCCGGAGCTGCGCGGCTTCCAAGCCGGGGTCGACATCAAGGAGCTCGCCGCCGACCCGACGCACCAGAGCCTCATCGACGTCAACCGAGGCTGCTACGAGTGCTTCGCCGCCGTCTACGACTGCGAGGTCCCCGTCATCGCCGCGGTGCACGGCTTCTGTCTCGGGGGAGGCGTGGGCATCGCAGGGAACGCGGACGTCGTCGTGGCGGCAGACGACGCAACCTTCGGGCTCCCCGAGGTCGACCGCGGCGCGCTCGGTGTCGCCACCCACCTCGCGCGGCTCGTGCCGTACCACAAGATGCGAGCCATGTTCCTGACCGGATCGCTCGTCACCGCCGACGATCTCCTCGCCTTCGGGACGGTCGAGCGCGTCGTGCCCCGCGCCGCGCTGCTCGACACCGCCCGGGAGCTCGCCCAGGTCATCGCGGCCAAGAGCCCGATCGTCATCCGTCGGGCCAAGGAATCGTTGAACGCCATCGACCCCGTCGACGTGAAGCGCTCCTATCGCTTCGAGCAGGGCTTCACGTTCGAGCTCAACTTGTGGGGCGACTCCGACGAGCTTCGCCAGGCGTTCGTCGAGAAGCGCGACGCGCAGCTCGACGCCCCCGCCGAGCCAGGGACGGCAACGTGAAGCCCACCGTCGCGGTGATTGACGGGCTGTTCGCCGACACCGACGAAGGCCCGCGTCTTCTCGGCGGGCACTGTCCCCGGTGCGGAGCCTGGTTCTTCCCGAAGCAGTGGTCCTTCTGCCGCAACCCCCACTGTGACGGCGGCCCCCTCGACGACGCGCCGCTGTCCTCCCGAGGACGGCTCTGGTCCTGGACGGACAACCGCTACGCGCCGCCCCCGCCGTACCCCGCCCGGGACCCCTTCGAGCCGTACGGGGTCGCGGCGGTCGAGCTCGACGACGAGCAGATGGTCGTGCTCGGCCAGCTCGCCCACGGGACCGACCTCGCCGCTCTCACCCTCGGCACCGAGATGGAGCTCGTCGTCGAACCCCTCTACGAGGACGACGACTCGGTCCGAACCGTGTGGAAGTGGCGCCCAACCGGGGGGACACCATGAGCGACGTGCGGATCCTCGGGGTCGGCATGCACCCGTGGGGCAAGTGGGGTCGACCCTTCGCCGAGTACGGCGTCGTCGCCGCCCGCGCCGCGCTCGCCGACGCCGGTCTCGCGCTCTCGGATGTCCAGTACCTCGCCGCCGGGGACACCATGCGGAACGGCTACCCCGGCTACGTCGCCGGCTCGACGTTCGCGCAGGCGCTCGGCTGGTCCGGGATCCCGGTCTCGTCGAGCTACGCCGCGTGCGCATCCGGGGCAGTGGCCTTGGAAGCCGCCCGGGCCCGAATCCTCGCCGGCAAAGCCGACGTGGCGCTCGTGGTCGGCGCCGACACCGCCCCGAAGGGCTTCTTCGGCCCGCTGCCCGGCGACCGGCCCGAGGACCCCGACTGGCTGCGCTTCCATGTGCTCGGCGCGACCAACCCCACCTACTTCGCGCTGTACGCCCGGCGTCGCATGGAGCGCTACGGCGCCACCGAGAAAGACTTCGCCGCGGTGAAGGTCAAGAACAGCCGCCACGGGCTCGCCAACCCCAACGCCCGCTACCGGAAGGTGTTCACCGAAGACGAGATCGCCGAGTCGCCGGTCGTGGCCGACCCCTTGCGCCTGGTCGACATCTGCGCCACCAGCGACGGCGCCGCGGCCGTCGTGCTCGCCAGCGAAGCGTTCGCCACCCGCCGGGACGACGCCGCTCGCCACGTCCGGGTCGCCGCGGTGTCCACCGTGACCCCGACATACCCGAACGTCGATCTCGACCTGCCCGACATCGCGACCGACTCCGCGCTCGGGGCGCCACCGACGGCCCGCTCGTTTCGGGACTCGATCGCGTACGCCGCCTACGAAGAAGCCGGCGTCGGACCAGACGAGCTCAGCTGCGCCGAGGTGTACGACCTGTCCACCGCGCTCGAGCTCGACTGGTACGAGAACATCGGGCTGTGCGCGCCCGGCGACGCGGAGGCGCTCCTGCACTCGGGCGCGACGTCACTCGGCGGTCGGATCCCCGTGAACCCGAGCGGGGGCCTGGCGTGCTTCGGCGAAGCCATCCCCGCCCAGGCGTTGGCCCAGGTGTGCGAGCTCGCCTGGCAGGTCCGCGGCGAGGCCGGCGATCGTCAGGTCGCCGGCGCCTCGGTCGGGCTCGCCATCAACCAGGGGCTCTTCGGCCACGGATCCTGCGTCATCGTCCGCCACTAACCGTCCCGCCCGTCGCCGCGCGGCGCGGCGCGCCAGGATCAGCCGAGCGGACCGATGAGGGTCGTGGCGAGCTCGTCGAACGCCCGCCGGTACGCGTCGGGGTTCGTGTCCCAGACGGACACGATCCATCGCGACACCCCGAGGTCGGCGTAGCGCGCCACCCGATCGGGCTTCGTGCTGCCGTTGTACGTGATCTCGATCCTGTCGGGGTCCCGGCCCGCCTCACGCGCCGCGACGCGCATCTCGTCGACCCTCGTCGTGAAGTCGTCGTGGCCCAGCCCGATGGGGAAGAACCCGTCACCCAGCCGTCCCGCGCGGCGCGCCGCAGCGGCGCTGTGGCCTCCGACGAGGATCGGGATCCCGCCGCGTTGTGCCGGCTTCGGGTTCGACTTGGCCCGCTCGAAACGGGTGTAGGTCCCCTGGAACGTCGGTTCGGGCTCGCGCCACAGCACCCGCATCGCCTCGATGTACTCGTCGGTGCGCTTCCCGCGGTCCTCGAACCGGGTGCCGACGGCCTCGGCCTCCTCGCGGAGCCAGCCGACACCGACGCCGAGGCGCAGCCGACCGCCGGAGAGGGCGTCCACCGTGGCGCATTCCTTGGCGCAGACGACCGGGCTGCGCTGAGGCAGGAGGAGCACACCGGTGCCGAGCCGGATCCGGCGGGTCACCCCGGCGAGGAAGCCCAACAGGACCAGCGGGTCCGGGATGTCGTCGTCCTCGATCGTCACGCGCCCCTCGGCGTTGTAGGGGTACCGGGACGTGTAGTCGGCGGGGATGACGGCATGCTCGAAGACCCAGATCGATTCGAACCCGGCGTCCTCGGCGGCGCGGGTGTAGGCCGCGATCGCGTCCGGTGACGACAGGAACCGGTCTTCACAGGGGGCCAGCAGCCCGAAGCGCATGAAGCCGAACGCTAACGGGTGCCGAGTGGCGAGTGCCGAGGCGACCGGCGGCGCGGCCGGTCGCTACCGTCTGGCCCCGTGAGCGTGTCGTCGCCGGACTCCACGCCGCCCCGGCGGACCCGCATCATCCGGCGGGGCGTCGCGATGGTGGCCGCGCTCATCGCCTTGTACCTGTTCCTGCCCAGCATCGGCGAGGTCCTCTCGGCCTGGCCGCGCCTGGCGCACCTCGACCCGCTCTGGATCGGCGCTGCGCTCCTCGCCGAGGTCGCGAGCTTTAGCTGCGTCTGGTGGCTCCTGTCCCTCGCCCTGCGGTCGACGAACTGGTTCGCGATCTCCACCTCGCAGCTTGCCGCCAACGCCTTGAGCCGCGTCGTTCCCGCCGGCGCCGCCGCGGGCGCGACGTTGCAGTACCGGATGCTCGCCGCGTCGGGCGTCGACACCGCGGCGGCCGGCTCGGCGCTCACCGCGGTGACGCTGCTCCAGCTCGCGACGCTGAGCGCGATACCGGTCCTCGGGTTGATCCTGTCCCTCAGCGGCCAGCCCATCAACGGCGGCTTGCGCGAAGCCGCGTGGATCGGGATGGGCTTCTTCGTCGCGCTGATGGCCGTCGGCGCGGTGCTGGTCACCTCCGACCGGGTGGTCAGCCTCCTCGGCCGCGCCATCCAGGCTGTGCGGAACCGGGTGCTGCGACACCGCCCCGCCGTCCGGGACCTGCCCGGGCGGCTGCGTGACGAGCGGAACCTGGTCCGCCAGGCGCTCGGGGAGAACTGGGCCGCCGCTCTCTTCGCCACCGTTGGCAAGTGGGCCTTCGACTACGGGGCGCTGCTCGGGTCGCTCGCCGCGGTCGGCGCGCGGCCCAACCCTGGGCTCGTCCTGTTGGCGTACGCCGCCAGCCAGGTGCTCGTCATGATTCCGATCACCCCGGGCGGTCTCGGGTTCGTCGAAGCCGGCCTGACGGGCGTCCTGGCCCTGGCGGGCGTCAGCGCGGGCGACGCCGTCCTCGCCACGTTGACCTACCGGCTGGTCTCGTTCTGGCTGCCGCTGCCCGGTGGGCTCGTCTCCTACGCCATCTTCCGTCGCCGGTACCGCGCGGAGCTCAAGGCTGCGTGAGCCAGCGGACACCGTCCGGGCCGCCGACCACCACCGCGCTGGTCAGCCCCAAGAACAAGCCGTGTCCCACGATCCCGGCCCGGTCGTCGAGCAGGGCAGCCAGCCCGGGCGCGTCGTCGATGGGCCCGAAGTCGCAGTCGAGCACGAGGTTGCCCTGGTCCGTGCGGAACCGGTCCCCGTTGGAACCGACCCGAACAGTGACCGTCGTGGCGCCCAGCGACTCGAGGTACCGGGCTTGGGACGACCAGGCGAACGTCAGGACCTCCACCGGCAGCACATGCCGGGTCCCCAGCCGGGGGGAGATCTTCGTCTCGTCGACGACGATGAGCTCGCGCTGGCTCGCCTGCGCCACGACCTTCTCCCGCAGCTGCGCGCCGCCACCACCCTTGATGAGGTTCAGGTCCGGGTCGACCTCGTCCGCCCCGTCGATGGTCACATCGAGCGAACGGGGCAGGTCCTCGGACAGCATCGGGATGCCGAGCCGCTCCGCCTCCCGGCGCGTGTCCTCCGACGTCGCGAACGCCACCAGCTCGTGCAGGTCGCCCTGCTGGAGCAGCGCGCCGATGCGGCGGGTCGCGAAGATCGCCGTGCTGCCGGTGCCCAGCCCGACCGCCATCCCCGAACGGACCTCGGTGACGGCCGCCTCGGCGGCCGCCTGCTTCCAGCCGGCGGTTCCTCCCGTTCGGCGGTCGTCGACGGATTCCGAGTCGGTCACGGCGCCGACGGTACTTGAGGCTCCCAACTAGGGTCCGCGACGCATGCCCGTCCGGACGGAACGAACCCGCGACCACATCGCTGAAGTGGTCCTCGACGTCCCGCCCGTGAACGCGCTCACCAGCCGGGACTTTCGTGACCTCGCCCGCCAGATCACGGACCTGGGCGAGGACCCGTCCGTCCGGGCCGTCATCCTGCGCTCGGGAAACGACCGGGGCTTCGCCGCCGGCGTCGACGTCGGCGAGCTCACCGCCGGAGGGCCGCGCGCCGTCGTCGAGGTGACCCGGGCGTGCGCCGACGCGTACGGCGCGGTGTATGACTGCGCGGCGCCCGTCGTCGCCGCGGTGCACGGGTTCTGTCTCGCCACCGGCGTCGGGCTCGCCGGGAACGCCGACATCGTCATCGCCGCCGACGACGCCACGTTCGGGTTGCCCGAGGTGGACGCGGGCGGCCTCGGGACTGCCACCCAGCTGGCCCGCCTCGTCCCCGAGAAGAAAGCCCGCTGGCTGGCGTACTCCGGCACGCGGGTCGACGCCGACGCCGTGCACCGCTGGGGCGGCGTGGACCGGGTCGTCCCCCGAGGCCAGCTCCTCGAGGAGGCCCGGCGGGTGGCCGCCACGCTCGCCGCCAAGAGCCCGGTCGTGCTCCGCCGCGCCCGGGCGTCGCTGCAGGCCATCGACCCAGCCGACGCGCGCCGGTCGTTCCGCCGCGAGATGGGCCTCGTGTTCGAGCTCAACCTGACCCCTGCCCCGGACGAGGCGCGTGCCGCGCTGAGCGGAAGGCCCCGGCGGTGACGCCCGATAAGCGCCTGTCGGAGGACGACGTCGTCGCCGAGCTGCACGACGGGATGACGATCGGGATCGGCGGCTGGGGCTCCCGGCGCAAGCCCATGTCGGTCGTGCGGGCCATCCTGCGCTCATCACTGCGCGACCTGACGATCGTCAGCTACGGCGGACCCGACGTCGGGATGCTGTGCGCGGCAGGCAAGGCCCGCAAGGTCGCCTACGGCTTCGTGTCACTCGACTCCATCCCGCTCGAGCCGCACTTCCGCGTCGCGCGCCAGCAAGGCACCATCGAGGCCATGGAGCTCGACGAGGGCATGCTGCAGTGGGGCTTGCGCGCCGCGGCGATGCGAGTCTCGTTCCTGCCCTGCCGAGCCGGGCTCGGCTCCGCGATCATGGAGATCAACCCCGAGCTGCGGACCGTGGTGTCGCCGTACGACGGCCAGGAACTTGTCGCCATGCCCGCCCTCCCGCTCGACGTCGCGCTGCTGCACGCCAACCGCGCCGACCAGCGCGGCAATGCCCAGTACCTCGGTCCTGACTGGTACTTCGACGACGTGTTCGCCATGGCGGCGCAGCGGACGTTCGTGTCGTGCGAGCGTGTCGTCCCGACCGACGACTTGCTCGCCGAGGGCTCGGAGCAGACGATCAAGATCAGCCGGCTCTGGACTGACGGGATCGTCGAAGCGCCCCTCGGCGCCCACTTCACCCACTGCGTCCCCGACTACGGCCGCGACGAGGCGCTCCAACGCGAGTACGCCGCGTCCGCCAAGGACGCCGACGCCTGGGCCGCGTTCCGGGCCCAATGGGTCGACATCCCCGAACCCGAGTACCGCGAGCGGGCCCGAGCATCGCTGGCCGGATCCTCATGACCACCCCCGCGCTCGCCGACGTGTGCGTGCTCGCCTGCGCCGACGCGTGGCGCGGCGATGGCGAGATCGTCGCGAGCCCCATCGGGACCATCCCGACGTTAGGCGCCCGCCTCGCCGCGCTCACGTTCGAACCCAACCTCGTCCACAGCGACGGCGACGCGCTCCAGCTCGCCGAGCCCATCCCCGTCGGTGTCGAAGCGGAGAAGCGGGTTGAGGCGTGGCTCCCGTTCGCGAAGATGTTCGACATCGCGTGGGCTGGGCGCCGCCACGTGATGATGGGCGCGACGCAAGTCGACCGGTTCGGCAACCAGAACATCGCGTGCATCGGCCCGTGGGCCCACCCCAAGGCCCAGCTGCTCGGTGTGCGCGGCGCGCCCGGTAACACCGTGAACCACGCCACGAGCTACTGGGTGCCAAACCACTCGCCCCGCGTGTTCGTCCCGACCGTCGACTGTGTGTCCGGCGTCGGGTACGACCGCGCCGAGGCGGCGGGACGGACCGCGTCGCAGTACCACGAGATCCGCCGCGTGATCTCCAACCTCGGCGTGTTCGACTTCGAGACCCCGAACCACGCCATGCGGGTCCGGTCCGTGCACCCCGGTGTCACCGTCGACGCGGTGCTCGAAGCGACCGGGTTCCCGCTCGTCGTGCTCGACTCGGTCCCGACGACGGCCGTGCCCACGCCGGATGACATGCGGCTCCTCGACGAGGTTCTCGACCCGACCGGGCTGCGAGCCGCGGAGCTGCCCGGCTGATGCATCCGACGCTGCACACCGAGCTCTGCGATCTCTGTGGGATCCGGGTCCCGATCGTGCAGACCGGGATGGGTTGGGTCGCCGGGCCGCGGCTCACCGCGGCGACCGCGAACGCGGGCGGGCTCGGCATCCTGGCGTCCGGGACCATGGACTTCGAGCAGCTGCGCGCCGCGATCGCCGACACCCAAACCCGCACCGACGCGCCCTTCGGTGTCAACCTCCGCGCCGACGCACCGGACGCCGCCGCCCGCTGCGACCTGCTCATCCGGGAGGGCGTGACGGTGGCGTCGTTCGCCCTCGCCCCCGACCGGGCCCTCATCAGCCGCCTCAAGGAGGGCGGCGTGCTCGTCATCCCCTCGATCGGTGCCCGCCGTCACGCCGAGAAGGTCGCCGCGTGGGGCGTCGACGCGGTGCTCGTCCAGGGAGGCGAGGGTGGCGGCCATACCGGCGCGGTCCCCACCTCGCTGCTCCTCCCCCAGGTCGTCGACACCGTCGACCTTCCGGTCATCGCCGCGGGCGGGTTCTTCGACGGCAGGGGTCTCGTCGCGGCGCTGGCGTACGGCGCCGCCGGAATCGCGATGGGAACCCGCTTCTTGCTGACGACCGACAGCCCCGTCGCCGACGCAGTGAAGGACCTCTACCTCGCCAAGACCGTCAGCGACACGCTCGTCACCACCCAGGTCGACGGGGTCCCGCACCGGGTGCTGCGCACCGACTTCACGGAACGGATCGACCGGGGGTCACCCCTCACGAGCCTGCCCCGCGCCGTGCGCAATGCGTGGCGGTTCCACCGGCTGACGGGAACCCGGTGGCGGGATCTCCTCCGTGAGGGGCGGGGCATGCGCCGCACCCAGGACCTCTCGTGGAGTCAGGTCGTGATGGCCGCCAACACCCCGATGCTGCTTCGGGCCGCGATGGTCGATGGCCGACCGGACCTCGGCGTCATGTCCAGCGGCCAGGTCGTGGGTGTCATCGACGATCTGCCCAGCGTCGCGGAGCTCATCGAGCGCATCGTCCACGACGCCGAAGCGGTCCTGAAGCGGTTGGGCGCATGACGACCGTCCTGGCTGCCGACGTGCTCGTCGAGCCCGGTTTCGGTCCCGTCGCCGACGCCTTCCGGGCCAACTTCGACGAGCACGGCGACGTCGGCGCGGCCTGCTGCGTGTACCTCGACGGGCGGCCCGTCGTCGACGTCTGGGGCGGCGTCGCCGACCGCACGTCGGGCCGGCCGTGGACCCGCGACACGATCGTCATCGTGTTCTCCTGCACCAAAGGCGTCACCGCGATCGCCGCCAACCAGCTCATCGAGGCCGGGAAGCTCGACCCCGACGCCCCCGTCGCCGACTACTGGCCCGAGTTCGCCGCCAACGGCAAAGCTGCGATCACGGTCGGCATGGCGCTGTCCCACCGCGCCGGGCTCGCCGCCATCGACGGCGACCTCTCCCTCGACGACATCGCGGCCTGGGACCCGGTCGTCGCCGCGATCGCGGCACAGGCACCGAACTGGGAACCCGGCACCGCCCACGGGTACCACTCCCGCTCGTTCGGCTGGATCATTGGCGAGCTGATCCGGCGCGTGTCGGGACTTCCCAGTCCCGGCGCCTACATCGCGCAGCACATCGTCGAGCCGCTCGGTCTCGACTTCTTCCTCGGGGTCCCCGACGAGGAAGACGCCCGCGTGGCGACCCTGTACCCCGCGCCGAACGCCGACGCGCTCGACGAGTTCGCCGCGGCGACACCCGATTCGCTGTTCACGCGGGTGTTCACCGGACCGTCAGGGTTGCTGCGATACGACGACCAGTGGAACACCCGGCTGCTCCGCGCCGCGCAGCTGCCCTCGTCGAACGGGCACGGCAGCGCGACGGCGTTAGCCCGGATGTACGCCGCGTGCCTGCAGCCCCTCGACGGTGTGCGACTCCTCGCCGACCACACCCTCGACCGGGCCACCGAGGTGCGATCCGACGGCCCCGACGTCGTGCTCGGCCAGCCCCTCACGTTCGGGCTCGGCTTCGCGCTGCCCCCGACCCTGACCCCGGCCGCGGGACCACGGTCGTTCGGCCACCCCGGGGCGGGAGGGTCGCTCGGTTTCGCCGACCGGGACCGCGGCCTCGCCCTCGGCTACGTCATGAACCAGATGCGCTTCGAGGCCGCTGGCGACCCTCGAGCCGCGTCGCTCAGCGCGGCGGCCGTCGCGTGCGCACCATGACCGGCACGACCCGGGGTGGGCGCCGCTCGAACGCCGCGACCGCGGCCATCCCGACGAGCGATGTGATCAAGGCAACCAGGGCGAGGGTCATGATCTCGTTCAACGTGACTCCGGTGGTCCTTGTTCCCGCGGGCGGGGGCCGCCCATGAGTCTCGGCATCGAGGACGCCCGCACGCTGTTCGACCGGCGCCGCACCGCCTGGCTGGCCGAGGACGTCGACGCCTACCTCGACTGCTGGGTCGACGACCTCGTGCTCGAGACCCCGGGCCGGGTCGTGCTGGGGCGAGCCGGCTACGAGCAGATGGTGCGGGGTTCGTTCGGGTGGGCCGCGCCGCGATCGTTCGTGGTGCACCACCTCGCGGTCGACGGCGTCGTCGTGATGGCGGACTGGACGATCACCGTCGAGCGACGTGACAACGGTGAGTCGGTGACGTGGCGGGGCATGAGCGTGTGCGAGCTGCGCGACGGCCGGATCGTGTGGTGGCGGGAGTACTACGAGGACCCGGCGGCGCTCGCCCGGGCGGCACGCCGGTAGCGTCGACCGTCGCGATGGATCTCACGTTCACCCCGCCCGAGGAGGCCTTCCGCGCGGAGTGCCGCACCTGGTTGCACGCGCACGTGCCCCGCGACCTGCCGTCGGGTGACACCCGGGACGGCTTCGCCGCGCACCTCGACTGGGAGCGGGCGCTCTTCGACGCCCGTTGGGCCGTCGTGTCGTGGCCGCAGCGTTACGGCGGACGCGACGCCTCACCGATGGAGTGGCTGCTCTTCGAGGAGGAGTACTACCGGGCGGGCGGTCCCCAGCGGGTCACCCAGAACGGGATCTTCCTCCTCGCGCCCACCGTCTTCGAGTTCGGGACCCCCGAGCAACAGGACCAGATCCTGCCCCGCATGGCCGCGGCGCAGGACCTGTGGTGCCAGGGCTGGTCGGAGCCGAACGCGGGCAGCGACCTCGCCGGGATCCAGAGCCGCGCCGCCCGCGACGCGGCCTCGGGCGGTTGGCGGCTCTCGGGCCAGAAGACCTGGACGACGCGGGGCGCGTTCTGCACCCACCTCTTCGGCCTGTTCCGCAGCGACCCCGACGCCGAGCGGCACCGCGGCCTCACCTACTTCCTCGTCCCGCTCGACGCCCCCGGCGTCACGGTCCGGGGCTTTGGCCGGCTCGACGGCGACGAGGGCTTCGCCGAGGTCTTCCTCGACGACGTGTTCGTCCCCGACAGCGCCGTGCTCGGCGCCGTCCACGAGGGCTGGAGCGTCGCGATGGCGACCGCGGGGGCGGAGCGGGGCCTCACCCTCCGCAGCCCGGGCCGGTTCCTCGCCGCCGCCGACCGGCTCGTCCACCTCTATCGGGCCCGGCGTGACATGGCGGACCCCCGCGTCGCCGATGAGGTCGTCCGGGCCTGGATCGACGCCGAGGCGTACCGGTGGCAGACCTTCTGGACCGTGACACGCATGACCGCCGGGGAATCGGTCGGCGCCGAAGCCAGCCTCACCAAGGTGTTCTGGTCCGAGCTCGACGTCCGGCTCCACGAGCACGCCCTGGAGCTGCTCGGCGCCGACGGCGAGCTCACCGACGAGCCCGACGACGACGACGCTGGGGGAGCGGCGCGTTGGATGAAGGGCTACCAGTTCGCGCTGTCCGGGCCCATCTATGCCGGCACGAACGAGATCCAGCGCAACGTGATCGCCGAGCGTGTCCTCGGCCTGCCCCGCCGGTAACGCCGATGCGATTCGCGTTCACCGAGGACCAGCTCGCCTTTCGCGACGCCGTCCGGGACCTCCTCGTCCGGGAATGCCCCCCGTCGGTGGTGCGTGACTCGTGGACGAACGCCACCGGCCGCACCACCACCGTGTGGGGCCACCTCGCGGAGATGGGCGTCCTCGGCGCCCTCGCCCCCGAGGGCGCCGGCGGGCTCGGCCTCTCGTTCCTCGACCTGGTCCTGGTGCTCGAGGAAGCCGGCTACGCCGCGCTCCCCGAACCCCTCCTCGAGCACGCCGCGGTCGCGATCCCGCTCCTCCCCGATCCCGCCCCGGCCGTCTCCGGCGCCACGACCGTGACCGCCTCGTTCCCCGCCGCGCCGTACGCGCCGTGGGCCGACACCGCCGGGGTCGTCGTCGTCGCCGACGACACCCGGGTCCGGGTGGTTGCCCGTGACGAGCTCGACCTGACGGCCCACGCCTCGGTCGATCGCGCCCGGCGGCTCTACACCGTCGACGCGCCACCCGGGGCAGGGATCCCCGTCTCGGACGGCGCCGCCCTCGAGCGTGGTGCCCTCGGCGCGGCCGCGCAGCTGATCGGCCTCACCCGCCGGATGCTCGACCTCACCGTCGAGTACGTCTCCGAGCGCCGCCAGTTCGGGGTCCCAGTCGGGTCGTTCCAAGCCGTGAAGCACCACCTCGCCGGCGCCCGCCTCGCGTTGGAGTTCGCCCGACCCCTCGTCTACCGCGCTGCGTGGTCCCTCACCCACGCGGACGGGGACACGCCGGTCCACGTCTCGATGGCGAAGGCCACCGCGTCCGACGCCGCGCACCTCACCGGACGCGCCGCCCTCCAGTGCCACGGCGCCATCGGCTACTCCTACGAGTACGACCTGCACCTGTTCCTGAAGCGGGCCTGGGCCCTCGAAGGGACCTGGGGGGACGCTCCCTGGCACCGGGCCCGTGTCGGGCGCGCGATCCTGTGACCACCGAATCCAAGGAGCGAGCAATGCCCGAGGCCTACATCGTCGACGCGGTCCGCACCCCCGTCGGGAAACGCGGCGGCGGGCTCGCCGCGGTCCATCCCGCCGACCTCGGCGCCCATGTCATCCGCGCGCTCGTCGACCGCACCGGCGTCGACCCGGCCGCGGTCGAGGACGTCTTCTTCGGCTGCGTCGATCAGCTCGGCCCCCAAGCCGGTGACATCGCCCGCACCGCGTGGCTCGCCGCCGGGTACCCCGAAGAGGTCCCGGGCACCACGATCGACCGGCAGTGCGGCTCCTCCCAGCAGGCGCTGCACTTCGCGACGCAGGCGGTGATGAGCGGCACCAACGACGTGATCGTCGCGGGTGGCGTCCAGAACATGACCATGATCCCGATCGCGGCCGCGTTGACCGCCGCCGAGCCGTTTGGGTTCGCCGACCCGTTCGCCGGCTCGGAGGGATGGGTCGCGCGGTACGGCACCCAGGAGGTCTCCCAGTTCCGCGGCGCCGAGATGATCGCCGAGAAGTGGGGCATCACCCGCCGCGACATGGAGGCGTACGCCCTCGAGAGCCACGAGCGGGCCATCCGAGCCCAAGACGAGCACCGCTTCGACCGCGAGATCGTCCCCCTCGCGGGTGTCGACGCCGACGAGGGACCCCGGCGGGGCACCTCGCTGGAGAAGATGGCCCAGCTCCCCACGCTCGTCGACGGGGGTCGGCTCACCGCCGCGGTGTCCTCCCAGATCTCCGACGCCGCGTCCGCGATGCTCGTCATGTCGGAGCAAGCGGTGCGCGACCACGCGGTCACCCCCCGGGCGCGTGTCCACCATCTGTCGGTTCGGGGCGCCGACCCGATCTACATGCTCACCGCCCCGATCCCTGCCACCGCGTACGCGCTCGCCAAGACCGGCATGTCCCTCGACGACGTCGACCTCATCGAGATCAACGAGGCGTTCGCGAGCGTCGTGCTCGCATGGCAACGCGAGACCGGCGCTGACCTCGACCGGGTCAACGTCAACGGAGGCGCGATCGCGCTCGGCCATCCCCTCGGTGCGACCGGCACCCGCCTCATGACCACGTTGCTGAACGAGCTGGAGCGCACCGGGGGTCGCTACGGCCTCCAGACGATGTGCGAGGGCGGCGGCCAAGCCAACGTGACGATCATCGAACGGCTCGGCTGAGCCGCCCCGCTCACCCCGCGTCGACGAGCGCCGCGTACCGGTCGAGCACGGTCAGGACCGTGTCGCGGCCGGCCCCCGGCAGGCGCAGCACGACCTCGTCGATCCCGAACGACGCGTAGTAGTCCAGCTTGCCGGGTGCCGGCACCGTCCCGAACGGGACAACCCGGATGGTCGCCGGGTCGCGGCCCTGCGCCTCGTAGGCGGCGCGGAGCTCCCGAAGGGCGTCGTTGATCCCGGCGCCCCCGATGGGGATCCAACCGTCGCCGTACTCGGCGACGTGGGCGAACAGCTTCGGGCCGGCCGCACCCCCGAGCAGCACCGGCGGTCCGCCCGGCTGCACCGGCTTGGGCCACGACCAGCTGGGGGCGAAGCGGACGTACTCACCGGCGAACGAGGCCACGTCGTCGCGCCACAACGCCCGCATCGCCAGCACGTGCTCCCGGGACCGCTCCCGGCGGGTGGCCGGGTCGACACCGTGGTCGCGCATCTCGTCGCGGTTCCACCCGAACCCGATCCCGAACTCGAAGCGGCCCCCGGAGAGCTGGTCCAGGGTCGCGACCGCCTTCGCCGTGACGATCGGCTCCCGTTGGGCCACGAGGCAGATCCCGGTGCCGAGACGGATCCGTTCGGTCACCGCCGCTGCCGCGCTCAGCGCGGCGAACGGATCCACGGTCCGCCGGTACTCCTCGGGCAGCTCGGCGTCACCCGTGGGTGGGGGCGTGTCCCGGCTGGTGGGGATGTGGGTGTGCTCCGGGATGTACAGCGAGTGCAGGCCGCGCGCCTCGGCCTCGCGTGCCAGGTCCGGGACGGACACCGTCTGGTCGGTCGCGAACATCGTGATCCCGAACCGCACGCGGTTACCGTACCCGCCGCATGGGAATCTGTGAGGGGCGAATCGCGATCGTCACCGGCGCGGGACGCGGCCTCGGGCGAGCGCACGCGCTCGAGCTCGCCCGTCAGGGCGCCCACGTCGTCGTCAACGACCTCGGCGTCGACCGCGACGGGACCGGACGCGACGCCGCCACCGCGCAGGCCGTCGTCGACGAGATCGAGGGGGCAGGTGGCACCGCGGTCGCCAATGGTGACGACATCGCCGACTGGGACGGCGCGGCACGCCTCGTCGGGACCGCCATCGGCACGTACGGTCGGCTCGACGTGCTCGTCAACAACGCCGGGTTCGTGCGGGACCGCATGGTCGTCAGCACGAGCGAAGAGGAGTGGGACGCGGTGATCCGGGTCCACCTGAAGGGACACTTCGCGGCGACGCGCCACGCCAGCGCGCACTGGCGCGACCGGGCCAAGGGCGGGGACGACGTCGACGCCCGGCTCATCAACACGAGCAGCGGCGCCGGTCTGCTCGGCAGCGTCGGCCAAGGGGCGTACAGCGCCGCGAAGGCCGGCATCGCCGCGCTCACCCTCGTCGAGGCCGCCGAGCTGGGCCGGTACGGCGTCACGGCCAACGCGCTCGCACCGTCGGCCCGGACCCGCATGACCGAAGCGGTGTTCGCCGACACGATGACGAAACCGGACACGGGTTTCGACGCGATGGACCCCGCGAACGTCTCGCCCCTCGTGGCGTGGCTGGCGAGCCCCGAATCGCGCGACGTGACCGGGCGGGTGTTCGAGCTCGAAGGCGGCATCGTGAGCGTCGCCGACGGCTGGCATCACGGGCCCTCCCGGGACCGCAAGGCCCGCTGGGACGCGGCCGAGCTGGGGTCCGTCGTCCGGGAGCTGCTCGCCGAGGTGCCCGAGCCCGACCCCGTCTACGGGGCGAGCTGATCAAGCCGCCGCGAGCTCGAAGATCGTCAGGACGGGCAGCGCCCCCCGTCGGGTGACTCGTAGCCCCGCCCGGGTGAAGAGGGCGTCGAACTCGGCGCGGGTGCGTTCCCGACCCGCGCCCGTGTCGACGAGCATCTCGAGGTCGAGGGCCTTGGCGAGATGCCAGCCGTCGTGGGTGGGCAGCTCCTGTTCCAGGACCAGGGCCCGCCCGCCGGGGGGCAGGGCCTCCCGGACGTTTGAGAGGATCCGCACACAGGACTCGTCGTCCCAGTCGTGCACGACGGCCTGCAGCAGGTACCGGTCACAGCCGGTCGGGACGGACGCGAAGAAGTCGCCCCCGACGACGGTGACGCGGTCGGCGACGCCGGCGTCGCGCAGCGTCGTGTCGGCGTGGGCAACCACGGCCGGAAAGTCGAGCAGCGTCCCGCGCAGCCGAGGAGGCGCGGCGAGGATCCCCGCGAGGAGCGTGCCGGTCCCGCCGCCGACGTCGCAGACGTCGTGGCACGCCGAGAAGTCGTGCTGGCCGGTGACGAGGGCCGCCTGGAGCCGCGACGCGTCCGCCATCGCGGCGTCGAACGCCGCGCCCGCGGCGGGGTCGTGCTCGGTGAGCTGGGTCCAGAACGGCCGGCCGAACGCGACGCTCGCCGCGGCGTCCCCGGTGCGCACCGAATGGGCGAGCTCGTCCCAGATCGCGACATGCCAGGACGCGCCGTAGAAGCGGGCCCATGACCGCATCGACGCGGGGTCGCGGGTCACCAGGCGGGCGGAGATCCGGGTGTTGCGGTACCGGCCGTCGCGGCCGCGGCGGAACACCCGACGGGCGACGAGGTACCGCAAGACCCGCTCCAGCGCGTCGGCGTCGCTTCCGGTCGCGGCGGCAAGCGCCGCGATGCCCACGGGTCCGTCGGCGAGCCGATCGGCGACCCCGAGGTCGGCGACGACGGCCATCGCCTTCGTGTCGATGATTCCCAGGGTCCGTTCCACCAGAGGGAGCTGCGCCGGGACCATCCGGTCGTGGACGCGGTCGATCGCGTTCCGTAACGCCAGCAGTGGCCCGACCACCCACGCCGGCGGCAGTCGCTCCATTGCGCTACCCGAGGCGTTCCACGATCATCGCCATCCCCTGTCCGCCACCGACGCACATGGTCTCGAGGCCGTACCGCAGGTTCTTGTCGTCCAGACCGTTGAGCAGCGTCGCCATGATCCGGGCCCCGGTCATCCCGAACGGGTGCCCGAGCGCGATGGCGCCGCCGTGCACGTTCAGTTTCTCCCACGGGATCCCGAGGTGCTTCGCCGACGGGATCACCTGCGCCGCGAACGCCTCGTTGATCTCGACCAGGTCGATCTGGTCGATCGTCATCCCGGCCCGGGCGAGCGCCTGGCGGCTGGCGTCGATCGGGCCGAGGCCCATGATCTCGGGGTCGACCGCGGTGACACCCGAGGCCACGATCCGGGCCTTCGGGGTGATCCCGAGCGCCGCGGCGCGCGTGTCGCTCATCACGATCGTCGCTGCCGCCCCGTCGTTCAACGGGCAGGCGTTCCCCGCGGTGACGGTCCCGTCCGGGCGGAACGCCGGCTTGAGCGAGCTGAGCTTCTCGAGGGTGGTGTCCGGGCGCGGCCCATCGTCGATCGCGACCAGTGTCCCGTCCGGTGTCGTCACCGGCGTGATCTCGCGCTCGAAGAACCCGTTCTTCTGGGCCTCCACCGCCCGCTGCTGGGACCGCAGCGCGAACTCGTCCATCTCCTCGCGGGTCACGTGCTCCTGCTCGGCGACGTTCTCGGCGGTTTCGCCCATCGCGATGTACACGTCGGGGAGCCCGCCGTTGGGTTGCCACGATCCCTGGCCGCCCTCGTGGCGAGAGGCGGTCCGTGCCTCGGCGTCGGCGAACCGTGCGTTGTGCGTGCCCGGCAAGCCGTCGGACATGCCCTTCGCGAAGCGGCTCACGGTCTCGACACCGCCGGCGACGAACACATCGCCTTCACCGGCCCTGATGGCGTGCGCGGCCATGCGGATCGTCTGCAGCGACGACGAGCAGTACCGGTTCACCGTGGCGCCGGGCGCGTTCGAGAGCCCGGCAAGGATCGCGACGACGCGGGCCACGTTGTAGCCCGACTCGCCCGCGGGCTGCCCACAGCCCCACACGATGTCCTCGACCTCAGCCGGGTCCAGCGCCGGCACCTGGTCGAGGACCGCCCGGACGATCCCGGCCGACAGGTCATCGGGGCGACACTCGACCAGGGACCCCTTGTTGGCTCGTCCGATCGGGGTCCGGGACGCGGCGACGATCACGGCTTCGGGCATGGCAGGTCTCCTCAGCGCCTGGGATGCTTCCCGCCTGTCTACCTCCGCCTCCCGTCCGGGAGCGAACGACACCGAGGCCTCCCGCGGGAAGATTTCGGCCAGGCGACCACGACGAAGGGAATCCAGGGTGGACGACGGCACATCCGGCTACCAACCCATCGAGAACTACGGCGTCATCGGCGACCTCCACACCGTCGCGCTCGTCGGCATGAACGGCTCCATCGACTTCTGCTCGTTCCCCAAGTTCGATTCACCGACGATCTTTGCCGCGCTCCTCGACCAGCACCGTGGGGGGCGGTTCTCCATCCATCCCGCCATCGACGACGTCTCCTACAAGCAGCTCTACCTCCCCGACACGAACGTCCTCATCAGCCGGTTCCTGTCCGACGACGGCCTCTCCGAGGTGTCGGACTTCATGCCCGTCGGGCTCTTCCCCCATGACCATCCCCGGGTGCTCGTCCGGCGCGTGAAATGCGTGCGGGGCGTCGTCCGCTTCAACATGATCTTCGACCCGCGCTTCGACTACGCCCGAGCCGAGCATCGCGTCGAGACGCGCGACGGCGAGCTCGTCTTCTCGTCCACCGGACCCGACGGCACGGCGGTGCGGCTCCGCACCCCGGTGCCGGTGAGCGTCGGGGGCGACGGCGTCGCCCGGGCCACCTTCGAACTCCGAGCCGGCGAGAAGGCCGCGTTCGTCATGGAAGAGGTCGCCGACCATCTGGCCAGCCCCTCGGCCGCCCCGAACTACGTCACCGACGCGTTCAAGGACACCGTCAACTTCTGGCGCACCTGGATCGGCCGGTCCCAGTACGCCGGCCGGTGGCGCGAAACCGTCAACCGCTCCGCCCTCCTCCTCAAGCTCCTCGTCTCCCAGACCCACGGGTCGCTCCTCGCCTCGGCGACCTTCGGGCTCCCCGAGGAGATCGGCGGCGAGCGCAACTGGGACTACCGCTACACCTGGATCCGCGACGCGTCCTTCACCCTCTTCGCGCTGATCCGGCTCGGGTACACCGACGAAGCCGGCGCGTTCATGGACTGGATCCACGACCGCTGCATGGACCTGAAACCCGACGGGCCGCTGCAGATCATGTACGGCCACGACGGGACCAAGAACCTCACCGAGCAGACGCTCCCGCACCTCGAGGGCTACCGCGGCTCCTCACCCGTCCGGGTCGGCAACGGCGCATACGACCAACTCCAGCTCGACATCTACGGCGAGCTGATGGACGCCGTCTACCTCTACAACAAGCACGGAGAGCCCATCGCCTACGAGCTGTGGGGGAACCTCGTCCGCGTCGTGGACTGGGTGTGCGAGCACTGGCATCTCGCCGACGAAGGCGTGTGGGAGATCCGCGGGGGCCGCCAGGAATTCCTCTATTCGCGGCTCATGTGCTGGGTCGCGCTCGACCGGGGGATCCGCCTCGCCGACCGGCGGTCGTTCCCATATCCCTTTGACCGCTGGCGCCGCACCCGCGACGACATCTACCACGACATGATGACCACCTTCTGGGACGAGGGCCGTCGCACCTTCGTCCAGCACGCGGGCGCCCACACCGTCGACGCCTCCACCCTGCTCATGCCGATGGTGAAGTTCATCAGCCCCACCGACCCTCGCTTCCTGGGCACCCTCGCCGCGATCGACGCCGACCTCGTCGACGACTCGCTCGTCTACCGCTACCAGACCGGGCAAGCCGCCCAGGACGGCCTCATCGGGGACGAAGGGACCTTCAACATGTGCTCGTTCTGGTTCGCCGAATGCCTGGCCCGCAGCGGTGACGTCCAACGAGGCCGGTTCTTCTTCGAGAAGATGCTCGGCTACGCCAACCACCTCGGCCTGTACGGCGAGGAGCTCGGACCCCGTGGGGAGCACCTCGGCAACTTCCCCCAGGCCTTCACCCATCTCGGGCTCATCAGCGCCGCGTACTCCATCGACCGCAAGCTCTCCGACGGCGGCTGGGTGGGCTGACCCGCGCGGGCCGCCCGGCCAGGCCTACGATGCCACTCGTTCAAGGGGGGACAACATGGGGACAGGACGTCGATCGGTGCTCGGCGCGCTCGCCGTGATGCTCATCGGGGGAACACTCACCGCGATCGCCGGCTCGGCCGGTGCCGCGTCGGGTCCGAAGCACGGCGGCTCGATCACCTACTCGGTCGAGGCCGAGACACCGGGCTACTGCCTCCCGGGGCAGTCCCAGCTCGCGCCCGCGGGCATCGAGGTCGCCTCCGCGATCTACGACACGCTCGTGACCACCAACACCAAGAACCAGTACGTCCCCTACCTGGCGCAGGCGGTGACGCCGAACGCGACGTTCGACAGCTGGACGATCCAGCTGCGCCCCAACATCAAGTTCCACGACGGCGAAACGCTCGACGCGAACGCGGTCAAGCTCAACCTTGACACCTACCGGGGCCTGAATCCCAAGATCCCCTCGCCGCTCTCCGGCTTCACGTGGAAGAACGTGAGCAGCGTCGACGTGACCGGCCCGCTCAGCCTGACCATCACCACGAAGACGCCATGGCCGGCGTTCCCGGCCCTCCTCTACGGCAGCGGGCGCACCGGGATCGTCGCCCCGGCGCAGCTGGCCGACAACAACACCTGCGCGACCAACCTCATCGGGACCGGTCCGTTCAAGCTCGCGCCCGGCGGCTACCGGCTGAACGAGTCGACGACCGTCGTGCGCAACCCCAACTACTGGCGACCGGGTCTCCCGTACCTCGACCAGATCAAGTTCGTGCCCGCCCAGGAGTCCGCCCAGCAGCTCAACGGCCTGCAGGCCGGTGACTTCGACATCATCCAGACCCGCAACGCGCGCAACATCGTCCAGCTCCGGCAGCGCAAGGCGAGCGGTCAGATCAACGAGATGGACACCGACAACGGCACCGATGTCGGATACGGCATGCTCAACGTCGGGGCTGCTCCGTTCAACGACATCAACGCCCGGCTCGCCATCGCGTACGCCGGCGACGCGAACCAGATCAACCAGATCCGCAACCAGGGCCTCGAAACCCTCGCGACGGGTCCGTTCGCCCCGGGCACGCCCTACTACCTGACGTTCGCCCAGGCCGGGCTGCCCCAGCACAACGTGGCGAAGGCCAAGCACTACGCCCAGCTGTACTCCCAGGCCCACGGCGGCCAGACGCTGAGCTACACGTACCTCACACCCGGTGCCGACCCCGAGCTGCTCGCCCTCGCCGAGCTGACCAAGCAGCAGGATGCGCAGGCGGGCATCAACGTGAACATCCAGCAGGTCGATCAGGCCACCGGGATCAGCAACGCGATCGCGCACCAGTTCCAGTTCCTGGCGTGGGCCAACCATCCCCAAGCCGACCCGGACACCCAATACGTGTGGTGGCACAGCGGTTCACCGGTCAACTTCGGTCAGATCAACGACCCGGTGATCGACCAGACCCTCGACCAAGGACGGGTCGAGACGGACCAGGCCAAGCGCGTGCAGATCTACCGGCAGCTGAACAAGCAGTTCGCGACGAAGGTCTACAACCTGTGGGCCTTCTACACGAAGTGGGCGGTCGGCGCGCAGAAGAACATCGGGGGCCTGAACGGGGCCGCGCTGCCCGACGGGCACGGGCAGGCCTTCGCCCTGTTCGAGGGCATCGTGCCCCCGGCCACGATCTACAAGAAGTAGGCGCGAGGAGGAGCGGTCGCGTCCGTCAGCCCGGCTCGGGGACGGACGCGACCAGCTCCTCGCTCACCGACCACAGCCGACGCGCCGCGTCATCGTCGGTCG
>DATISY010000081.1:0-2920 GCA_035468285.1 Acidimicrobiia bacterium | reverse complement strand
AGCACGTCGGGTGCGGGCGCGTCGGGATAGGTGGCGAGGATGCCGCCGAAGCGTTCGCGGGCCGCGAACGCTTCGGGCATGGTGAGGTTGCCGTTCAGGAGCAGCGCGAAGCGCAGCGGTCGGCCGGCGTCGAGCCGGCCGACGAGCCCGTCGACGCCGTTGAGGAACCCGGTCTTGGCGCGCAGCTTGCCGGCGAGTGGGGAGCCGTTGAACTCGACGGCGAGGGTGCCGTCTTGGGCGGCGATCGCGAGGCCGTCGAGGATCGGCTGGTACTGGGGTTTGAGGCCGAGGTCGATGGCGGCGGCGAGGATCCGGCAGGTGGCGCGGTTGCTGCGGTCGAGGCCGGACCCGTCGACGAGGGTGAGGCCGGTGGTAGGGAGCCCGAGGGTCTGAAGGGTGGCGGTGATGTGCTGGACACCGGCGGCGGTGGTGCCGGGGCCGCCGGCGTGGACCGAGATCTCCTTGGTGAGGAGCTCGGCGGTGAGGTCGTCGCTGCTGCGGAGGAAGAAGCGGACGATGTCGCGGAGCGGCGGTGACATCACCGACGCGACCAGGGCGGCGGTCGCGGGTGCGGGGAGGTGCGCGGCGGCGGGACCGACCTGGATGCCGCGGGCCTGGAGGAGGGTGGTGAGCGTCGTGGCGGTGGCGAGCGCGGGGTCATCGACGGGGACGGGCCGGCCGCCGGTGAGGTGGTAGCCGCTGTTGACGGTCAGCGCGCCGAGCGGGCCGATGACGGGGTCGGTGCGGTAGTTGGGCGGCCAGCTCGGCAGGTAGCGCTGTTGGTCGTAGCGGCTGTCGTCGCCGACGACGCCGCCGGGGATCTGCTTCACACCTTGGGCGGCGATGGCGTCGGCCAGGGTCTCGAGGCGGGTGGCGATGGCGTGGCGGCTGGTCGGTTGGGTTTGGCGGTAGGCGAGGTAGTCGCCGGTGGCGAGGATCGGGTCGCCTGCGCCGATTACGAAGAGGCGGTCGACGATGCCGGCGTGGACGGCCGCGGGTGCGACCGCTTTGGTCTCGTACTTGAAGTCGGGGCCGAGGACGGTGAGCGCGGCCGCGGCGGTGAGGAGCTTCTCGGTGCTGGCGGGGATGAGCGGCGTATCCGGGTTGTGCGTCGCGCGGGCCTGGCCGCCTTCGCTGACGAGGAAGCAGGCGTTCTGTGCGGTGACGGCGGCGTCGAGGGCCGTCTGGAGGTGTTGGGCGCCGACGCCGTCGGTGATGAGCTCGGGGAGCCGGCGGGGCGAGAACAGTGGGGTGCGCACCGCCGCTGGGGTCGCCCCGGACGGCGTGGCGGCGGGTCGGAGCGCGAGGACGGCGCAGACGAGCGCGGCGACGAGGAGGATCGCGACGGTGACCCGCGTGCGGGTCATGCGTGGCGCGCCGTCCGGGACGCGGCGCCCGGGGTCATGAGCGGCCTCGGGTCTGTTGGTGGCGGGCCCGGTGCCAGAGGTGCTCGAGGGCGCGCACCGCGCGGTACGAGGACGGGTAGCAGAGCCGGCCGGTGTCGCGGACGGTTCGGGGGCCCGCGTTCATCGGGTCGGCGACGGCGAGCTCGGTGGCGGTCAGGACCGGTTTGCCGGTCGCGTCGGACGCGGCGGCGGCGGCGTGCGCGAAGCGGGTGTCTTGGCGCTCGTGGTAGGCGACGATGCGTTCGAGGTCGGGGTCGGACGCGAAGCGTCCTTCGCGCATGAGGCGGGCCTGGTTCGATTGGATGCCGAGGCCGAGGTAGATGACGGCGTCGATGTCGGGGTGGGCGGCGACGAGCTCGAGGAGCTCGGGGACGGTGTCGCGGGTTTCGCCTCCGGCGAGGTCGATCGGGTTGTTGCGGCTCCAGCGGGGTGGGAGCCGTTCGTCGATGGCGGTGCGCAGGTCGTCGGGGAGGGTGACGAGCTCGAGGTCGGAGCGGGTGATCGCGTCGGCGGTGACGACGCCCCACCCGCCGGCGGTGGTGACGACCGCGACGCGGGGGCCGTGTGGGAGGGGTTGGGTCGCGAAGGTGGCGGCGGCTTCGAAGGCGTCGTCGACGGTGTCGGCGCGGGTGACGCCGGCCTGGGCGCAGAGCCCCTCGAAGATGCGGATGTCGCTGGCGAGCGCGCCGGTGTGCGACGCCGCGGCGCGTTGGCCGCCGGAGGTGGTGCCGCCCTTGAGGAGGACGAGGGGTTTGGTGGTGGCGGCGTCGCGCACGCGGGTGAAGAAGGCGCGGCCGTCTCCGACGCCTTCGACGTAGGCGAGGCCGACGCGGGTCTCGGGGTCGGCCGCGTAGTACTCGAGGAAGTCGGGGACGGTGATCGCGGCGGCGTTCCCCGCGGAGACGGCGCGGCTGACGCCGACGCCGGTGGCGCGGGCCAGGTTCTGGAATGAGGACACGAAGTTGCCCGACTGGCTGACGATCCCGATCGCGCCGGGCGGCGGGTACGGGGCGACGATCTGGGCGCAGAGCTGGGCGGGGGTGGAGACGAGACCCTGCCCGTTGGGGCCCGCGAGGAGGATCCCGAGCTGTTCGGCGAGGGCGACGAGGTCGGCTTCGTCAGCGCGGCCCTGTGCGCCGGCTTCGCCGTACCCGGCGGAGGTGACGAACGCGGCGGTGATGCCGCGCCGGGCACAGGCGCGGAGCAGGTCGGGGTTCGCGGCCGCGGGGGTGCAGACGACGACGAGGTCGATGGGCGTGTCGGCGGGCAGGTCGTCGGGCGACGCGAGCATGGGGACGCCGAGGACCTCGCCGCCGTCGCGGTTGGTGCCGAAGACGGGTCCGGGGAATCCCTGGGTGACGAGGTTGTGGAGGGCGACGAACCCGAACTTGCCGGGGTGGCTGGAGACGCCGGCGACGAGGACGCCACGGGGGTCGAAGAGGGGCTGGCACCGGTCGGGGGGGATGCGGGTGGTCACGCGTCGAGCTCGACGAGCGCGTCGACTGCGATGGGGG